>JAJKIV010000095.1 GCA_021154285.1 Gemmatimonas sp. | reverse complement strand
GTCACGAGCTCCCGCGACAGCTCTTCGAGACCATAAAACGCGGCGTCGAACGTTTCCTGCAGGCGCGAGAGCGAGGGGTCGATCCGCTGGATGCTGGCGAGGGCACGCTGCACTGAAGCGAGTCGCTGCAGCACGGCATCCTCATCGCCGTCGAGAACGCTGTTCATCCCCTGTGCGAGTGAACGCAGTTCCTCCGCGTGCTCCAAGCGTCGCGCCTCTTCCGCCAACCGTTCTTCCTCCCCTGCCACGAGTCGCGCGGCGTCGATCTCCTGCGTGACGTGACGGAGATAGTCGGCGCGCCGCTCGGCGTCGGCTCGGCGAGTCTCGAGCGTCTGAATGTCGCGACGAACAGCGACGAGCGCATCGTAGGCGCTGCGAACGCGGCTCGCCTGCTCCGTCGCACCGCCGAACGCGTCGAGGATCTGGCGCTGGGCGTCTACGTCGAGGAGCGTTTGCGCCTCATGCTGTCCGTGGAGATTCACGAGCAGACGGCCGATCTCGGCGAGCACGCCGGCAGTTACCGTCGTGCCATTCACCCATGCGCGAGCACGACCGTTCGCGCTCACCTCGCGTCGCAGGACCACCGTGTCGTTCTCGACATCGATCCCGCGGTCATCGAGAACAGTTGCCGCCGTCGCATGACCAGTGACGTCGAACACGCCTTCGACGACGGCGCGGTCGGCGCCGGTTCGGATGAGGTCCCCGCTCGCCCGTTCGCCCAGAAGCAGACCAAGCGCCCCGACGATGATCGACTTCCCTGCTCCCGTCTCTCCGGACAGGACGTTGAAGCCAGGAGCCAGCGGCAGCGTTAGGGAATCGATGATCGCGAAATTTCTGATTCGCAGCTCGGTCAGCATTTCGGTCTGTCGTCGCGGTCGGCGAGTCCGCTCCAACCGAGCTTCCGCGTCAGCACGGAAAAGAACGTGGAGCCGGGGAATCGCACGATGAGCGCGTGCCGGTCGGCACGGCGGACGATGAGTGTCTCGCCCACGGAAAACGTGGTACCGACCTGGCCGTCCACCGTCACCAGAAGCTCATCCGGCCCATCATCCGTATGCACGCTGAGCTCCGCGTCCGCCGCGAGCACGAGTGGTCGAATCGCGAGGGTGTGCGGAGAGATCGGCGTCAGCACGATGGATTCGAGCGTCGGGACCACGACAGGCCCGCCAGCGGACAAACTGTACGCCGTCGATCCGGTTGGTGTCGAGAAGACGATGCCGTCGGCCGCATACGAGCCCACGGGATCGCCGTTCGCCGACACGCTCAGGTGGAGCACCCGTGCGAAGCCGCCTTTGTGCAGGACGACGTCGTTGAGCGCGAACCATCGCTTCCGGCTGTTGCCACTTCGGTCGAGCGCGCGTGCCTCGAGCTGCATGCGCCGCTCTGCCAGATAGTCGCCGGACGCCAGCCGCCGGAGCGCCAGCTCGGTTTCGTCGCGACCACAACTCGTGAGGAATCCGAGTCGTCCGAGATTGATGCCGAGGATCGGCACGGGACGACCACGAAGCAGTCGTGCGCCGCGCAGCAGCGTGCCGTCGCCGCCGAGCGTGAGCAGCGCGTCGATCTCCGTGTCGGCTTCCAGGCGCCCTGCACCCGGGACGACGTCAAGAAGATCCGGTTCGAAGATGGGCTCGAGGTCGAGCTCACCCGCGAATCGGAACACCGTGCTCAGAATCTCGACGAGGCCGTCATACCCGCGGTGGCCTACGACTCCGAGGCGGATCACCCGGTGAGCGCCTCGCTTTCGTGAAGGGCACGAACACGCGCGGCGATGCCGACCGCATCCAGCCCGCACGACGCGAGCTGCCGCGCACGCGATGCCGCGTAGACGATGCGATCCGGCACCCCGTGCACGGCAACCCGTACGTCGGGATCGAGTCGCTGGACCACCGACGCCATGTACGCGCCGAATCCGTTGACCACCGTGCCCTCTTCCACGACAAGCAGCTTCCGGTGCTCCGACATCACGGCGGCGAGCGTGAGCTCGTCGTACGGCTTGAGGAAGCGGCAGTTGACGACGCTGACGTCTAGACCTTCGGCCGCCAGAGACGCCGCTGCCTCGACGGCGGGCAGCACCATCGTGCCCACGGCGAGGATCGCGACCTCGGCGCCGCCGGGTACGCGCCTAACGACTTCCCATGTTCCGAACGGCACCGGTGGAATCTCGGCCACCGCCGGCACCGGCGCAGGAACCACGGCGCGAGGATATCGCATCGCGAACGGTCCGGCATCGTACGCGAGCCCCGTCCGAAGTAGCGCCAGCATCTCCGCTCCATCCTTCGGCGCGACCATGGCCATGCCCGGTACGGCAAGCATGTAGGCGATGTCGTAGAGTCCCATGTGGGTCTCGCCATCCTCGCCGACGAGTCCCGCGCGGTCCATGCAGAAGACGACCGGGAGATGCTGCAGCGCGACGTCGTGGATGATGTTGTCGTAGGCGCGCTGCAGGAACGTCGAGTAGATGGCAACGACCGGTCGCACGCCGCGGGTCGCGAGCCCGGCCGCGAAGGTCACCGCATGGCCTTCGGCGATACCGACGTCGAAGAACCGCTTGGGATGGGCTTTCGCGACGGCCCCGGTGCCGGTGCCGCTTGGCATCGCGGCGGTGATGCACACGACGTCCTCGCGCGTCTGCATCAGCGCCGACAGCCCTTCGCCAAAGACCTTCGTATACTGCGGGTTGCCCGCCGTTGCCGCGATCTGGTTTCCGGTCGCAGGGTCGTGCCCCGGGGGCAGCGCGTGCCATTTCTCCGCGGCACCCGCGCCCCGTTCGCCGGCCGGGAACCCCTTCCCCTTCTGTGTAATGACGTGGACCAGGCGTGGGCCTGACATCGGCCGCACTGCACCTAACGTGTCGATCAGCACGTCAAAATCGTGGCCGTCGATCGGGCCGAAGTAACGGAACCCGAGCTCCTCGAACAGCACGCCGGGAGTGAGAAACGCCTTCACGCTCTCCTCCCACTTTCGCACCATGCCGGCGGCGACGGCGAGCACACCGGGACCGTGGTCCTTCAGATGGTCGGCGACCTCGCCGATCTTGGAGCGCAGCCGATTATACAGCGGATTGCGCTGAACCGAGTTCAGGTACTTCGACATTGCCCCAACGTTAGGTGCGATCGACATCTCGTTGTCGTTGAGGACGACGATGATGTCGCGATCCGCGGCACCGGCGTTGTTCAATCCCTCGTACGCGAGACCGGACGTGAGCGCACCGTCGCCCAGCACGGCGACGACCTTGAACCGCTCATTCTTGAGATCTCGACCCGCGGCGACGCCGAGCGCCGCGGAAATTGCAGTCGCGGCGTGCCCTGCCCCGAATACGTCGTATTCACTCTCGGCCCGCTTGAGGAATCCGGAGATTCCTCCTTCCTGACGCAGCGTATCCAGCCGACCGTTGCGTCCCGTGAGGATCTTGTGCGGGTAGCCCTGATGACCGACGTCCCAGACGATCTGGTCGACAGGTGTGTCGAACACGTAGTGGAGCGCGATCGTGAGCTCGACGACGCCAAGTCCCGCGCCAATGTGTCCGCCCGTTCGCGAACATACGTCGATGAGACGGGCGCGCATCTCGCCGGCAAGGGCTGCCAGCTCCTCGCGGCTAAGGCGCTTCAGGTCGGCGGTCGAGCTCAGGGTATCGAGAAGAATCATGTCTGGTTGAAGGTGGCGAGCCGCACCCGGATCATCCCTCACGAGCGGCGTGCAACGACGTACTGGGCAATGGACTCGAGAGCTGGCGTGAGAATACCCGCTTCACGAAGCGCACCTGTCGCGTCGGCAATCAGGAAGCCCGCGCGTTGCGTCGCGCCGGCCGTTCCGAGCAGCGCCGGATAAGTGCTCTTCCTGAGCGCCGCGTCACGGCCGGCGGTCTTGCCAAGTACGTCCGTCGTAGCCGTCACGTCGAGAACATCATCCATGATCTGAAAGGCAAGGCCGATCGCCGATCCATAGCGATCGACCGCCTCGAGCTCGCGATCCGTACCGCGAGCGCCGCGGACGCCGACCCGTGCGGCGGCCACGATCAGCGCACCAGTCTTCGCCCGGTGCACGCGCTCCAGCTCGTCGAGCGGGAGCGACACGCCCTCGGCCTCGAGGTCGAGGATCTGCCCGCCGATCATTCCGCCCGCCCCGGCCGCTCGCATGAGTTCCCGAACAATGTCCGCCGCGGCGGTCGACGGCAACCCGAGCGCGAGCGCCCCGCGATAGGCACACCGCGCCGCCAGTGGCACCATCGCGAGCCCCGCGCACGCCGCGACGGGAACGCCGAAGACCCGGTGCACGGTCGGCCGTCCGCGGCGGACATCATCGTCGTCCATGCATGGCAGGTCGTCGTGGACCAGCGAGTATGCGTGGATGACCTCCACCGCCGAGGCGAGGACGCGGCAGTCGGCCGTGCCGCCAACGGCTTCGTAGGCCGCCGCCACCAGCATGGCCCGCAGCCGCTTTCCGCCGCCCAGCACGCTGTAACGGATCGCCTCGGCCACACGCGGCTCGATACCTCCGAGCTCGGTGGCGCAGAACGCAGCGAGCGTGTCGTCGATCGCGCGGCGATCGACCGCGAGACGCAACGCCGCGATGTCAGTCACGCAGATCGTCGATGCGAAACAGCCCGTCGGCGGCTTCGTTGAGCTGCTTGAGTCGCGTCTCGGCCTGCGTGAGGAATGCGGACGCCGCTCGCAGCTCGGCAACGCCTTCCTCGAACAGAGTGAGTGCGGTATCGAGGTCCAACTCTTCGTCCTCGAGCCGCGACGCGATCGCCTCGAGTCGCTCCATGCTGGCTTCGAACGTCACGACTCGGTCCCCGCCACCGCGCGCGGCGATGTGGACTCACCGTTAGGTACCACGCGATCGACCGTCGCGGCCGCTGTTCCATCGCGGAGCACCATCTCGACGTGGGTGCCCGGTTGCAGCCCTTCGACCGAACGGACCGTACGTCCGTCGACCGTACGAAGGATCGCATACCCGCGATCCAGCGTCGCGAGTGGGCTGAGGGCGTGCAGCCGTCTGCCTGACGACTCGAGCTGGAGACGACGCCGCTCGACTCGTCGGGCAGCGCCGAGAGCAAGGCCGCGGGAGTGGTCAGCCGCGCGGGTCCGTGCGCTCGCCACGCGCTCGGCCGCGAGTGCTCTCAGCGTCTCGGCGGACATGCGAAGACGTTCGCGAAGCTCCGACTGGACGGGGACAGCGGCTTCCGCGGCGGCCGACGGCGTAGGCGCGCGGAGATCAGCGACGAGATCGCAGATGGACATGTCGATCTCGTGCCCGACGGCGGAAATCGTGGGGACCGGACACCTCGCGAGCGCGCGGGCCACACGCTCGTCGTTGAATGCCCAGAGATCCTCGCGAGCCCCGCCGCCGCGCCCGATGATGACCAGATCCACATCGCCCCAGCGCGTGACCTGATCGAGCGCGAAGCACAGCGACTCCGGCGCCGAGTCGCCTTGCACCGCCGCGGGAACGAGGACGATCTCGACGGACGGACACCGGCGCTGCGCGACCGCGTATATATCGCGCAGCGCGGCCCCATCCCGGCTGGTGATGACCGCAATGCGTCGCGGATAGCGTGGAAGCGCACGTTTTAGCGACGGGTCGAGCAGGCCATCAGCCTGCAGGCGAGCGCGCGTGAGCTCGAGCGCCTTGCGCCAAAGCCCATCGCCCTCGGCTTCCATGCGCGTGACCGAGAACTGCATCTCGCCGCGCGCGGGGTACACCGTGAGCCGGCCTAACGCGACAATCTGCATCCCGTCATCGGGCGGTGCCGGAATGCGGCGACGCTCGCGCGACCAGGCGACGCACTTGAGCTGTGCGTCCTCGCCGCGGAGGCAGAAGTACCAGTGTCCGTTGCGATGCGCCTTAAAGTCCGACACCTCGCCGCGCACCCACAGCGGCATGAACGCGCCCTCGAGGACGTCGCGCGCGGTGGCAGTCAACGCCATCACCGACACGGCCGATCCCGGAGTGGCGCCCGGGACGGCCTCCTCGACATAAACGGCACGGCGGGGTGCTTCGCGGACTTCACGCGTGTCACGTTCGGGCGGCGGCGGAACGGCGCGGGCCGCGCGCGACGCCGACCGTGACTCCGTCCTGCGAGGCGGCGGAGGCTCCGACTCGAACAGCTCGAGCGCGCCTAACGATGGCGAGGGCGGACCCCCGCGGCGCCGCGCGGTCACACGCCGGCGATCTGCGCCGCCGCGCGCACGGTGTTCTTCATGAGCATGGCAATCGTCATCGGGCCGACCCCGCCCGGCACCGGCGTGATCAACGACGCGACGTCACGTGCCGACGCGAAGTGCACGTCCCCGACGATGCGGTAGCCCTTCGGCACCGAGGCGTCATTCACGCGATTGATCCCGACGTCAATCACGACGGCGCCCGGCTTGATCATGTCACCCGTAATCATCTCCGGCCTCCCGATGGCTGCCACGACGATGTCCGCACGGCGAATATGACCGGCAAGATTGGCGGTCCTGCTGTGACAGACCGTCACCGTTGCGTTGCCACCAGGTGCATCTTGCATCAGGAGCGCGGCCATCGGCTTGCCGACGATGTTGCTCCGCCCGACGATGACAGCATCCTTGCCGCGCGTGTCCACGCCGCTTCGGACGAGAAGCTCGATCGCCCCAGCGGGTGTGCACGGCACGAAGCCGTCGCGCTCGCCAATGCTGAGCTTTCCGACGTTCACCGGATGAAAGCCATCGACGTCCTTCTCGGGACGCATGCGCCGAATGACTTTGTCGGCGGCCATGTGACGCGGCAATGGCATCTGCACCAGAATCCCGTGCACATTCGGATCGGCGTTCAGGCGATCGACCTGCGCGAGCAGCGCGTCTTCGCTGGTGTCCGCCGGGAGGCGAATCGTTTCGCCCCGCATGCCCGCTTCCTCGCATGCCTTCCCCTTCGAGCGCACGTACACGGCGCTCGCGGGATCGTCACCGACGAGCACGACCGACAGGCCTGGCGTGATGCCGAGTGCCTTGAGTCGCTCGACCTCCTCCGCGACGTCGCGCCGTACGAGACGGCCAATTGCCGTTCCGTCGATCAGCTGGGCGCCATGTGTGCTGTCTGAACCCGCGCTCGCGGCGCTGCCGGATGCTGTCTGCGTTTGTGCTTCAGCGTGCAAAATCCACCGCCCTCGTTTCGCGAATGACCACGACCTTGATCTGCCCGGGATACTGCAGCTCGGCTTCGATTCGCCGCGCGATCTCCTCGGACAGCGACGCCATGCGCACGTCGTCGACATCGTCCGGAGTCACGAGCACGCGAATCTCTCGCCCCGCTTGAATGGCGAACACCTTGTCGACGCCGCGGTAGCTCGACGCGATCCGCTCGAGTCCCTCGAGCCGCTTCACGTATGTCTCGAACGCCTCGCGGCGGGCTCCCGGTCGCGACCCTGAGATCGCATCGGCAGCCTGAACGAGCACGGACACCTCGCTCTCGTGCGGCACGTCGTCGTGGTGTGCCGCGATGCAGTTCACCACCAGCGGATGCTCACCATACTTCGTCGCGACCTCGACGCCAAGCTGCACGTGCGTGCCTTCGTGCTCGTGCGTGAGCACCTTGCCGATGTCATGCAGGAGTGCGCCACGCTTCGCCATCGCCACATCGAGGCCGAGCTCCGCCGCCATGATCCCGGCGAGGAACGAGACTTCCTTGGAGTGCGCGAGAATGTTCTGCCCGTAGCTCGTGCGCCACTTCATGCGGCCAATCAACTTGATGACCTCGGGGTGCAGCCCGGTGATTCCCGTCTCGTAGGCCGCCTGTTCGCCGGTTTCGATGATTCCGGCATCGACTTCGCGCCGCGCCTTGTTGACAACTTCTTCGATGCGACCCGGATGAATGCGGCCGTCTGACACGAGCTTCTCGAGGGCCAGCCTCGCTACCTCGCGGCGCACCGGATCGAAGCACGACACCACGACGGTGTCCGGCGTGTCGTCGATGATCACGTCGACACCCGTTGCCAGCTCGAACGCGCGAATGTTGCGGCCTTCGCGTCCGATGATGCGACCCTTCATCTCGTCGTTCGGGAGGCTCACCGCCGACACCGCGATCTCGGCCGTCTGCTCGGCCGCGATGCGTTGAACGGCGAGGGCGACGATCTTCCTCGCCTCACGCTCGGCGTTGCGGCGCGCGGTCTCGCGAATCTCGCGAAGCCGGTTGGCCGCGTCGGCCTCTGCCTCGGCCTCGAGGCGATGAATCAGCTCGGCCTTGGCCTGTTCGGCAGAAATTCCGGCGAGCGCCTCGAGCCGTCGTTTCTCCTCACCGACAAGACGCTCCAAGTCCTGCTCGCGTTCGGCGATCGTCTTTTCCTTCCGACCAAGCTCGCTCGCGCGCCGGCCGACGTCTTTCTCGCGCTGCTCGAGCATGTCGAACTTTCGATCGAGCATCGTCTCGCGGTCCTGAACGCGCTTCTCTTCCCGCTCGACTTCTTCCCTTCGTCTCCGAGCCTCGACCTCCCAGTTCTCGCGGAGCTTGATCAGCTCCTCCTTGCCGGAGATAAGGGCGCTCTTTCGGAGCGACTCCGATTCGCGCTCGGCTTCGCCGACGATGCGCTGCGCAGTCTGTTCAGCCGTGGCTTTCGCGAGGAGCTGTCTCTCGCGCTCCGCACTGCGACCGGCGCGTCGGCCAAAAAAGAAAAACGCTGCGGAGGCGAGAACAACCAATACGCCAAGCGCAGCACTCAGTGCCGTAGAATTCATGTTGATCTATGCTCCACCTCGACTCGCGCCGAGGAGATGAAGGGAACCACTGCGAGTTGGGTCTCCCCGTACAGGGACCTTCCGAGCCGGCACCGGCGTAGGGCGCGGGCTGGGACGGTCTAACTGCAAAGGGTACTTGGACCTACAGCTCGACTGGTCGTCTGCGAGAAGCTACCGCGTGCTGCGCTCGCGCGCAATTGCGGTCCTAACGCGCGCTCAGCTGCCAGCAGGGCTTCGCTTCGCGGGAGGGAGCCATCGGCGCACCTCGGAGCTCAGGGCGTCCATTGACTCATTGACCGCCTGCTGCGTGGCACGCGCGCGGAAAAGCTCGTCGGTGATCTGCAGCGCCGCGAGGATTGCCGCGCGGCTCGACTCGATCACCGCGCCGCTGTTCATGATGCCGCGAATCGTCCTGTCGACGTATGCCGCGACCTCGCGCGTGTGTTCGGGCGTCGCGTCACTGCGGATCGTGAGGTCCTGACCCACGATCGTCACCTTCACCGAGCTCCGTTTTTCGCTCATCGGTCACTCCCCGCGCGCTCATGCTGCTGTCGCAGAAATCGGAGCTGGGCAACGACCTGGTTCGTTCGTTCAGTCGCCGCGGCGAGCCGTCGCTTCAAGTCGGCATTCTCTTGTTCGACGACGGCCAGCCGCTCATGCGAGAACAGGTCGGTGGGACCGTTCGCGGCTTCGAGGGCCTTGAGGCGACCCTCGGCGGTGAGTGCGCGTTTACGGAACCCGGCTAGCTCTTCGCCAAGGTTGTGGACGAGCTGTGCGAGCTCGTGAAACGACGCGAAATCAGGCCCTGCGCTGTCGGACACCGAGCTCTCCTTCGAGGGCGCGTAGAATCTTGTTCGTGCGACCTTCGATTTCCTTGTCGCGTAGAGTGCGCGTCGCATCGCGGAACGTCAATCGCCAGGCGAGGCTTCGCGTGCCGGGTGGAAGACCCGCGCCGCGGAATTCATCGAACAGCGTGAGACGCTCGAGCAGCTCGCCGCCGTTATTCCAAATCACGCGCTCCACATCGGCGGCTCGAACGGCATCCGGCAGGAGAAGCGCGAGGTCGATCGGCGCGGCGGGTGTCGTCGGCAGTGGCTTGACCTGGACATGCTTCGCCGGCGGCGTGACCGGTGTCTGCCCGTGAATCGACTTGCCGGGTGCAGCTACATCCGCTGACTCGACCAATCCGAGATCCAACTCGATCCCGAACGCCGGTGCCGCCCAGACCGGGGCGTCGAGACGCAGCGCGCGAACAACGCCACGCGGAGCTCCGTCGAGCTCGATCGACCATAGCGTGCCATTCGCTTGCTCAGCCGCGTCGGCGGCAACAAGCGTCGCGTTCACGCTCGGTACCGCCACCTCGACCAGGCGCTCGGCAAGCGCGCGAGCGTCCCACTGGTCGTATCGGGGTGGCTTCGGCTCAGTGAAGTGCGGCGGCCGACGGTCCCCCATGACTAGAACGCCCACGCTCTTTCGCTCGAGCGGAAGCGACGCGCCAGGACGTGGCGCGAACACCGCGCCGATCTCGAACAGCCGAACGTTGCCTTCCATATGAGACAAGTTGAACTCGGCCCTGCTGGTGAGGGTTTCGAGAATCGATCTGCGCAGATGGGCCTCGTTCTCCGCGAGTGGGTTGGCGACGAGAACGTGTGTGTCGTCAGCGCCGGCAACGAATGGAAGCGGACGCACCTCGAACAACCCTTCTGCCGCGAGCGCATCCTGAATGGTGGTCTCTAGGATAAAGGCGGGCGAATCCGGCACGTTGCCGACCCTGAACGGGCGAAGCTCGTCGGAGAAGGTGTCGTAGCCATGAAGGCGCGCGACTTCCTCGACGACATCGATTTCAGCGGTGACGTCGCCGCGCCACGAGGGAACCGTTACGCGGACCTCTTCGCTCCGAT
>JAJKIV010000094.1 GCA_021154285.1 Gemmatimonas sp. | reverse complement strand
TATGTCATCAACTATCGGTTCGAGGTGCGCAACAAAGGCGGTCACAGCTCGCTGCCCGTCGAGGACAACGCGATCTACCATCTCGCTGGCGCGCTCGACCGACTCGCGAAGTTCGGCTTCCCGCTCGCGACCAATGACGTGACGCGGGCGTATTTCCGGGCGATGTCGAAGATCGAGAAGGGCGCGATCGGCGCCGACCTGGCGAAGGTCGCCGACGGCGACACCGCGGCAATGGCCCGCGTCGCGAAGGCATCCACACCCTGGAACGCGACGCTGCGCACGACCTGTGTCGCAACGCAGCTCGAAGGCGGCCACGCGAAGAACGCGCTTCCGCAGCTCGCGGCCGCGAACGTCAACTGTCGCGTGCTGCCGGACGATCAGGTGGAGTTCGTCACCCAGACGCTGCAGCGTGTGGTCGGAGACACCGCGGTAAGCGTGAAGGTGGACGGCACGCCAATGCGCGGCCCCGCGTCTCCCATGCGTGCCGATCTCCTGCAGGCGGTCACGTCGGTCACCAACTCGGTGTGGCCCAACGTTCCGACGGTTCCGATGATGGTGATGGGTGGGACGGACGGGATGTATCTACGGCCAGCTGGCATTCCGACGTACGGCGTGCAGGGCATCTTCTACGACCGCGCGGACATTCGATTCCACGGCCGCGACGAGCGCGTGAAGGTCCAGTCGTTCTACGAGGCGCAGACGTTCCTGTACGAGCTCGTGAAGCGGCTCACCGGAGGACCACCAATCGCCTGACAGGCCATGCACATTCGGGTCGGCTGTTGCATACTGGGTCTCGCCCTCTCCACCGCCGGGCGCGGCGGTGCTCAGAGCTCCACCGGCGCGTTCGACGGACAGACGGATGTCGGCCGAGTGAGTCACGCCGGCAGCGCGTCGTATGACGCGTCGCGCCAGAGCTATCTCGTCACCGGCGCGGGCCGGAACATGTGGGGAGCGCAGGACGACTTCCATTTCGTGTGGAAGCGCCTAACGGGTAACTTCATCCTCTCCACGCGCGCGGCTTTCACCGGCCGCGGCAGGGAGCCACACCGAAAGCTCGGCTGGACGATCCGCCCGTCGCTCGAGCCAAACGCCGCGCACGTGTCGGCTGCGGTGCACGGCAACGGCCTCGTGTCGTTGCAGTTTCGGCGTACAGCCGGCGCGACTACCGAGGAAATCAAGTCGCCTGACAGCCTGCCGGACCCGAACGTCATCGTGCAGCTCGAGCGCCGCGACGGGACGTATCTCATGTCAGTCGCGCGGTTCGGTGACACGCTCGTGACGCAGGAGCTCACCGGCGTGTCGTTGCCCGACACCGTCTACGTGGGCCTCTACGTGTGTGCGCATAACGACACGACGGTGGAACGTGGCGTATTCAACAACGTGCGCATCACGACGCCCGCCAAGCGCGACTTCGTTCCGTATCGCGATTACCTCGGGAGCCAGCTCGAAATCCTGGAGGTCGGCACCGGCAACGCCACGGTCGTCCACCAATACAAAGGGTCCGTTCAAGCGCCGAACTGGACGCCTGACGGCAAGGCGCTGATCTACGCGCAGGAGGGGCGTCTCTTCCGGTTCGACCTCGCCGCGCGTTCGGCCGCTCCGATCAACACGGGCTTCGCGACGCGCAACAACAACGACCACGTTCTGTCATTCGATGGCCGCATACAGGGCATCAGCCACCACACGGCCGAGGACAGCGGCGCATCCATCGTCTACACTCTGCCGGCCGGGGGTGGAATGCCGAAGCGCGTGACCGCGAACGGACCGTCCTATCTGCACGGGTGGTCGCCGGATGGCCGCTGGCTCGTGTACACCGGCCAGCGGACCAACGAATTCGATGTCTACAAGATTCCGGCTGGTGGCGGCGACGAGATTCGCCTAACGTCTGCACCAGGGCTCGACGACGGCCCGGAGTTCACGCCCGACGGGAAGTACATCTACTTCAACTCGTCGCGAACGGGGCGCATGCAGATCTGGCGCATGCGCCCCGACGGCAGTGGCCAGGAGCAAGTCACGAACGATGGCTTCAACAACTGGTTCCCGCACATTTCACCGGACGGGAAATGGATCGCGTATATCGCGTTTCCTCCCGACGTCGCCGCCGACGATCACCCGTTCTACAAGCACGTGATGATTCGCCTGATGCCTGCGGGCGGCGGGCCCGCGCGGGTAATCGCGTACGTGTACGGCGGTCAGGGTACGATCAACGTCCCGTCGTGGTCGCCGGATGGAAAGCGGTTGGCCTTCGTGAGTAACTCCGGTCAGCCCTAGCTGATGGGTGATGGCTGATGGCTGATGGCTGCCCGTCAGGGCTTCGAGACCCCGTCGAGCGACTCCTGGTGCACTTTCCTCACGAGTGCCGAGACGAGCGCCTTGAATCGTGGATCGGGCTGCGGGGCGTTAGGCGCGTAGCGGCGCCCAATCGAGTCCACGTTCACCGCCGCCTGCACCTCCGTCAAGGTCACGAGGCCGCGCTCGAGCGCCGCGTGCACCTGGGTAATGATCGACTCGAACAAGTCACCCGTGAGCTCGAGATACGCCTTGTCGTGAAATGCCGGTCCCTGCCCCGGGACCACGATCGTCGCATCCAGCCGCTCGAGTCCGCGAAGACTGTTGAGCCACGGCGTGATCGAGTATGAGTTCGTGGTCCACGGCGGGGGCCCGTTCCCCTCCTCCTGCGTCACGAGCGCGTCGCCCATCACGAGAATCTTCTCTGCCGGCAGATACAACACCGTCGATCCCGTGGCGTCGCCCGTCACGCTGATGAGCCGGAACTCGCGGCCACCGCTCCACAGCACGAGCGAATCGTTGTACGCGATGGTCGGCAGCACCCGCTTCACGTTCGCCACTTCGGTCGCGAACGCCGCGGTCTCGTCGATGTCCTTCTGCAGCTTCTGGCGCGCGTCGGCCGTGAGCGGAGTCCCGTCGCTCTGCTTTCCCGTGCGGACTGCCGTATCGAGCGCGGCGCGCTGACGAGCGACTTGCGCGTTGAGGCCGTCAGCGAAGTATAGGGACCCCATGTGCTTCATGTAGTCGCGCGTCTTCGTCGTGGCGACGATCTGAATCCCCGGGAACGCCTTCACGTACTCATCGTTTCCCGACCAATGATCCTGGTGCCAGTGTGAGTTGATCAGCGTTCGCACCGGCTTCGGGGTGATCTTCCGGATCTCGGCGATCACCATCCGTGCGGTCCGAGCGCGCGTGTTGCTGTCGAAGACCGTGACGTCCTGGTCGTTGACGATCACGACGACGTTGGTGGCCGTCCACAGGTCGAGCGCGGACGGGGCCCGAAAGAGGTAGATCCCGTCCCCCAGAACCTCCCTGGTGAGCGACGTATCGGGCGGAGCTTCGGCAGCCACTGGTCTCGTGGCGACGAATAGCCCTATGCACAGGGCCGCCGAGTGGAGGGCGTTGGAAACGATCCGGCGCGATGTCATGGTTCGGGGGTTCGTTAGGTAGGACGGCTCTGGTCGTCCAGAATTCATTCCCGGCGCCACGACACGAAAGCAGGCGTCCGCGAAGCGACACGAACCGCCGGTGAAGCGTTGGTTTCGCGTGCCGACTTGCCGCCGGCGCGTTCGGGCCCAATGTTCTACGGAGATGCGCCGGACGCTCGACGCCCAGGCTCTGCTACGCGACCCCAGTCGCTCCCGCCATGACCACGCACTTCCCGCGCATCACCTGCGCCGCCTGCCTCATCCTTGCAGTCGCGGCTTCAGCGTGCCATCACCCTCGTGAGCCCGGGCCAGCCGTTACGCGGCAGGAGATCGAGGACAAGCAAGGCGAGCCGATCGACAAGCAGATCCAGTCGAAGTCCGCGGGGGTCGTCGTCACCCAGACTCCCGACGGCGGCATCGCGGTGAACATTCGCGGGAGCTCGTCGAACATGGCGAGCAACGAACCCCTGTACGTGATCGACGACGTACCGGTCACCCCGGGCCCGGGCGGTGCGCTGGTCGGAATCAACCCGCACGATATCGAATCGATCACGGTGTTGAAGAATCCCGAGGACACGGCCATCTACGGCTCCCGAGGCGGGAACGGCGTCATCCTCATCAAGACGAAGCGGCCAGGGAAACGCTAGCAGAGACCCGTGTAATCGATTCGTAATCGAACCGACGGCGGCGGCTAATTCGCCGCGCGTTGACGCACGTTCGTCGGCGCCATATATGTGGGTCACCAATATATGTGGCTCCAATGCTTACCGACGAACTGAAGAAGGGCAGCGCGGAGTTCCTCATCCTGTCGCTGCTGGAGGCCGAGTCGCGACACGGCTACGAGCTCCAGAAGCTGATCGAGTCGCGCTCCGACGGCGTCCTCACGTTCAACGTCGCGTCGCTGTATCCCCTGCTCTATCGCATGGAGGAGCGCGGCTGGATCGTCGGCCGTTGGGTGGAAAAATCCGGCGAGCGGCGCAAGCGCTTTTACCGCCTCACGCCCGCGGGCCGCACGGCGCTCGACGCGCAGCGTGAGAGCTGGAAGGAGTTCGTGACGGCCATCAACCGAGTCTCCGGGGTGCGTTATGCCTAACGACCGATTCGACTGGCACGCGGACATCCGCGCACGCGTCGCGCCTGCGCGGCTCGACCCGCAGGATGAAGCCGACGTCATCGAGGAGGTGGCCCAGCACCTCGAGGCGCAGTTCGCCGACCTCGCCCCGAAGATCGGCGCCGGCGCGGCGCGCGCGCGGCTGCTCGCGCAACTCCAGGGCCCCGAGCTCGACGATGCGCTGGCCAGACGCCGTTGTCGAGCGCGACCCGCGCGCTCGCGCACCTGGAGCGTCACGTCACTCGCGCGCGACGTTCGGTATGCGGTCCGCTCGCTGCGCCGAAGTCCGGGCACGGTCATCGCCGGCACCGCCGCCCTCGCGCTTGGCATCGGGCTCACCGCGGTGATGTACAGCATCATCTACGGCATGCTGATCAAGGGTCTGCCGTTCGACCGCGCCGATAGAATTGCGCTCGTCTACTACGCGGACCCGGCGCGCGAAGATGACCAGGTCCCGCTCGCCGATTTCCTTCGTTACACGCAGCAGCAGCGCACGCTCTCGTCTCTTGGCGGATACTTCCTCGCCTCGGCCAACATTGCCGGCGGTGAGCAGCCGGAACGCGTGGGCGCGGCCCGCGTGACCAGCGGAACGCTCGAGGTCACGCGCGTCCGCGCCCTGCTCGGCCGCACATTCATACCTAACGACAACGCGCCAGCGGCACCGCCCACCGCGATCCTGAGCTACGCGACGTGGCGGGACCAGTTCCACTCGGACTCGGGCGTCGTCGGCAAGGACGTTCGCGTGGACGGCAAACCGTACACGGTCGTCGGCGTGATGCCGGATGGCTTCGACTTCCCGCGGACATCGACGCGACTCTGGT
>JAJKIV010000093.1 GCA_021154285.1 Gemmatimonas sp. | reverse complement strand
GGCCGCGCTCAGCGCGACCTCGGCGCCCGCGGGCCTCGCCACCATGGCCGCGGGCCCGGAGGCCGCTCGCGAGATCGCGAGTTGCTGCCACGAGCGGCAGCATCCCTGATGCGAGACCCACGGCTACCGATACGCCGAGCGTGAAGAGCAGCACGGGAGCGTCGAGACCGATCTCGAATGCGCGCGGCGTGAACCGCGCCGCGTAGGGGACCAGAACCCGAAGCAGGGCAGCGGCGAGCCCGATACCCACGAGCGCTCCGGCACCCGCCACAACGACACTCTCCGTCAACAACTGGCGCGCGAGGCGGCCGGTGCCTGCCCCCAGCGCCGCGCGCACAACGAGCTCCGCGCGCCGGTGCACGAGGCGCACGAGCGTGAGGTTCGCCACATTCGCGCACGCAATAGCGAGGACGAACGCGGACGTCGCAAGCAGGAGCGCCAATGTCTCGCGAGCGGGGCCGGACAGCTCCTCGAGCAGCGACTCCGCACCGACCCCGAACCCTTGGGCTTCCGGGTAGCTCTCGGCATGCTCGTTATGCATCTGCGACGCAACCGCCTTGAGATCTCCGCGGACCGCCGCCAGCTCGACCCCCGGCCGTGCGACACCGAACACGGTCAGGGCGCGAACGGCCCGACGCGTCACCCAGAACTCCGACGTCCGGAACGGGCACGACGAGATAGGCATGAAGACGTCGTTCTCGTTAGGGAACGCCGGCAGTGGCGGCAGGACACCGATGACCGTATGCAGTCGGTCCGTCATCTCGACCGTCTTGCCGATAATGGTCGTGTCGCCTCCGAGTCGCTCGCGCCAGAACCGATAGCTCAACACGACCACCGGTGTCGCGCCGGCTTGATCCTCGCCCTCGCGGAACGTCCTGCCGCGCACGGGCCTGACGCCTAGCGCATCGAAATAGTTGGCGGACACGACGCCCGTCTGCACCCGCTGTGGCTCGCCCCGGCGGAGAAGGGTGAACGACATCGAGTGATACTCGACGATTGTCTGCAGGGACTTGGCTCCGGCCCTGAGGTCGGCGACCTCCTGAACCGAGAAGCCGGCATCGTCGATCTGGCCGGTAGCGACGGGCTGTTTCAGCCGAACGACGCGAGCGCCATTGGCGAACGGCAGATCCTTGAGCAGAACGCCGTGGATGACGCTGAAGATCGCTGTGTTCGCGCCAATGCCGAGCGCTAGTGTCAGAACGGCGATGACCGTGTAGGCAGGGGCGCGCATGAGCGTGCGCGTCGCGTACCGCAGATCGTGCAGGAACGTCTGCATGCATGGCTCCTCTCGTGGTGCCTGCATGCTAGGGTCTCCTCGTGCATTACCGGCGGAGGAAGCGTCATGCCTCTGTTGCGGATTCGTGTGTCAGGTGTTCCCGAAGTGTCCGGAGCCCCCGGCCACCAAAATGCGACCGGTCCTCAACAGATCTCGCACAAATAAGCGTTGCCTGGCCGCGGGCCGTCGTCCCATCGTACCAGGGTGATCGAACACGTCTCCTCCGCCCCAGCCCCCGCACGGTGACGCCGCCGGCTCGCCGCGCTCGGATCGCGCTCCCCGGCCGACGATTCTCGTGGCCGCTCGTGCTGCTGCTTGCCAGCGTCGGCGTGACCGGCGCGGCGGCGTTCAACGCGCAGCGCGCGGTGTGGTCGCATCAGCGAACAGCGGCGCGTCTGCTTCGGGACTACGCGTCGTTCACGGCGTGGACGTCGCAGCGGAAGATCGAGGCGGGGCTCGAGGGCGCCGTGATGGCTTCGCTCCAGTACGTCATGCACGGGCGCGAGCCTCACCGCTTCCAGCGCAACGGCCCCCGGCCTAACGCCAACGAGCTCTGGAACTACTACAACAACAACGACCGCTATCGCACGCGTTTCTGCACGTCGAAACGCTGTCCGGAGTCGTTTCCGCCATCGGCCTATTTCGGGTTCACGATCGGCGCCGACACGCTCCAGGTCTCGCCACGCGCTGCGGTGCCTGAGGCGGATGCCTGGCTCGAGGTCGCGCCGGAGTCCGACAAGCGGTGGCTTGTCGATTCACTGACGGCACACGTCCGCAAGGTCCACGACCCGGACGAGAACTATGAAGTGCTCGTGTCGCCGCGCTTCGGCACCGGCCGCATGATTGCCTATGTGCTCATGCCCACGGAAGCGGGCGACACGCTGGTCTACGGCGTGGAGTTCGGCGCGACCACGTCGCGCCACATCTTGAAGGACGCCGTCGTGCACGAGCACCTGCTGCCAAACGCGGTAATGCTCGGCAAGGACAACGAGGATCTCCTCGGCATCCGGATCGTCGGCCGGGGCTCGTTGCCGCTGTACGAGTCGGCGAACTGGCCGACGACGTCGTACGTCGCCGTGCTCGAGCTGGCGCCGCGTTTTGGCGGCCTGAAGGTGCAGACATCCGTGCGCCCTGAGTACGCGAATCAGCTCGTGATCGGCGGGCTGCCTCGTTCGAGACTGCCCCTCCTGCTCGTCATGTTCGTCGTCTCGGCCGCGCTGGCCGTGGTCGCGGTCATTCAGCTCCGTCGCGAAGAGGAGCTGGCACGCCTGCGCTCCGACTTCGTGTCGAGCGTCTCGCACGAGCTGCGCACCCCGCTCGCCCAGATCCGCCTCTTCCTGGAGACCCTGCGGCTCGGTCGCTTCACGACCGAAGCGCAGCGCCAGTGGTCGCTCGACAACATCGATCGAGAGACCAATCGGCTCTCGCATCTCGTGGAGAACGTGCTGTCCTTCGCCCGGGCGGGACACGCGCCGTCACCGCGCGCGATGCCGGAGGCGACCGACCTCGCATTCGAGATCGAACAGATTGCTCGCGCGTTCGAGCCGCTCGCGGCTTCGCGCCGCGCGTCGCTCGCGCTCGAGCTCGCGCCTAACGTCGTATCGCCGCTCCAGCGCGAAGCGTTCCGGCAGGTGCTGATCAACCTCCTGGACAATGCCGTGAAATACGGTCCCTCCGGACAGACCGTGCGGATCTCTCTGGCACAGACCGGATCGTCGGCGCGCATCACGGTCACGGACGAAGGGCCGGGAGTCCCGGCCCGTGAACGCGAAGCCATCTGGACGCCGTTCTACCGCGGCAACGCGGCCGCGGCACAAGGCGCCGGCGGAAGCGGCATCGGACTCACGATCGTGAAGGATCTCGTGGCGCAGATGGGAGGGCGGATCGAGGTCGTGTCGTCTGCCAGGGGCGCGGCGTTCCAGATCGAGCTGCCGGCCGCGCAGCACCCCGGACCGGCGGCCGCCCCAGCGGACGTCGCGCTCACGCTGCGAACGTCATGACCCGCGTGCTCGTCATCGAGGACTCGAACGACCTCGCGCAGGGCCTGCGCTACAACCTCGAGCTCGAGGGATACTCGGTAAAGGTCGCGGACGATGGCAACGCGGGACTCTCGCTCGCGCGCGAGTGGGATCCGGACCTCGTCATCCTCGACCTGATGCTGCCCGGCATCGACGGCTATCAGGTCCTGCGCTCCCTTCGAACCGAGGGGCGTCAGACGCCGGTGCTCATCCTGTCCGCTCGAGGAGAGGAGGCGGACAAGGTTCGGGGTTTCCAGCTCGACGCTGACCAATACGTCACGAAGCCATTCGGGCTCATCGAGCTGCTCGAGCGCGTGAAGTCGCTGTTGCGGCGAACCCGCGCGCGGACCGACGCGCACGAGCCGAGCGCCACCGCCGGCGTCGTCCGATTCGGCGACATCCGTATCGACCCCGCCTCGCGTACGGTGACGCGTGGCGGCGAAGCTGTGAGCCTAACGCCCAAGGCCTACGAGCTGATGATGGCGTTGATCAAGCGAAAAGGCGCGGTCGCAACGCGCGTCGAGCTGCTGCGCGAGGTGTGGGACCACCGCGCGATCGTGCTCACGCGCACGGTCGATTCCCACATGGCCGAGCTCCGCAAGAAGCTCGAGCACGACGCCGCCGACCCGAAGCACTTCATCACGATCTGGAAGGTTGGCTACCGCTTCACCCCCTGAGACCTCACGAGGAGACCATGGTTCGATTTCGCCGACGCGCGCTGGCCCGCGCGATGACGTCGCTCACGGTCACGGCGATGGCGACTCCGGCCGTCGTACGTGCACAGGCCGATCGCTTCGATTCGCCAATCGTGTCCGTGCAGTGGCTGGCCGATCATCTGAACGACCCGAACGTCGTCGTGCTGCAGCTGGCGAGCACGCGGCGTGACTACACGAGCGGCCACATTCCGGGCGCACGCTTTCTGTGGTTCAACGACGTGGCACCGAGCAACCCTGATCTCAACACGGAGTTGCCAAGCGTCGCACGCCTCGACTCGCTGTTCGAGTCGCTCGGCGTGTCTGACAACTCGCGGATCGTCGTCTATGGGCAGACCATAACGCCGATCGTCGCTCGCGTGTTCATGACGCTCGACTACCTCGGCGCCGGCGATCGCGCGGCGGTGCTTGATGGCGGTCTCGCGGCATGGAAGGCGGACGGCCATCCTGTGAGCACGGAGACCCCGAAGGTCGCTCGCGGCAAGTTCACGCCGCACGTGCACTCCGATGTGGTCGTCAACGCCGAGTTCGTGAAGGCGAACATCGACAAGCCAGGCATTCGCATTCTCGACGCGCGCACGCCGAATTTCTACAGCGGCGAGGGCGGTGGCGGCCCCCGCCCCGGCCACGTGCAGAGCGCGCAGAACATCCCGTTCACCACGCTCACGGACTCCACCGGCAAGATGAAGGATCGCGCGGCCATCTCCGGCCTGTTCGCTGCGGCGGGCGTGCAGCCGACTGATCGCGTCGTGACGTACTGCCATGTTGGGCAGCAGGCGAGCCTGTTATTCCTTGCGGCGAAATACGTGGGCATCAAGCCAAGTCTGTACGATGGCTCGTTCGAGGACTGGAGCTCGCGTGACGACACGCCGATCGTCGGGCCCGTGAAGAAGTAGCGGAGGATCGATGTCGTCGCTGCTTCGGCTGTTGCCGCTGCTCGCGGTGTTTATCGCACCGCCGGCGGCGGCGCAGCCTCGACCCGGCGGCGCGGATTCACTGCTGCTTACCGCCGCGCAGCTCGCGGGTCGCCTAACGCGCGGCAATGTCGTTCTGCTGCACGTGGGCGAGCCGGCTGACTACAAGGCCGGGCACATCCCGGGTGCCCGTTTTCTGCCGTACGACGCGATCTCGCAGCGTCGGGACGGGCTCATGCTCGAGATGCCGCCAGTGGCGGTGCTCGACTCGGTATTCGAGTCGCTGGGTGTATCGGACGACTCCCGTGTTGTGCTCTATTGGTCCAAGGACTGGTACTCGCCCACGACGCGCGTCTTCCTGACGCTCGATTATCTCGGGCTGGGCGAGAGGACGTCCATCGTGGACGGCGGTTTCGCGGCATGGAAGGCCGCTGGTGGGCCGGTGACGACGGTTGTGCCGTCAGCGACACGCGGAAGGCTTACCGCTCATCCACGGCCCGACATTATCGTCGACGCAGCAGCGGTTCGCTCGGCGATCAGCGACACGCGCGTGGCCATCATCGATGCGCGTGATTCTCGCTTCTATAGTGGCGTGGCAACGGGCATGCACGCGCGTGAGGGGCATGTGCCGAGCGCGAAGAATCTCCCGTTCGCCACGCTCATCGACGAAGCGGGCACGTTCAAGACACGAGAGGCGCTGGAGAAGTTGATGGACGCCGCCGGCGCGACGCCTGACAAGCGCGTGATCAGTTACTGTCATATTGGACAGCAGGCGACCGTCGTGTATTTCGCGGCGAGACTCCTGGGGCGCGACGCCCGCCTCTACGACGGCTCATGGGATGAATGGAGTCGCCTGTCAGAGCTGCCGATCGAGACTAGCACGGGGAGCCGCCACCAGTAGGTTCTGGGGTATGGAACCTCTCACACGCACCCTCCGCACGGCAGCGCTCCTCGTCTTCGCCGTGTCCCTACGGGCGCCGGTCGGCGCTCAGAGTCCGCCCCGGAGGCTCGTCGTGCTGCTCGCGCACGCCGACGACGAGACCGCGGCGTCGCCGGCGCTCGCGCGCTACGCTCGCGAAGGTGTGCAGGTGTACATGGTCATCGCGACCGACGGGTCGGGCGGCAGCGGCTCGCAGACGTACGTCCAGCGGTCTGACTCAGGTCCCGTGGGTGACGCCCTCGTCAAAGCGCGCGTCGAGGAGGCACGGTGTGCTGCGGCGGCGCTCGGAGTGCAAGAGCCGGTGCTCCTCGCGTTTCCCGACGGAAAGCTCGGCGACTATCTGGGCGATCGCACTTTGCTCTACCGACTCACGGACCGCATCGCCAAGGAGATCGAGCGTCTGCGTCCGGACGTTGTGACGACATGGGGTCCCGACGGCGGAACCGGCCACCCGGACCATCGTTTGGTGAGCGACATCGCGACGCAGCTGCATCGCGCCGGCGCACCGGGTATGCCCGAACGCCTGGTTTATATGTACCTGCCGGCAGAAGCGTTCCGCCTGGCCAATCCGCAGCGTGCTGAGCCACCGATGCTCATCCCTCAGGCGAAGTACTTCACCGTCCATGTGCGATTCACACCGGGCGATCTCGAAGCGGCGAAAAAGGCGATCGCTTGTCATCACTCGCAGTTCACGGCGGAGACGCTTCAGCGCTTTCTCCCGGCGATGCAGCGTCTCTGGAACGGTGCGGTCCCGTTCATCCCTGGCTCACCGGCGGTGAGTGGCGACGATCTGTTTCGTTAGGCGGCCAATACACAGCACCGTCGATTATCTCTCCATGCCCTCACGATCGAGCGGCGCCAGGCGTCCCATTCAACCAGTCGGTTTCCTCGGCGCCTGCCTGACGCTGGCGGTGCTTGCTTGCGCTCGCCAGGATGCCAAGCGCGTGTCACGAGACACCGACACCACCAAAACACGTCCGGAAATTCTGGCCGCCGCGGCGCTCGCGACACGGTCCACCAGGCCGGTCCCGTTCCGCGTGCCGGCAGAATCCGAGGTGAAGGACACCGCTGTGCTGGCGGCGATCCGTCGCGGGCGCGCCATTCTTTCCAACACCCGTGACAGCCTGCCAAAGAACGTCGGCAATCGACTGCGCTGCGTGAGCTGCCACATGGGCGATGGTCAGCAGCCGAACAAGATGCCGTTCGTCGGCGTGTACGCGCGGTTCCCTCAGTATCGCCCGCGGAGCGCCACGGTCGAGATCATCGAGGATCGCGTCAACGATTGCTTCGAGCGAAGCATGAACGGCAAGGCGTTGCCGCGCGACAGCCGCCCGATGCGCGATATCGTCGCGTACCTCGCATTTCTGTCGTATGGCATCCCGGTCGGGGCACAGGTGGAGGGGCAGGGCCTCACGCGTCTCGAACCGCTCGTGGGCGATACGGCGCGCGGACGCGAGCTATTCAAATCGAAGTGCACCCAGTGCCACGGCGCTGACGGGCAGGGCGGCAGGGCTGACACTGCCGTCGCCGTCGTCGGCCCGCCCGTGTGGGGACCACAGTCCTTCAACGTCGGCGCGGGGATGGCGCGCCTGAGGACGGCCGCGGCTTTCATTCACGGTGCGATGCCGTACGACAATCCCGGCTCGCTGACGCCGCAGCAGGCCTATGACGTGGCGAAGTACGTGACGTCTCGACCGCGCCCCGATTTCGCGCGCAAGGCGGGGGACTGGCCTAACGGCGACCCGCCGCCGGATGTGGCGTATCCGACGACGGCTGCGAAGAAGGGGAAAGGGAAGCGTTAGGCTGTCAGCTGGCTGTCTTGGGCGCGAGGTATTTGGTCAGCCAGCCCTGAACTTCGCCCCACCACAGCCGCTGGTTCTGCGGCTTCCCGATCCAGTGCCCCTCATCCGGGAACACCACCAGCCGACTCGGCACCCCCTGCCGCTGAAGTGACGTGAACATCGACAGGCCTTCCGTGTACGGCACGCGGTAATCGAGCTCGCCGTTCAGCACCAGCGTCGGCGTCTTGAAGTTCCCCGCGAACAGATGCGGCGAGTACACGCGATACTGCTCGCGCATCGCCTTCGGGTCCCAGAACGGCCCGCCGTACTCCCACTCCGGGAACCACAGCTCCTCGGTCGCGCCGTACATGTTCTCGAGGTTGAACGGGCCGGCGTGCGATACCAGCGCCTTGAAGCGCGTCGTGTGACCGGCGATCCAGTTCACCATGTACCCGCCGAACGAGCCACCCGCCGCGCCCATGCGCGTCGAGTCCATCCACGCGTCGCGCGCGAGCGCGGCGTTGAGGCCGTTCATGAGGTCCGTGTACACCTTGCCGCCCCAACCCTTCGACACGTCGTCGACGAACTTCTGACCGTAGCCCGTCGAGCCGCGTGGGTTGATGATGACGAGACCGGCGCCGGTCGCGGCGAACATCTGGTAGTTCCAGCGGGAATGCCAGTTGTCGAGCCACGCGCCCTGTGGGCCGCCGTGAATCAGCAGAATCACGGGATACTTCTGACCGGCCGTG
Source organism: Gemmatimonas sp. (assembly GCA_021154285.1). Taxonomy (GTDB): domain Bacteria; phylum Gemmatimonadota; class Gemmatimonadetes; order Gemmatimonadales; family Gemmatimonadaceae; genus JAJKIV01. Next base: position 3,020 of record JAJKIV010000093.1, on the reverse strand, counting down.
TATTGCGGCGGCTTTACGATGAAACCCTGCACACTGTCGCCGCCCGCGCCCTTGAACCAGAAATCCTCGGCCGGATTGAGCGCGAGCTGCTCCACGAGCGCGTCGTTCACGTGGGTGACCTGTCGCGCGTCGGCCGCGCGAGCGCCGTCGAGCGAGGCCGCGAACACTTCCGGCGGCCGGTTGGTCGCGTCGCGCATCCACGCCACCGTGTGTGCATCGCGCGAGAAGGAGAAGCCGGCGTTGTTCGACTCGCCAACGGCCAGCGCCGGCGCGCCGGTCGCGACGCCGGTCGTGCCTAACGTCGCGCGGTAGAGCTTATCCCGACCCTTGTCCGTGGTCGCCACGTAGATCGCCTTGCTGTCCGGCGCAAACCAGTAGCCGTCCGCGTTGCGGTCCCACGCCGGCAGCACCTCCACCGAGGCCCTCTTCGAGCGATCGTAGACCATGAGACGCCATCGGTCCGACTCGAAGCCGCCACGCTTCTGCGATGCGTACGCGATGTATTTGCCATCCCGCGAGTACACCGGATTCTGGTCGGCACCGATATTCGACTTCGTGATGACGGTGGCCGCACCGCCGCTCACGGGCACGACGTACAGGTTCACGTCGGTCGTCCACGCGTCCGCACGACCCTGATCCTTCGCGGTATACGTCATCTCCTTCCCGTCGGGAGCGAACGCATAGCCTTCGCTCCCGCCGAACGGCCCAGGCGGCACGTCGTACTTCGCCCCAGGCGTCAGGTCGCGCGGCTCGCCGCCATCGACACCCACCACGAACAGGTGCGAGCGCGTGCCCTCGTCCCATGCGTTCCAGTGGCGGAACATCAGGTTGTCGGCGACGTGTGCCTTGACCTTGTTGTCCTCCTTGGCCTTGTCCTTCTGCGCATCGCACGCGTCGGTGGTGCACTCCGGCCACACCGCCGAGACGAACGCGATTTGATTCCCGGTAGGCGCCCACACCGGACCGCTGGCACCACCGTTGAGCGCCGTCAAGCGCTTTCGCCCACTGCCATCGGCGTTCGCGACCCACAGTTGCCCACCCGCGGCATACGCCACGAGCCGTCCGTCGGGGGACCAGCGTCCCTCCGTCGCGTGCGTCGTGTCATCGGGGAACGCGCGAGCCGTCCCGCCGCCTAACGCCATGACGTACGTGGTCGTCGCTCGCTTATTCGCGTCGACGTCGGTCGTGCGTACGGCGTAAAGTACGGTCGCGCCGTCGGGCGACAGCTGCGGGTCGGATACGGCCTTCATCGCCGCGAAGTCCTCGAACGTCATGGGACGCCGCGACTGGGCCAGTACCGGCGACGCGAACGCGAGCGGCGCGGCGATCGCCAGCGCGAGCGAAGTCCTAACGATCGTCATTTAACGTCCCCTCTCTACGGGGCCTGGGGCCCGGCAGTCCGTTTGTACCATTCCAGCTTTCCGGTGTCCCGCTTCGGACCACCGGCGAGCGCTTCCTTCATGAGCGCTTCGACCTCGTTCAGCTCACGCGGTGCGCGCGAGATCCACTCGAGGCCTTGATCGGAGATGACGTAATCGTCCTCGATGCGCACGCCGACGGTCCGGAATTTCGCGACCGCGGGGCGCAGCTTGGCGGCCAACGCCTCGTTGCGCTGCGTTTTTGGCAGGATCTCGAGGAGATTCTCGCGGACGTAGATCCCCGGCTCGATCGTGAAGGCGCTGCCGGTCTCCAGCGTCCCCTTGAAGTAGAACTGATCAGGATCGTGGACCTCGAGCCCGATGCCGTGTCCGAGGCCGTGCATGTAATAGAGGCTGAGCTGGGGGCATTGCTGCGGCTGCTGACTAGTCCCGCAGTCGTACGTCGCCGTCGGCGACTCGATCAGCCCGACTCTCGTTAGGCCCGCCGCCAGCACGGCCGACGCCGAATCGGACATGAGCTCGGCCTTCGCACCCGGCTTTGCCTGACGCTCCGCCGCCGCTTGCGCATCGCGAACGATCTGGTAGATCGCGCGCTGGTCTGGCGTGAACGTGCCGTTGATCGGGACGGTACGCGTGACGTCGGCCGCGTAACCGCGATACGACGCCCCGATGTCCATCACCACGACCTCGCCCGCGTTCATCAGCCGATCGTCGGCGTTGTAATGCAGCGTCGTCGAGTTCGGCCCGGAGCCCACGATCGTGGAGAACGACGGGCGATCCGCTCCGTTTCGCCGGAACGTGTACTCGATGAGCGCCTGAACCTCGAACTCGTACATCCCCGGCTCGATCGCGCGCATTGCCTCGCGCTGCGCGTCCGCCGTGATCGCGACGGCCTTACGAATCAGGTCGAGCTCCGCCGGGCTCTTCGCGCCGCGCAGCATCAACACCTGCATGTTCGCCGACGACACCTTCACCGACGGGTGCTCGGCGGCGATGGCGCGGACGAATTGATCCTCGGGCGAAAGCACGTGCTGCTCCTCACCCTGGCGCCCGCCGAACTGCACGTTGCCAACCACATACAGCTGGCCCGCCGATTTGAGCAGCGAGTCGAGCGCTGGTCGCAGCTGCTCGACCGGACGTGCGTCGATGCCCGTCGCCTTCGTCGCGCCCTCAGGGCCGAAGCGTTTGCCGGTCCACACTTCCGCGGCGGGATCGCGCTCCTCGACGAACAGCGTTGCCGTCGTCTGGCCGCCACGCTTCACCATCACGAGCGCCGCGTTGGGCTCGTTGTAGCCGGTAAGGTACGTGAATGGCTCGTTCTGGTAGAACGACAGGTAGTCCTGCGCGGGCTCCTTACCGCCGATCGCAAGCAAGACCCCATCCTGGATCTTCGCCGCCAGCGCCGCGCGCCTCTGGGCGTATTCGGTTTGGGGAACCTGAGCGCTCAGCTGAGCGGCGCCCATCGCCAGCCCAAGACCCGAGACGAGCGTACGAAGTTGCGCGAACCGCACGGGCCGACCTCCGCGAAAGGGAATTGGGGTCAGAGTCGGATTTGGGAAATTGGTGCCAGGCACGAATTCGCGAATTCGTGCCTGGCACCAATTTCCCAAATCCGACTCTGACACCATCTAACCTACTGGG
>JAJKIV010000092.1 GCA_021154285.1 Gemmatimonas sp. | reverse complement strand
TTGGCGCCAAGGAACCGTCCCTTGCAGTAATAGCATCCCGGCCGAGTCCCGATGTCCCTATCGTTTTAGTTGCCCTGCATAACGCCGGCTCATCGTCACCGGCTCGGGTACGCCCCGAAGATACAGCCGGTAGCTGAAGTGGGACCACTCTTCCACGCGCTCGACGAATTCGAGATTGATGATCGTCGAGCGATGCACGCGAGCGAACGCGTTCTCCGGAAGTCGAGCCACCCACTCGCGAAGCGACTTGCGCGCGCGGTGCGTGCGACCGCTGGCAAGCCGCACGACTGAATAGTCACCATCCGACACTATAGAGACGATTTCCGCCACCTTCACGAACGCCATGCGGTCGTCGAGTCGCAGAAAGAGTCGATCCTGATAGGCCAACCTGGGTTCGGTCGACGGACCCGCCACGCCGTCGTTAGGCCTCCCGAGTCGATCGATGGCTCGCGCGAGGCGCGCTGGCGCCACCGGTTTGAGAAGATAGTCCAGCGCGTTCACCTCGAACGCACGGACGGCATACTGATCGAACGCCGTGACGAATACCACCGCCACCGACGGATCGATGAGTGGCAGCAGCTCGAGCCCCGATTCGCCCGCGAGCTGCACGTCGAGAAACACGACGTCCGCGTCGCACGTCCGCACGAGCTCCGCCGCCGTGCGAACACTTTCCGCCTCAGCGACCACGCGCACCGCCGACGCGTGCGATTCCTCGAGCATCGCGCGGAGCTCGCGGCGAGCGAGACGTTCGTCGTCGACGATGATGGCGTTCCGCACTGAACGAGAATCGAAACGTTAGGCGGCGGACGACTCCCCAGCCCGCGCCGGCAGCTCGACCAGCGCTCGCACCCACCCGCGCTCGTCAGTCAGCTCGAAGCGGTGACGACCGGGGAACAGGCGCGCCAGCCGCTCGCGCACGTTCCGGACGCCGATGCCGGTGCTGCCGGCGTTCGTCGTCGCATCCACGAGTCCAAGCTCCGCACCGCGATAGGAACCCGCCGGCGCGTGAGGCACGAGCGAGCCCGTGTTCCACACCTCGACGCGCAGCGCGTCACCCAGGAGCCGCGCGTCGAGCCTCACGCGAAGCGGCCCATCGGTGTCGCGCGCGCCGTGCTTGATCGCGTTCTCCAGCAGCGGGTGAATCAGGAACGCCGGGATCGAGCACGACTCCGCCGCCGGTTCGACGTTCGTCTCGATCGCCAGTCGCTCCTCGAAGCGGATCTGCTCGATCGCGAGATAGCCGCGCAGCGCGTCGAGCTCCGCGGCGAGCGTCGTCGTGACGAGCGCTCGCTCGACGAGCGCGTGCCGGAGAAACGCCGCGAGCTCCGTGACCATCTGCCGCGCGCGAGCACGATCCTCGTCGATCATCGCGCGAATGGACGTCAGCGCATTGAACAGGAAGTGCGGGTTGAGCTGGTACGCGAGCATCTGCAGCTGCGCCTCCTGGGCAAGGCGCCGAGCTTCCATCGCTTCCCGCTCGCGCTCCTGCGAGCGGTGCCAGATGAGCACGCCGAAGTACGCGGCGCTCCACACGAGAAACGCGAACACGAACTCGAGGATCGAACGCGGTGCCGTGGTCGCGTCGAGGAAGATGTCGAACGATGGCTGCAGCCCGATGCCCACCATGATCGCCGCGTGCACGAAATAGCCGGCGATGCCCGCCACGAGCGACGCGACCAGCGCGATCCCCGCGACGCGACCACTGACGTCGCGCTCCGGTGTCACTCGGCGATAGAGCTGGAGCAGCCCGAGGCTCAGCACGATCCCGACGACGGCGCGGAGCTCCTTGTTCAGGAGCACCGCGACCCGCCGACCGGGCTCCATCCCCGGCAGGAATGTCAGGAACAGGCTCGATGCGTACGCGACCCAGCCGCCTATCTGCGCGACCCAGAGCCAGCCCCGAGACGAAAGAGCTCGCATGGCGACCAACTTACTTCTTCTTCATCTCGGTCATGAAGATTTTGTTGATGATCCGCCATTCGCCGTTCGTCTTGAGCAGCGACATGTAGTCGACGATGTAGGCGTCGGGGTAATCGAGCACGATCTTCCCGACGGCCGCGTTCCCGGTGACATCGACGAGCTCGATGCGCCGCTTGCGGGCTCCTTCGTCCGCCGCGGGCTTCCCGGGCATCCGCGCGATGTACTCGTCCGCGGTGCGCGTCGCGAGCGTGTCCGCGTTGGACCAAAAGAGCCGCGCGGCAGGGTTGAACGCGAGACGCATGTGTGCCCCATCGCCGGTGGCGTGACCCTGGATGTAGTGGTCGAGCGCAGCCCGAACTGCGACTTCGTCGGGTGTTGGCGCGAACATCCACGCGGCTCCCCCGCCTGCTCCCACAAGGGCTATCGCGAGCGCTGTGAATCCGACATGACGCCGACTGAACGACATGGTTGTCCTCCGGTCCCCAGGTTTTTCGTATTTCACGGACAGGCAACCATCGCCGCTCGCTCGGCCCGCAGAAATGGATTTTCGCCGAGCGCTGGTTTCGTGCGCCGAGCGGCGGTGGGGAGCGCCGAGTGGCTGCCAGTCCAGTCTGCTGGCTTGTGTTCTCATCCCTTTCGATATTCTCCGTCCGCCGATGCCGGCGCCGCCGACGCAGCAGGACGCAGGGAGACTACCATGACTTCTTCAGCGCATCTCAATCCCTCGCTTCAGTCTTTCGGCACGGGACTCAGTGGAACCGTCATTCGCCGCGGGGACGCCGGCTACGATCAGGCGCGCCGGGTATGGAACGGCATGATCGACCGGTCGCCGGCGGCGATCTTCCGGTGCAGCTCCACCGCGGACGTCGTCGCGGCCGTGAACTTCGCGCGCGAGGAAGGGCTCGCGCTCGCCGTCCGGGGCGGTGGTCATAACGCGGCCGGGCTTGCGCTCGTCGACGACGGTCTCGTGATCGACCTATCGGGCATGCGGGGCGTGAGAGTCGACGCCGACAAGCGCGTCGCGTACGTGCAGGGCGGGACGCTGTGGCGCGACCTCGATGCGGCCACGCACGCGCATGGCCTGGCCACGACGGGCGGCCTCATCTCGAGCACCGGTGTCGGCGGCCTGACGTTAGGCGGCGGGCTGGGCTGGCTCATGCGGCAGCACGGCCTCGCGTGCGACAACGTCCTCGCCGTGGAGATCGTCACCGCCGACGGTCAGGTGCGGCGGGCCAGCGCGACGGAGAACCCGGATCTGTTCTGGGCGGTCCGCGGCGGCGGCGGGAACTTCGGCGTCGTCACGAGCTTCGAGTTCCGCCTGCACCCCATGCGCACGCTGTACGCCGGGATGCTCGTCTTCCCCGGGCCGCAGGCACCACAGGTGCTTCGCCGGTATCGCGAGGTTGCCGAGAGCGCGCCTGACGAGCTCACCGTCTTTGCCGCGATGATGACGTCGCCGGACGGCCAGCCGATCATCGCGATTTTCCCCGCCTACAACGGCCCCGTGAACAAGGCCGAAGCGGCCGTGAAGCCCTTCCGCGACCTCGGCCCCGTAGCCGATCAGGTGCAGGAGATGCCCTACCCCGCGCTGCAGTCGATGCTCGACGACGGCTTCCCGTCCGGGTTACACGTCTACTGGCGGTCTGATTTCCTGAAAGGGCTGCCTCACGAGGCGCTGGATACGCTGGTCGATCGGTTCCAGGCGATCACGTCGCCGCTGTCGGCTCTCCTGATCGAGCAGTTCGGCGGTGCCGTTGCGCGCGTGTCGGCTGATGAGACGGCGTTCGCGCAGCGCGACGCGATGTTCAACCTCGCGATCGTGTCCCGGTGGATGGAACCGGCGAACCCCTCGATCCATACCGACTGGGCTCGGCAGACGAGCGCCGCGATCCGACCCTTCGCCTCGGGCGGGGTGTATGTGAACTACTTGGGGGAAGAGGGCGCGGATCGGGTGAAGGCGGCGTATGGGCCGAAGTACGAGAAGCTGGTGGCGGTGAAGAAGAAATACGATCCGAAGAATTTGTTCAGGGTGAATCAGAATATTCAGCCGTAGACTGGCTGGCGCTTCGTTAGGCGGGCAGGATCTGAAGAAGGCAGATCGCAGAAGGCAGATGGCGGAGAACCGCCGTTCCTTCTGCCATCTGCTATCTGCCTTCTCGACTGGACGGCCTCTCGGTCCTCCCGTCCGGTCCCCAACGCGCCCGAGCCCCGAGACGTAGATTTTCTCGACTCCCCGTCCCGAGGCCGTTTCATGTACAATCGGCGCGTTCGCCTCGCGCTTTCGCTTGCCATCCCGGCACTCCTCCCAACCCCCGCGATCGCCCAGAGCGCGTCGCCCACCCGTACCGTATTCAGCCGTCGAGCCACTCCGTACACCGGGACGCTCGACCCTAAGCTGCTCACCGGCCTCCACTACCGGAGCCTCGGTCCCGCCCGCGGCGGACGCGTCACTACGGTCACCGGTGTGCCGTCCCAGCCGTACACGTTCTACATGGGCTCCACTGGCGGCGGCGTGTGGAAGACCGTGGATGCCGGCCAGACGTGGGTGAACGTGACCGACGGTCAGATCGGCGTCGGGTCGATGGGGGCCATCGACGTGTCGCAGTCGGAGCCGAACACCGTGTATCTAGGCACCGGCTCCGACGGCCTCCGCTCGAACGTCTCGATCGGTGACGGCGTCTACAAGTCCACCGACGCCGGCAAGAGTTGGACGCACGTCGGGCTGCCCGACGTGGGCAACATCGGGGGTGTTCGCGTCCATCCGTCGAACCCCGACGTTGCGTTCGTCGCCGCCATCGGCAATCCGTTCAAGCCTAACGTCGACCGTGGCCTGTTCCGCACGAAGGACGGCGGGAAGTCATGGCAGAAGGTGCTCTTCGTGTCCGACAGCACCGGTGCCGTCGATGTCGAGCTCCAGCCGGGCAATCCGAACGTCGTGTTCGCCGCCATGTGGCGCGGGGAGCGGAAGCCGTGGACGATCATCTCCGGCGCGCGCGAGGGCGGGATCTACAAGAGCACTGACGGCGGCGACACCTGGTCGAAAATCACGAACGGCCTACCTAACGAGCTGGTGGGTAAGGCGAACATTGCGGTCTCGAACGCGAACCCGAACCGCGTCTACGTACTGATCGAGGCGAAGCCGGGCAGCGGACTCTATCGCTCCGACGACGGCGGCCAGTCCTTTGAGCTCGCCAGCTCGTTTGCCCAGATCATCACCCGGCCCTTCTACTACACGACCATCACCGCCGACCCGAAGAACGCCGACGTCGTCTACGCCGGCTCCGAGGGCTACTTCCGGTCGAGTGACGCCGGAAAGACGTGGCAGAGCATGCGCGTCCCGCACGGCGACAACCACGACATGTGGATCAGTCCGAACAACTCGGATGTCATGATCCAGTCGAACGACGGCGGCGCCAACGTCTCGCTCAACGGCGGACGCACGTGGAGCACGCAGTACAATCAGCCCACCGCGGAGATCTATCAGGTCTATCTGGACAACCAGTTCCCGTATCGACTCTACGGCGCGCAGCAGGATAACTCGACGCTCATTGTGCCGAGCCTGCCGACGTGGAACGGAAGCCTCGATGACCCCGCACAAGCGTGGCGCACCGGGCCTGGCTGCGAGACCGGTCCGATCACGCCACACCCGACGAACCCCGACACGGTCTACGGCTCGTGCAAGGGACAGTTCTCGCGCATGAGTCTCAGGACGGGACAGGAGAAGCAGTACTGGGTGGGCGCGCAGTCGCTGTACGGGAACCCGGGTAAGGATCTCATCTTCCGGTTCCAACGCGTGTCACCGATGGAGATCTCGCCCAACGACCCGCGCACGATCTACTACGGGTCGCAGTACGTGCACCGCACACGCGACGAGGGCGTGACGTGGGAGAAGATCTCGCCGGATCTGACGGCGAACGACCCGAAATTTCAGAATCGCCCGTCGGGTGAGCCGATCACGATCGACGTCACGGGCGAGGAGTACTACAGCGTCATCTACGCGATCGAGGAGTCGCCGCTCGAGGCCGGCGTGATCTGGACCGGCGCGAACGATGGCCCGTTCTACGTCACGCGCGACAACGGGAAGACGTGGACGAACGTCACGCCGAAAGCCCAGCCGCCTGGCTGTCGCGTGCAGAGCATCGACCCTTCACCACATCGCAAAGGGTCGGCCTATTACTCGGTGCTCTGCTACCAGTTAGGCGACTTCCAGCCGTACATCTGGCGGACGGACGACTACGGCAAGACGTGGACGCGCCTAACGGATGGCGCGAACGGTATCCCGAACAACGAGCCGACGCGCGTCGCGCGAGAGGATCCCGACCGCGAAGGCTTGTTGTTCGCGGGCACCGAATTCGGGATGTACGTGTCGTTCGACAACGGCAAGCGGTGGCAGCCGCTGCAGCTCGATCTGCCCGCCACGCCGGTGACCGACCTCAAGATTCACAAGAAGGACCTGGTCCTGGCGACGCAGGGACGTGGTTTCTGGATCATGGACGACCTGACGCCGCTTCATCAGATGAGCGACGTGGTAATGGGAACAGGGAACAGGGAACCGGGTCCCTATCTCTTCAAACCGAAAGACGCGTACCGATTCCGGTACACCGCTGGCTTCGGTGGCGTCGAATCCAACCGCTCGAACCCGGCGGACCCGCAGTACCCGCCCCCGGGCGCCATGATCGATTACTGGGTGGCTAACGGTACGACGGGCCCGATCACGCTCGAGGTCGTGGACGGGAGTGGGACGGTGATTCGTCGCTTCGCGAGCGAGGGTGCCGAGACCCCGCGTCTACCTAACGCCGCCGGCCTCAACCGATTCACGTGGGACCTGACGCTCCCCCCACCGGTCGACCCGCTCCGCGAGCGAAGTGGCGGAGGCGGCCGAGGGAGCGGGCCGGTCGTCGTGCCGGGGAGCTACACCGTCCGACTCGCCGCCGGCGGGAAGACCACAACGCAACCGCTTACCGTGCTGATCGACCCGCGGG
>JAJKIV010000091.1 GCA_021154285.1 Gemmatimonas sp. | reverse complement strand
TCGACCATGGTCCGCTCGACGAGCGGTACCATGCCGAGGAACTTCTCGACATCCTCTTCGGGGGTGAAGCCCATGACGCGCTCGACGCCAGCGCGGTTGTACCAACTGCGGTCGAAGATCACGACCTCGCCAGCTGCCGGGAAATGCTGCATGTAGCGCTGGAGGTACATCTGGCTCTTCTCGCGCTCGGTCGGCGCCGGTAACGCGACCACACGGAACACTCGCGGGCTCACCCGGTCGGTGATTGCCTTGATGGTGCCGCCTTTGCCGGCGCCGTCGCGGCCCTCGAAGACGATGGCCACCTTGAGGCCCTTGTGCTTGACCCACTGCTGGAGCTTGACCAGCTCGATGTGGAGCTTCTCGAGCTCTTCTTCGTAGTCCTTGGCCTTGAGCTTCTGTTTCTCGCCCGCGCCGTTCTCGGACGCGTCGTGCTTGTGGCGCTTCTTCACTTTCACCGTCACTGGGCCCCCCGGTCAGAAGCGGCTTGATGGTGCGGAATCCGCGTCGCGGCCGTTCGCCCAGCTGAGGCGTACGTGCCACACACGGCTGACTGGATACCTGAGTAGATAGGACGGGGCGTACGCCGCCGCCATGAGCCCTTCGTTGTGGGTAAGCGACTGGCGGCTGGCGGCCGGCGGCTGGCGACGGGCGACGGGCGACGGGCGACGGGCGACGAGCTGGCGGACTTTACGGGATCGCGAAGGGCCTAACGTTTTTCCGTCGGGATCGTTAGGCGTCCCATTGGCCGCCCGGTTTCGGCGCTGCCGGACCGGTCCAGCCCGGTTGGTAAAACGAAGGGCCAATTGTCCATCCCCGTGGAGCCCGCCGATTGTGCGACATCGCGCCCGCCCCGTTTTGCTGGTCCTCGCCGGCGCGACCTGTCCCTGGAGGTACACCGTGCCCGCGACCACTCGCGTCCGGAAATCGGGCGTTTCCCAACACAACGCTCCCACACTCGGGGAGCGACTGGAGGCCCACATGACCACGGCGGGATGCCAAGCCTTGGCCGTACTGCTCGCAAGTGCTGCGCTGGCCAGCTGCAAGACCGCCCCGCCGCCCGCGCCTCCACCTCCATCGGTCGTCGTCCAGCCAGTCGAGGTAAAGGACACGCCCGTCCAGGCCGAGTTCACGGGCGAGGTGCGCGGCGGCGAGGATGTCGAGGTCCGCGCCCGCGTCGCAGGATTCCTCCAGGCGATGAACTACAAGGAAGGCACCCTCGTGAGGAAGGGCGACCTGCTCTTTCTCATCGATCCCAAACCATTCGAAACGACCGTCGCGCGGGCGCAGGCCGACGTCGCCGAAGCGAAAGCGCGACACGACCGCGCCCTGATTCAGGTCAATCGGCTCCGTCCGCTCGCCGCGCAGAACGCCGTGAGCCAACAGGACCTCGACAACGCGATAGCGACCGAGGAGGCAAGCCGGGCGAGCCAGTCTTCCGCTCAAGCGCAGCTCACCTCGGCCCAGCTCGACCTGGGCTACACGCGTGTGACGAGTCCGATCAACGGCATGGCCGGCAATCGACTGGTCGACGTCGGCTCCTTCGTTGGAAGCCCGCAACCGACCGTGCTCACGGTGGTGTCGTCGCTCGATCCGGTCCGATTCGACTTCACGATCTCGGAATCCGAGTACCTCGCGCTCGCGCGTCAGGCCAAGTCCGACGGGCGCTCCACAGCAAAGGACGATTCTCGACTGGACCTCGTACTCGCGGACGGGTCGGTGCACCCGTACAAGGGACGAGTCACGGTCGTTGGGCGTGGCGTGAGCGGCGAGACTGGGACGTTGCCGCTTCAGGCAAGCTTCCCGAATCCCGGCGGTGTGCTTCGTCCGGGACAGTTCGGTCGCATCCGACTTCCGATCTCGACCCACAAGAACGCGATCCTGATTCCGCAGCGCGCGGTGCAGGAGCTCCAGGGGACCTACAACGTGTTCGTCGTCGCGCAGGACAGCGTGGCACAGATTCGCGAGGTGAAGCTCGCGAATCGCACCGGGAGCGACTGGGTCGTGGCGCAGGGCCTCGAGCCCGCCGATCGGATCGTCGTGGAAGGCCTTCAGAAGGTGCGCCCCGGATCCAAGGTGCGCCCCGTCGCACAAGCGGCGGGGTCCGACTCCGTCACCGGGCGTTGACTCATGGCTGACTTCTTCATTCGGCGGCCGATCGTCGCGATCGTGGCCGCCATCGTCATCACGCTGCTCGGCCTCGCGGTCCTCCAGCGTCTCTCGATCGAGCAGTATCCGGAGCTTTCACCGCCCACGATTCGCGTCGAGACGACCTACCAGGGCGCGTCCGCCGAGGTGGTCGAGCAGTCCGTCGCGACGCCGATCGAGCAGCAGGTGAACGGCGTCGACAACATGATCTACATGAAGTCGCTCAATACGAGCGACGGACGCATGCTGCTCGACATCTCGTTCCAGGTCGGCATGAATCGCGACATGGCCAACGTGCTCGCGCAGAATCGCGTGTCGCAGGCGCAATCGCGGCTCCCGCAGGAGGTGATGCAGCAGGGTGTGACGGTGAAGAAAATCAACCCGAGCATCCTGATGGTCGTGTCGCTCTACTCCCCCAAGGGGAGCCGGGACGCGCAGTTCCTGAACAACTACTCGATGATCAACATCCGGGATGCGCTGCTCCGCGTGCCCGGGATCGCGCAGGTGGATCTCTACGGCGGCGCCGAGTATGGCATGCGTGTCTGGCTGCGGCCGGACCGCCTGACGAAGCTCGGCCTCACGCCCGCCGACGTCATCAACGCCATCAAGGAGCAGAACCTCCAGGCGCCAGCCGGACAGGTAGGTGCCGCTCCCTCGCCGAAGGGACAGGAGTTCACCTACACGGTGAAGGCGCCAGGGCGGCTCGTCACCGCCGAGGAGTTCGACAACATCATCATCCGCCAGACAGCGGGTGGCGGTGAGCTGCGACTCAAGGACGTTGGGCGTGCCGAGCTCGGAAGCGAGAACTACCGCACGTTCGGCCGCGCGATCGTGAAGGACTCCACCGGCAACTGGGTCGGGGGAGGGGCGGCTTCACTCACCGTATACCTCCTCCCTGGAGCCAACCAGCTTCAATCGGCGGAGGGCATCTACAAGACGCTGGAAGAGTTCAAGAGCTATTTCCCGAGCGACGTAGCGTACGAGATCGTGTACGACACCACGCCCTCCGTCCAGGCGAGCATCACATCGATCATCCATACGCTGATCGAGGCGTTCATCCTCGTGAGCATCGTGGTGTTCGTGTTCCTGCAGAGCTTCCGCGCGACGATCATCCCGCTGCTCACCGTGCCGGTAGCGCTTGTCGGGACATTCATCTTCTTCCCGATGCTCGGCTTCTCGATCAACACGCTCACGATGTTCGGCCTCGTGCTCGCGATCGGCATCGTAGTGGACGACGCGATCGTCGTGGTCGAAGCCGTGATGCATCACATCCAGCACGGGAAAACACCCAAGGACGCTACGGTCCAGGCCATGAAGGAGGTGTCCGGGCCTGTAATCGCGATCGCGCTCATCCTCTCGGCGGTATTCGTCCCAGTGGCCCTGATGGGCGGCCTGACGGGGCGACTATACCAGCAGTTCGCGCTGACGATCGCGATCTCGGTGCTCATCTCCGCGTTCCTGGCGTTGAGCCTCGCGCCGGCAATGTCCGCGATGATCCTCAAGCCCGCCAAGGAGACTGGTGGCCTGCTGGGCAAGTTCTATCGCGGATTCAACAAGATGTTCGACGTCACGACGACCAAGTACGTGAGCTGGACGAAGATATTCGTTAGGCGCGCCATCATGGTCGTCGTCGTCCTGCTTGCCGCCACCGGGCTCACCGGTGTCCTGGGCAAGGCCCTTCCGAAGGGATTCGTGCCCGATGAAGACATGGGCATCTTCATGATCAACGCCCAGCTGCCGCCCGCGTCGTCGCTCGAGCGTACCGAAGGCGTTGTGCGTCAGGTCGAGAACGTGCTCAAGAAGACCGACGGGATAGTGGCCTGCACGGGTATCGGTGGATCAGGAATTCTCACGAACTCGTTCAGCCCGGAGTACGCCTCGTTCTTCTGCAAGCTCGAGGACTGGGGCAAGCGGAAGACGCCGGAGCTGCACGTCAACGGAATTCAGCAGACCCTGCGACGCACGCTCGCCGCCATTCCGGGCGCCGTGATCTTCCCGTTCACGCCGCCCACGATCCCGGGGTTCGGCGCGGCCGGCGGATTCAACTTCCTGCTGCAGGACCGGAGCGGGACCATGGGCGTGCAGGATCTCGGGAAGCAGACGCAGGCCTTTCTCGACGCGGCCCGCAAGCGACCGGAGCTGGCCAACCTGTTCACGTCGTTCAACCCGCTCGTCCCGCAGGTGCAGGTCGAGCTGGACCGCGAGAAGGCACGAACGTTAGGCGTGCCGATCAACGACGTGTTCGCCGCGCTGTCGGCGTCGATGGGCGGTGCGTACGTCAACGACTTCAACCGGTTCGGGCGCCTGTACCGCGTGTACGTGCAGGCCGAGCCCGAGTTTCGCCAGAAGCCGGATGACATTGGGCGGTTCTACGTGCGGAGCACGACGACCAAAGAGATGGTGCCGCTGTCCACGCTGATGAAGATCACGCCGGCGTCGGGCACCGAGATCACCACGCGCTTCAACCTGTTCCGGTCGGTGGAGCTCACGGGCGTCCCGGGCCCCGGCTATACGTCGGGTCAGGCGATGACCGCACTCGAGGAGACGGCCACGCAGGTGCTGCCGCGCGAGATGGGGTATGCCTACTCGGGCTTCTCATATCAGGAGAAGCAGGCGCCCCCGGCGGGGCCGACGTTCATCCTGGCCATCGTCTTCGTCTTCCTGTTGCTGGCCGCGCAGTATGACAGCTGGAAGCTGCCGTGGGCGGTGCTCCTGGAAACTCCACTCGTCGCGTTAGGTGCGTTTTTCGGCGTGTGGGTCGCCGGGTACGACAACAACGTGTTCGTGCAGGTAGGACTCATCATGCTGGTGGGGCTGGCGGCGAAGAACGCCATTCTGATCGTGGAATTCGCGAAGATGCGACACGAGCAGGGCCTTTCGGTCGAGGACGCGGCGCTCGACGCCGCGAAGCTCCGCTTCCGGCCCATTCTCATGACGGCGTTCGCATTCATCATGGGCGTCGTGCCACTCATGCTGGCAAACGGTGCGGGTGCCGCCGCACAGACGCGCATGGGCACCGCGGTGTTCGCCGGCATGTTGGTGGCGACCGTGGTCGGTGTGTTCCTGATCCCGGGGCTGTTCGCCATGGTCGAGCGCATGGGATTCAAGAAGAAGCCGCAGCCGGTCGCCGCACCGTCGACCGCGGGCCTCGGCACCGCGGCGCACGCGCCGGTTCCGGCGACTGCGGCTCCCCCGGGTGGAGGACACTGACGTGGGCCTAACGACTCGCGCTGTTGGCGTCACGGTTCTCCTCGCCGGGCTGGCGGCGTGCGCCCTTGGACCGAACTACAAGCGCCCAGCCACCACGCCAGTCCCCCCGGCGTGGCGCGACAGCGCACAGGCCGGAAAGGACTCGTCGTTCGCGAACGTTCCCTGGTGGACCGTGTTCAACGACGACACCCTGCAGACGCTGATCCGGCAAGCGCTCAGGGAAAACCGTGATGTGCACATCGCGCTCGCCCGCGTGAACGAGGCGCGCGCGCTGCTCGGGATCCAGCGGCTGGAGTACTTCCCGCAGATCAACGTCCAGGGCGGCGTGCGAAAGTCCGACGGCGCCGATTCCCTGCTCACCGGCGTCACCAACACCGAGATGGGGTACGTCGGCGTTGGGCTGTCGTGGGAGCTCGACCTGTGGGGCCGCCTCCGGCGGCTGAACGAGGCGGCAGCGGCCGAGCTGCTGGCCACGGAGGAAGGGCGCAAGAGCATCATCCTGACGGTGGTGAGCGATGTCGCGCGCGCGTACATGGAGATGATCGAGCTCGATGACCAGGTGGCGATCACCGACACGCAGGTCGTCATCCGGCGCGCCTCACTGCAGGTGGCCCGTGGCCGATTTCAGGGCGGGCTCACGTCGGAGATGGACGTGCGCCAGGGCGAGCACGCGCTCGCGATTGCGGAAGGCAGTCACTTCCGGGCGCTCCGGCAGCGGACGCAGAAGGAGAACGAGCTCAGTGTGCTGTTGGGCCGCACGCCGGGCGGCATCTCCCGGGGGTTGCGGTTGCCGGGTCAGAACGTCCCGACGGCGATCCCGGCCGGGCTGCCGTCGACCCTTCTGACGCGTCGCCCAGACGTTAGGCAGGCGGAGGAGCAGCTGCACGCGGCGAATGCCCGGATCGGCGCCGCCGTTGCCGCGCTCTTCCCCACCATCTCGCTCACCGCGACCGCCGGCACCATCAGCCCCGAGCTCGGGTCGTTGTTCAACACCGGCACTGGCTTCTGGCGGGTCGCGCCGAACCTGTTTCTGCCGCTCCTCAACGCTGGTCGAAATCGGCGGCAGGTGGCGGCCGAGCGTGCTCGGACCGAGGCGGCGTTAGGCGTGTACGAGCGGACCGTGCTGACGGCGTTCCGTGAAGTGGAAGACCAGCTGGTAGCGGTGCAGCGGCTGCGTGAAGAGGCCGACGCCGCAGGTCGGGCCTCGACGGCGGCACGGCAAGGCGTACGGCTCGCTGGCCTCCGGTACGAGGGTGGCGTTGACAACTACCTGACCCTGCTGGACGCCCAGCGGGCACAGTTGGATGCCGAGCTGTCACAATCGGGGCTCGAGCGACAGTACCGTGTGGCCGTCGTGCAGCTGTACAAGGCGTTAGGTGGCGGATGGGACCCGGTGACGGACACTCTGGCCCTCCCGGCAGCGAGAAAGAGCGGACGCTGAGCGACGAGCATCATTCGTTCTTCAGCGCTAGTGGACCTTCGCGCCTAAACCTTGGTCCGGTAGCTCGGGCGTGTGAGCGCTCGCATCGTTGGCTCAGTCACCACGACACGGCCACGAGGACGAGACGCTCACACGCCCGGCGCCCCTGCCGGTGGTGTGCTTCCG
>JAJKIV010000090.1 GCA_021154285.1 Gemmatimonas sp. | reverse complement strand
TCAATGATCTTCGCGGCGAGATGCAGCGCGTTGACCAGCGTGTCCTTCGCGTGGCCGGGATGAATCGACACGCCGGTGACGCGGACCTCCGCCTTGTCGGCGGAAAAGGTCTCGTAGACGATCTCGCCAAGCTCGGCGCCGTCAAGCGTGTAGGCCGCCGTGGCTGCCAGATCGCCCGGAAGACGCGGATCGACCCCCCTCCCGACCTCCTCATCCGGGGTGAAGCAGATCCTTATCGGTCCGTGCGGCACGTCGCGATTCTTCAACAGGTGCCTCGCCATGGTCATGACGATGGCAACCCCCGCCTTGTCGTCGGCGCCGAGCAGCGTGGTCCCGCTTGCGGTGATGATGTCATCACCGACCTTTTCGGCCAGGTAGGGATACTGGGCTGGTGAAAGCCTAACGTCGGGCGCATCCGGGAGCACAATGTCGGATCCGTTGTACCCGTGGTGCACGATCGGCCTCACACCCGTCGCGTTGAACTGTGGGGCGGTGTCCACGTGCGCCAGAAATGCGATCGTGGGAGTCGGTTTCGACGACGTCCCCGGAATCGTCGCGAGGAGGGCGGCGTAGTCCGTCAACCGAACGTCGCCCGCCCCCATCGCCGTCAGCTCTATCTGCAGCAGCTTGAGCAGATCGAACTGCCGCGCCGTGCTCGGCGTGGTGGTCGAGGCTTCGTCACTCTGGGTATCGACGCGGACATAGCGCACGAGGCGCTCCTCGAGCTCCGCATCGAACGCGTTGCTTCGCACGCTGCGATCTCCGACGATTCGGTCCCGGTGCCTAACGACTCGAGGTTGCCCGCGTCCGAGCGGTGTCAGCGACCGCACCGTTCCGCACCGTCCCGACCACCTCGCGTACCGCCTTTATCACGATGTCCGGCCGGTCCAGCTGGATGTAGTGCGTTGCGTCCGGTACGAGCTCGTGGCGACTGCGGGTCGACCACGTGGCCTCGTCATCGTGCAAGAGCTTCCACTCGGCACGCATGCGGTCGCCCTGCTCGCGCGTCAGCCCGGCGGACTTGAGGACGGTGTCCGACATCGGCGCCATTGCGGTCAGCACCACCAGCGGGCGGTTACCGAGCTGGCGATACTGCCCCGCCGTTTGCAACGTCGCGGCAAGTCCTTTCAGCTCACTCAGCGTCGGCCCCAACGATGTCGACGTGTAGGCGCCCGCCGCCGCGACCGCTGTCGGAGGCAGCTTGGGCGATGCGCCGTCAGGCACCAGTCGGATGATCCCCGACCACGAGAGCGCCGCGACGGCGGCCAGCATGCCGGTCGGCGGTTCCATGGAATTCCCCGTTGCCTTCCGCAAGCGCTCGAGCTGGTCCGGATGCGACGCGTCCACGAACACGAGCCCGGCCACGTCGGACGGGTAGAGGCCCGCGAAGAGCAAAGCATAGGGGCCGCCGAGCGAGTGCCCGACCACTACGAACGGCGGGTGCTCGCCGGCTTTCGCCAGCGCCGCATGCAGGTCCTCACTCACGTGCTTGCCCTCGAACGCGCCCGAAGCGGGATCGCTCCACATGATGCCCGCGCGGCTGTACGCGCACGTGCGAGACGTCGTCGCAATCGAGTCATGCACAAGCGCCCAGCTCACCGATCCGAGGTTGTCCAGACCCGACTCGAGCACCACGGTCGGGGATCCCGAGCCTCGGCAATCGAGCTGGATGCGCCGCCCACCGATGTCGACGAGTTGCCCTGGCGCCGGATACGCGTGTGCCGCCCGCCTGCGCAGAACCGCCTCGGTAGCCGATCCGAGCACGATCGCCAGAACGAGAAGCCCTCCGATGCCGACCGCGATTCGCTTCGCCCACCGTTTCATCGAACGCTCCGAGCTGTGTGAGAAGATCGACGGCTAACGTTACACGAGGGTCTTCGTCGTAGCGAGGCAGCGGTCGATGTCATCGCGAACGTTGAACAGCGCCGGTGAGATTCGAACGGTTCCGTCGCGGACCGTCACCTCGATGTTGGCAGTCTGAAAGGCTGCCCGAATGTCGCTCGGTGGCCTCGTCGTGTAGATCGTCACGATCGATGAGCGGTTTCCGTGAGGCGTGAACAGCCGGTGGCCTTGTTTCTCGAGACCGTCCTGCAGCCGCCGAGCGAGATTGTCTACTGTGTGTGCCTCGATGCGATCGACGCCCACCTTCTCGAGATACGAGAGCCCGGCGCTGAGCGTGTACACGTCGCCGAACGCGCGGCTCGAGTAGTCGAACCGCTTCGCGTTCGTTTCGATCTCGTAGCTGTGATCCGCCAGCTCCCGGCCGGCGTGCATCTCGCCGAACCGGTCGAGTCGAAGACGATCGGCAATCGCGGTGCGGACGTACAACGGAGCGACTCCCCAACCAGCGAGCAGCCATTTGTACGACCCAGCGCACAGCACATCGACGCCGGCCGCAACGACGTCGATCGGAAACATTCCCACGGCTTGAATCGCGTCGGTGTAGAAGAGCGCGCCCTTCGCGTGCGCGACATCGGCGATCGGCCTCATGTCGTGGCGAAGTCCGTTCTGGTGAGAGACCCAGGCGACGGACACGAGTCGCGTGCGCGAGTCGACGAGTGGCTCGATGTCGCTCGCGTCGACGAGGCCGTTTCGGTGTTTCGCGATGCGAAGCTCGACGCCGTTCGACTTTTCGAGCTGGCGATACAGCACGAACTCCGTGTTGTAATGCAGCTCGTCGATGACGACGTTGTCCCCTGCCTTGAGGCCGAGTCCGGCGGCCACGACGTTCTCGCCTTCGGCGGTCGAGAACAACAACCCGATCTCATTGGGTGACGCCGCGCCGATCAGACGAGCGAACTGCACGCGAACTTCGTCACACTTCTTGAGCAGCGGGCCGAGCTGAAAGGACCTCCTGGCCTTTTCCTCGAGGAAAGCCTGTCCTGCTTTCACGACCTGCATCGGGATCGGCGCGATGTAGGCGGAGTTCAGGAACGTTCGCTCGTTGACGATCGGAAAGTCACCTCGCACGCCGAGGGGATCGTCCGCGGACGTGATGGCTTCCGCTGGCATCGCGACGGTCGTCGACGGGCGTACCACCGACGCCGCTGCCATCGAAGCGGCCGCGGCGACAAACGAACGTCGATCCAATGGCGTCATGGTTTCGCGTGCTGAGGCAATTTTGATCCGACGACGAGAAGGTTCGGCCACGAGCCGGGTGTCGCGAAGTGTACTGCGAGCTTTTCTCTACGATTCGTCGCCAGCTCATGTTTCGCGCGAGCGGCACGCGGTAACTGTTGATCGCAACGAGCTTTACGATACAAGACCTCAAGGAAAGAGTCAGGCGTGTAGACTTGAGAGTTGCGGCGCCTAACGCCGATGCGAATCGGTGCGTTAGTCGGGGAGAGCGCCGATCTGCTGGAGCAGCGTGATCAGGTCGAGATGGTGCCGAATCTCCCGCGCGCGGCCGCCTGTGAAGGTGAACCACATCGTGCCTAACACGCGGATTCGCTTGCCAGAGGGTGGCACCGTACCGCTGGGCCCTGCGAGCGGGCCTGTGTGTGTCCCCTCCCAGACCACTTCCTCCACCACGGTCTGCCCGCTGGAGACCGCAGCGCGCACCGTGCCGCGCGCGTCAGGGAACGCCTTCTTCCACCCCTCGGAGAGCCGGACGTACTCGTCGGCGCCCTCGACGCGGCGGTGCGTGCCGGTCTCCTCGTAGACGACGGCGGGGTCCAGCGTCGCGCGAAAGCGCTGCCAGTCGCCCGCGCCGAACGCCGCCACTAATTCGGCCGCGACGGCAGCTACGTCGGTGGATTGTGTGGTCAGCATGAGTGTCCTCCTGGTACGGGATTGGGAGTCTCCTCTACGCCGATGATGGGATGCCGTTCGTCAGTCGTGCCAATGAGCCGGCTTGGTGGTCATTCCGTCGTCGTGTCATGAAGCAAGGCGAAGCTGCTCGATGAGCCGGCGGAAGCGCGGGTCATCGCGCAAGCGATCCCACATCGGTTCCACTTCGAGCAACCCGACGGACCAGGCGCGATCCGCGACGGCCCGCTCGAGCCAGTCGACCGCGTGAGCCGTGTCGCCGAGGCCGGTGTAGACGAGGGCGATCGACGGCGCGTCGACGTACCGTTCGCGCGAACGCGCGAGCAGCGCATCGCGCACGCGCGTCGCTTCGGCGGTGTGACCGGACACGCCTAACGCGTAGCCAAGTCCGAGTCCCTCGTACCGCGTTGCGAACGTGGGCGCCTTGACCATCTCCGAGCGCACCTCGTCGATCGGCCGGTGCTGCGCGGCGTACACGTGCGCGAGCTCGGCGTGCGCGAGCTCGTAGGTCGGATCGAGGCCGATGGTCTGCCGAAGCTGCGCGACGGCCGCGTCATACTGCCGCGTGTAATACAGCATGGACCCGAGACGCGTGTTGATGATCAGCGATCGCGGCTCCATCTGCTGAGCGCGTCGGATCTCCTGTAACGCCCGCTCGGGATGCCTCGTGATGAGGAACAGCCACGATCGGAACAGCAGGATCGACGCCGAGGTCGCGTCCAGCGCCAGCGCGCGGTCGAGCTCTCGCTCGGCCGTGGGCCAGTCGCGGTCATGGAAGAGCGCGATGAAGCCGAGGGACGTGTGTGCCTCGGCGCTTGTGCTGTCGAGCGCGAGCGCTCGCGTCGCGGTCTCTTGCGACCGCGCCCTGGAAATAGTCAGCCGCCTTGAGCAATCCATCACGCTCCCGCCGGACGAGATAGAAACGTCCCTGCAGATAGAGATCGTATGCCTCGGGGTCACGCGTCGCATGGCGACTCCTGGCTGCGGGCGCCGAACCGCTCAGCGCTGGACGAAGTCGCGCGAGAATTGCACTCGTAAGCTCGTCCTGGAGCGTGAACACGTCGGCTACCTGACGCCGATACCCGTCCGTCCAGAGCACCGAGTCGTTCGCGACGCGGACGAGTTGAGCACGCAACTGAAGTTGTCCGCCCGATCGCTGGACGCTGCCATCGATCACCGCGTCGACGTGCAGCTCGCGGCCGATGTCGCTGGAGCTCCGATTCTTGCCCTTGAAAGCAAAGGACGATGATCGCGGTGCGACGCGCAGTCCTTCCACGTTGCTGAGCGCGGCGATCAGCTCCTCCGTCATCCCATCCGAGAAGTACTCGTTCTCTCGGTCGGAGCTCTGGTTGACCAGGGGAATTACCGCAATGGAGCGAATGCGGTCGGTCGACGCGGCGATAGCCGTATCTCGGTGGCGCATCAAAGCGAATGCACCACCAGCGACGGCGAGCATCACTCCGACGATTCCGCCGATCCCGCGCCAGCCGCGACGAGCGCCTAACGCCGAAAGAGGGCGGCTCCGGTGCGCACCGCTTCGGGTCGCCGGCTCGAGAGCAGCCAGGAACTCTCCCGACGTCTGAAAGCGCGCCCCGGGCGACTTCATGAGCGCGCGCCGCAGAACGCCCCTTACCAGCTCCGGCACGCCGGTTCGTGTTGCGCTCACCTCGGCAGGCGATTCCGTGATCTGGCGCGCGAGAATCGCCTGTGCCGAACCACCGGAGAAGGGCGGTTTTCCTGTCAGGCACTCGTAGAGCACGCAGCCGAGCGCGTAAATGTCCGCGCGAGCGTCGACCACGTCTCCTCCGCTCGCTTGCTCCGGCGCCATATACGCCGGCGTGCCGAGGATGAACCCAACGTCCGTCAGCGTCTGCATGCCGGCGTTCGAGATCGCCCGCGCGATGCCGAAGTCGGCGACGACGGCGTGGCCTCCCGACAGGAGAATATTCTCCGGCTTGATGTCGCGATGGATGATGCCGCACGAGTGGGCGTACGCGAGCGCATCGGCGGTCTCGAGGGTGACCCGCAGGGCATCGTCGATCGGCAGCTTGCCGTCGCGTGCGAGCTTAACGCGAAGCGATTCGCCCTCGATGTATGGCATCACATAGTACAGCGTGCCCGCCGCCTCACCGGAATCGTACAGCGGGAGGATGTGCGGATGCTGCAGGCCGGCAGCGATCTCGATCTCGCGATGAAACCGCGCAGCACCAAGAACGGCCGAGAGGTCGTCACGCAGCACCTTGAGCGCGACTCGGCGCCTGTGCTTGAGATCCTGCACGAGGTAGACAACGGCCATCCCCCCGTGTCCCAACTCGCGCTCGAACAGGAAACGGTCGGCTAGCGTGGCCCAGAGTTCACTGGGAGCTCCACTCACGCGCGCGGCCTGTGCAGGAGATCACGCAAACATACGTGCAAAGCGGCGATTGGGATGAGCTTGGCCGGCTCCAGGATCGTCGGGATGTCGCTGACACGCCGGCCGTCGGGGTCCGCGCCAACTGCGAAAAACCTGTCACGCGGCAGGCGGCATTGCGGTATGTTTGGAGGTGCGATCCGTTGTCGTTCGTGACGGAAATCGTCGAACCGCCAACTCCTTCTCTTGCCTGGGCACCCCTTGGCCCGCGACCTGATGCGCCTTCCCCCAGCTCCACCCGAGCTCCACCGTGCGATGCGGATCGCCGACTTCGCGAACGCGACATCAATGCGCGCTCTCGAGATCGAGGTAGCGACGTATGCGCGAGCGCTTCGCGACGCGACGGCTCCGCAGTCGGTCGTCAACTCGACGGTACGAGCGCTGATCGACGAGTCGCTCCCGACTCGCATCGTCACGATCCGAACGTCCGAGGACCGTGCACGGCTACTCGCACTGGCGGCTCAGTGGAGCGCGCGGCCGACACCTTAATGGTTGCGACGGAACGCTTCAGCTAACGGACGCGAAGTCAAACACGCAACTCGTTACTGTATATCCTATTGCCAGAGTTGCTTCGCGCGTGACATCACTATCGCCGACTAGGCAATCCGCACAAGTCGTCGTCGCGACCAATACTCGTCAGGAGGGCGCCGTGAGACTCGAAGACCTGCTTCACTCCCACACGATTCCCGGGGTAGGTCAGCCGGATTCATCGCCTGGACGCATCTTGCCGCCGGACCCTGCGCCGCCCGCGCGGCCGACGATCCCGCCTCCCACGTGCGGCACGCTGCCGCCCACGCTGTCGTCGGTCGTCGACTTGTTAGGCGGGTTGGCGGGATTCGGCCGCTGACGAGGCGAAGCAAGGCGCGCCCCCCTTTCGAGAGGCGCGCCTTGAGTTTTTTCAGGCCGGGACGTCGCAGATTTTTACTCCACGACGATCCGCAGCTCGTGCAGGCGTCGCGCGGCACGACGTACGTCGTCGAGCAGGAGATGGGCGGCGGTGGCGGCACCTCACATGTCTTCATCGCCAACGAGCCCGCCCTCGGCCGCAAGGTCGTGGTCAAGCCGCTCAGCCCCGTGCTGGCCGCGGGTATCAACGCCGACCGGTTTGCACGTGAGATCAAGGTCGCGGCGTCGTTGCAGCAGGCCAATATCGTTCGACTCCTGTCGGCGGGCGTTGCGGCGGGATGTCCGTATTACACCATGCCGTTCGTCGACGGTCGCTCGTTGCGCGATCGCCTCGCGCGCGAAGGCCCGCTCCCGATCGGCGATGCCGTGAGTATTCTCCGTGACGTCGCCAGCGCGCTCTCCTTCGCGCATGGACGCGGCGTGGTGCATCGCGACATCAAGCCTGGCAACGTGCTGTTGTCCGGCGGCACGGCGATGGTGACGGACTTCGGGATCGCGAAAGCGCTCGTGGCGGCGGGTACCGGCGGCCACGAGCAGCCTGGAGGCGGCAGCGCGGCTGCCCTGAGCGAAGCCGAAGCAAGGGACTTCTCGGAAATCACCCTGACCGAAGCGGTTTCGTCGTTAGGCACGCCGGCCTATATGGCCCCCGACCAGGCGACCGGCGACCCACGCACGGACCATCGCGCTGACCTGTACGCCTTCGGCTGTATGGCGTACGAGCTGTTCACCGGCAAGCCGCCGTTCTACGGCGGCCCGATGCACCAGATCATCGCGGCGCACCTCACGGAGACGCCGCGCCCAATCGCGGAATGTCGAGCGGATGTTCCACCCGCCATCGCCGACATCATTCGACGCTGCCTGGAAAAAGATCCGGCAAATCGACCGCAGACGGCGGCCGAGATCCTCGCGGCCCTCGACGGTGCCAGTCCACCGCCCGCACCTCGGGCGCGGGCGCTCGGTCGTAGGCCGATCATCGCAGCCGTCGCGACGGCCGTCGCGCTCGCTGGCGGCGCGCTCTATCGCATGAACCGAGCGCCGCCGGAGCCGCTCACGCTCGCGGCGATCCCCTTCCGCAACGTCGCGCACGACAGGGCGCTGGACTACCGCAGCGACGGCATTCGAGACGAGATCCTGACGGCGATGGCTCGTGTGCCCGGCGTGCAGATCGTCGGACGGAGCGCCGCCTACCGCTACAAGGACCGGCTCGACGGCTCGGATGTTCGCACCGTCGCACGAGACCTTGGCGTTAGGCTGCTGGTGACCGGGACGCTTCGCGAGCAGAACGGTCAGGTGACGATCTCGGCGCAACTGAACGACTCCAGCTCGAGGGCCGAGTTGTGGGCCGGCACGTTCGTTCGGGAGTCGGAGGATTTCGGCGCGATCGCGGACGACATCGTGCGCACGATCGCGGATACGCTGCACGCGCGCTTCGCCGATCGCGTCGCGGCGCGCCCGCAGCAGGTGTCGACGCTCGGCACGACGAATCCGGAGGCACTCGACCTGTATTTGCTCGGACAGGAGCAGTTGAAGCGACGGGGCGAAGGCGTTCGGCAGAGCATCGCGAACTTCGAGCGAGCGGTGCGGCTCGACCCGAAGTTCGCGCGGGCGTATGCCGCGCTGGCCACCGCGTTGCAGCTCTATCCGTATTTCGGTGGCACGCGTCCGGAGGATGTGAAAGACTCGACCATCGCGACCGCGAATCGCGCGCTGGCGCTGGACAGCGCGCTTGCCGACCCCCACGTCGCGCTCGGCACTGCGTACGCGCACGCGGGGCGATGGGCGGAGGCGTTTGCGGAATTCCAACGCGGCGTCGATCGAGATCCGGACGACGTGCCCGCCCGTGCAGCCTACGGTCGATATCTGGTCATAGCGGGGCGGCCGTCGGAGGCAATCTCGCAGCTTCAGGAAGGCGGGCGCGTCGAGCGCGTGTCGCCGCTCATTTTCGGCCTGGACCGCGTATGCGTACTACGCCATGGGCCAGGTGGATTCCGCCTATGCCGAGAGTCAAAAGGCCGTTCGACTCGACTCGACCTTCTTGCCAGCCGCGAACGTCGCGATGCTCGTGCGGCTTGCGCGGGGCAAACCGGACGAGGCGAGGCGGATCGCGTTGCGGTCGCCGACCGGGGTGATGACGAATGCGCCCTACGTGCTCGTCATGGCGGGAGACACGGCGAGCGCGAGACGCTACGTCCGCGCGATGGAGTCCGCCTCGCCCCGGCCATGGTTCGCGGATCCGG
>JAJKIV010000089.1 GCA_021154285.1 Gemmatimonas sp. | reverse complement strand
GACATCGCAGGCGTTGTGCGCCGGCGTCGAAATACCGGCGGGAGCACGAGGACGCACGCCACGACGGCGAGTGAGGCGAGAGTTACCGTACGCCCGCGAGCGTACGCGCGGCCTTCGTAGCGCAACACGACCTCGCGCGCACCCGCGGGTACTGGCACCGTGATCAGCGTGCCGTCGCCGCGCAGCACCGTGGCGTCCTTCCCATCGACGCTCGCGCGCCACTCGGCGTCCCAGTTCTCGCTCACGAGCACATACGCAGCGTTAGGCGGCGGGCCGTCGAGCTGCAGTCGCAACGCACCCGGCTGCCATTCCGCCACCCGCACCCCCACGTCCGACGGCGGTGGCAACGGATTCGGAATGGTCCCGGGTGCGATCCCTGGTGCCGATTCGACCAGAACGACACGGTCGGGGGCGAACTGCGGATCGACCACCGTGCTCGCGATCTGCGACGCGGATATTGGTACGGCTGCAGCGGGAATTAAGCGCGCGTAGGGAATCGGCTGCTTGCGCTCGAACAGCGTAGCGGCCCCGCCTGCCGAGGTCGCGGCGTTCGTCACCGTTCGGCGAAAGCCGGGCAGCGAGTCGGGCGCCGACTCCGCCGGCACGATCAGGTAGTTGACGGCGAAGAGATCCAGGATCTGGGGATCGCCTGCCCGCGCGAACGACAGACTTTCGCCCACGCGTGCGTTCACGACGTCGAACGAGTGCGGCTCGTTGCCGTGATGGCCGTAGAGCTGGGAGATGTCATCGGCCATGAGCGCCGCACCGGGATAGGCGTCCACATCCCACACACGGAAGGGACGAGGCACGGAGCGGAGGCGCGTCTTGATGGCATCACCGGCAAAGAGCTCGTCAGGCGCATTGCTGTAGTTCCAGAACGCGCGGTCGTTGAGCCAGAGATCCGTTCCAACGAGCGCGATGAGTAACGCGGCGAAGACACGTGGCCCTGCGAGACCACGGCCCCGCGCGAACGCGATCGCGCCGGCACCAGCGAGCATCAGCCCGGCGACGAGGGCACTCCACTGAATCGTGCCGGCGGCGGCTGTCGCCATCGCTCCACGCTGTGAGAGCCCAAGCTTCGCCTCGACCCCGCGACCTAACGATTCAGCCACCGCACCGATCGCTCCCGTGAGGCCGAGCAGCGCGACGAGCGCGCCGACGATGAGCGCTACGCGCGCGAATCGCGGCGCCGCGCCGTTCGCCACGCGGTCCGCGCCGAACGCCGCGAGCACGGCGGTCACGAACGCGACGATGAAGAGCGCCATGCCGGGCGCACGCATGGATTTCGAGAACGGGACGACGGCCCACCACAACCGGAAGAATGGAGTCGACGCGCCAAGCGCGATGAGGAGAAACAGGAGCCCGATGCCCGCGAACCAGAGGATCATCCGACGTCGCTGCTTATCCGTCGCGCCCGCGACGGCGAGGGCGACGGCCAACAGGCCGAGATATTCCGAGTGCAACTTGAGCCCGTTAGGCCCCCAGTACGTACCGTTGAACGTTTCGCCCGTAAACCGAGGAATTACGAGCTCCGGTACGTGCGCCCATGGGATTGCGTACGCGGCGGACCACGCGAAGTTGTGGAGCACCGAGCTGTCGCGTGGCGAGTACGGGATGTACGCGTAGAATGGTACGTACTGAATCGCGCTCACCCCGACCCCCACGGCCACCGCCGCCGCGGCAAGGCCGAGCGAGGTCACGCGTGCCTGCGGAGTTGTGACCGAGCCATCGCCTAACGTCAGATACAAGGCGAAGAGCCCGGCCGCGAGCAGGGCGTACTGCGCCATTTGTGGATGGGGGCTCAGCATCATCAGCCCGACGGCCAGCGCGACGATCGCGTAGCCCTCGAGCCGCCGGTCGCGGATGCCGATCGTGAGGCCCGTGAGTGTGAGGGGAAGCATCGTGGTGACGAACAGCTTGCCGTCGTGCCCCGGGCTCACGTACGACCCGATCACGCCGGCCAGCTGATAGGCCAATCCGCCCACGACCGCGCCGGGCCACGACACTCGCCAGCGTCTCAGGAACCAGTAGGTGAAGAGTCCGGCGAGCACATAGTGGATGACGAACCCGAGGTTCATCGCCACGTGAGTCGGCAGGACGAGCCGGAGCCATGTGGTGGGATACAGCAGGTCGCCGCTCATGCCGGCGACGAACGGCATGCCGCCGAAGATCTCCGGATTCCACAGGGGCACATGCCCGAGCTTCTTCCACCACTCGGCCGCCCAGGCGCGGTAGGCATAGCCGGACGAGTATTGGTCGTTGTACACGGTGGCGAGGAAGGCGCCGCCGAGCATCGGGACCGACATGACCGCGATCCAAAGCGTAAAGCACGCGGTCGCGATCAGCGTCGGGTGGCGGGGTTCGAACACGACCGCGCGGGGACTGGCTTTGGCCGTGTTCTTGGATGTAGCCGGCTTGGTTTTCTTTCGCGGCATCTCGGATGGCTCAACCGATCGCGGGGCCCATCACACAACTCGATCTCCGGTTGTGTCGTCACGAAGCGTTGAGACAATCGTCGCACGGGGTAATTCGAGATCATCGTGGCGGAGGCGCGGGCACTCGGCTCCGGCGGACGCCGCTCGCGGCAGGCAGTCCCCTAGACGCGAACCGCCAACGGCGGCAACGCGTCTTCGATTTCTCGGCGATGCGGCTCGAGCCACGGTGGCAGCACGAGATGTTCGCCCAGAGTCGCGAGGTCCTCGTCGACGGTGAAACCGGGTCCGTCGGTGGCGATTTCGAACAGGACCCCGCCCGGCTCCAGGAAATAGACCGACTTGAACCAGAACCGGTCGATTACTTCCGTCGGCCGACGTTTTGCGGCCGAGATGCGTTCCCGCACCGCGAGCTCCGCGGCGTCATCCGGCACGCGCCACGCGACGTGATGGATTCCACCGGTCCCCCACGAACCGCGCGATTCGTTAGGCATCGGACGGATGTCGAGGTGCCGTCCCGACCCGCCGCCGTTGATGCCGTACCGACGCCAGCCGTTCTCCTCGCCCACCATTGCGAAACCCAGCGTCTCGACGAGAAAGCTCGCCGTCTCCGCCACGTCCCGTTCCCAGAGGCGCACCGCGTGGAGCCCGCGAATCTGATGCGGCGCCGGCACCGGGCTCTGCGACCATGGCGTGAACTCGCGCTCGTCCGCGGTCTCCACCAGCGCGAGCTCCAGCCCGTGCGGATCACTGAGGCGGATCGCCTGCTCGCCGTGACGGACCTCTCGCTCCTGGCTGTTCACGCCCGCCGTCGCAAGCCGGTCCTCCCAGTACTCCAGCGAGCCCTTCGGGATCGCCAGCGACACTTCGACGGCGAGCCCGACACCTTTCTGCACTGGTGGCAGCGTTGGCCATGGGAAAAACGTGAGATCAGCGCCGGGGTGTGCCTCACCGTCCGCATAGAAGAGGTGGTAGGTGTCCGGCACGTCCTGGTTCACCGACTTCTTCACCAGCCGCATGCCAAGCACGCCGGTGTAGAAGTCGACGTTCTCCTGCGGATCGCCGGCAATGCAGGTAACGTGATGAATTCCCGTGACGGTGCTCATGACGAATTCCTCTGGCTCGGACACCTGCTGGTTCTCGTCCATCTATCATCGTATTCTAGCTTCCACGTCCAGCCTCGACACCCATGTCCCGAATATCCCGTCGCGACTTCGTCGCCCGCTCCGGCACGTGTGCCGCTCACCTTGCTCTCGCCGCCGCCGTCGCGCCTGACGCGCTGCGCGCCGCGTGGGCTCAAACGCCATTGGGCACGGTCGTCGCGCGCGAGCCGTTCGGGTCCCTCGAACAGGTTGCCGACGGGATCTGGGCCCTGATCTCGACGCCGTTAGGCGGCGACCGCACGACGCTCTCGAACGGCGGCATCATCGCCGGCCACTCCGGCGTCGTCGCGATCGAGGGATTCAACCAGCCCGCCGGCGCTGCCTGGCTCGGCGCGAAGGCGCGCGAGCTCACGGGTCGGTGGCCGACGCACGTCGTCGTCACGCACTACCACGCCGATCATGCGAACGGCGTCGCCGGCTATCTCTCGACGGACGCCACCAACGGAAAGCCTGCGGTGCGCACGACCGAGCGCACGCGCGAGCTCGTGCTGCAACGGAATCAGCCGACGGACGACGCCCGCACCGCGGCGTTGCAGCAGACCGTCCTCGTTCCGACCTCGGGAGAGACCACGATCGACCTGGGGAATCGCCGAGTGCGCGTCGTTCCGAGACTCGGCCACACGGACAGCGATCTCTCGCTCGAGGTCGATGACCCGAGCGTCGTGTTCTGTGGCGACCTCGTGTGGAACGCGATGTTCCCGAACTACGTCGACGCAATCCCATCGAAGCTTTCGGCGTCGGTGAACGCGCTGCGCCGCGACCGATCGACGGTCTATGTTCCGGGGCATGGCGCGCTCGCGCGTCAGCCGGAGTTCGATCGCTATGTCGCAGTGCTGAGTGAGGTGGAACGGGCAGCGCGGAAGGCGCACGACGCCGGCACTTCCGCCGCCGATGCTGGGAACGCATTCACGCTCCCGGCATCCCTCGGCGAATGGACGCTGTTCAACAAGGTGTTCTTCGAGCGGGCATTCAGTGCCTGGTACCGCGAGCTCGGCGGCTGATCCATCTCCGCGGATCGACGCCTAACGGGAGCGTGAGTGACTGATGTGAGGTGGCAAGATGGAGTCGATCGATCCGATCAAGGACCAGAGTGAACAATCGGCCGGCGCATCGCCCGGTACGGCGCACGACCCCAAACCGACGCCCATGGTCACCGAGGCACACCGGCGGCTCGAGCCATTCATCGGCACGTGGACGGTTGCCGGCCATGAGGTGGGTGCGGCGCCTAACGCTCCGACCACTCCGGTCACGGGAGAGGAGAGCTACACCTGGCTTCCCGGGCGCTTCTTCCTCCTCGGCCACTGGGACCATCGCTTCGGCAGCGATCGCCACATCGGCCTCGACATCATTCGGTACGACGCGAACACCGGGCAGTATTCCTCGTACACCGTCGACAACCTGGGCTTCGCGCAAACGTATCGGGTGACGCAGCGTGACAACGTCTGGTTCTTCATCGGCGACTGGGAGCGCGCGACCTGGGCCCTCAGCCACGATGGCCAGACCATGACCATCGATTGGGAGATCACGAGGGACGGTGAGACGTGGGAGCCCCTCTGCCACCTGGACGCCACAAAGCAGACCGGAGGCCTCGCGCGCGCGTGATCCGGGGTGTAGGTCTGTGCGCATGCATCGACGCCTGCTGCTCGCGCTGGCGATAGGCTCGGACATTCTCGCGTGTGACTCGACGGGGCCGTCGCGTCCCGCGGTGTTCGTCGAACCCGCGAGACTGACGCTCGAGGATGGGCAGACCGTGCCGCTCACGGCGAAGCTGCGCAACCCGAAAACGCGAACCGTCACCTGGTCCTCGTCCAATCCGGACGTCGCAGCTGTCAACGCGGCGGGCGATGTCTTGGGGGTCACCAATGGGACCGCGACTATCGTCGTGCGGATGACCGACGACACCACGATTAGCGCGGCCGTGCCTGTAACGGTGAGCGGCCCGGCCGTCGCCGAGGTGATCGTGAACCCCCCGGCGCCAATCGTCTTCGTTGGCTTTGGACGACGGCTCTTCGTCCAGCTTCTCTCGGCGACCGGCATTACGCTCCACGGTCGGACGGTAACCTGGACGACGCCCGATCCGAGCGTCGTCGATGTGACGGCGGCCGGTGTCGCGCGAGGCCGCGGCCCGGGTGGACCCCTCACGGTCGTGGCGTCCAGCGAAGGACGGACCGGCAGCACGCAGGTCCGCGTCGCGTACGCGGCCGAGCTCTGCCCGTTCGTCAAGACGCTGGCGGTCGGCCAGCGAGCGGACGGCACGCTCGCGTTAGGCGACTGCGAGTACACGTTCGACGACTCGTACGTCGATATCTACGAGATCACGATTCCGGCAGCCGGAACGATCCAGCTCGACATGACGAGCAGCGACGTCGACTCGTACCTGGGGCTGTTCGACCCCGGCGGCGCGCTCCTCGCGGAAGATGACAATTCCGGCGGGGGCCGGAACGCGCGCATCGAGCGCGAGGTCCCCGCCGGCGCATATCGCGTCTGGGCCAATACGCAGGCCGGGTCGGTCACGGGCACCTATTCGCTGATCGTCTTGCAGCGCTGAGGCTGACGCGGTTTGCGCGTCAGGTCTTCGGCACCAGTGAAAAGGTGTATTCCAGCTTGATGCTGTCGGCCACGCTGAGCACGACCGGCACGCGCGGCTGATTCAGACCGAAGTCCGAGAAGAGGAACGACGTCGCCGCGGCGCCCGACACGCGGCCGTTGTCGAAGCTCGCGGTCACATTCCATGTCGTCGGCTTCGTCACGCCGTGCACCATCAGGTCGCCCACGATCTGGAACGTCTTGTTGCCCGACGTCGGCAGTGGGAGCGCCAAGCCGCGAATCGCGGTGGGGGTAAGCTCGACCGTCGGGAACTGGCTCGTCTCGAGGATGCGGCCGCGAACGTACCCATCGCGGCGATCCTTGTCGCTCTTCAGCCCACTGACGTTCACGATGAACTTCGACGAGCCAGGAACGAGGCTCCCGGCCGCGTCGAACGCGATGCCTCCCGACACGTCGCTCGTTGCGCCGATCGCATCGTTAGGTAAATCCACGCCGACGAGCTGTTCCCGGATGCGATAACGAGCCTCGTTGCCCGCCGGGGCGACGACGAGCTGGAGCCCATCCGTGGCGGGAAGCGCGGCCGAGGGCGATGCGACGCGCGCCACGGGAACGGCGGTCGGTTCGCTCGTTGCGGCTTCGCTCTGGCGGCGGCTCGCGACGACTGCCAGCGCCACGGCGGGCAATGCGATGGCAGTCACCGTCTTCTTCATGGCCATGTGGTTCTCCTAAGGTTCGAGTAATTGGCGTTGATAGCAGGCGGGAACGGCCTGCTATCAACACCGGTCTCGCAATTCGCTTAGCGGCTGTCGCCACCGGCACCGGGCTGGTCACCGTGGTTCTTATGTCCGCCCTGCGCGCGCCGCTCCTTCATGGTCGCAATGTTCGCGTCGAGCTGCTTCTGCTGGTCAGCGTTCAGGATGGTCCGCAGCGTCGCGATCTGCTGATCACGCTGACGCTCCATCTGCCCGCGAACCTGTTCCATCTTCGCTCGTGCGGCGGTGGTGTCGCCGCGCTCGCGCGCTTCACGCGCTTCCTTCATGGCCGCGCCGAACTGCTCGCGGGTCTTCTTCATCTCCGGCTCCTGCTCCTTGCGGATTGCCTTGAGCCGGTCCTTCTGTGCGTCGGTCAGGCTGATGCCCTTGAGGAGCATGCCACCCGGGCCGCCACGACGTCCGCCGTGCTCACCATCCCACTGGCGATGGTCGCGCTGCGTGGTGTCGGGTCGAGCATTCGGCGTGGACTGCGCGGCAGCCGCACCGGCGGCGCCAACGACAAGGGCCAAGCCGAATCCCATTCTGGTCAGGGTCTTACGCATGTGCTTGTCTCCCTACTGCGAGATGTCTGTCCGCGCTGGCGCCGCGCTCGAGAGTGAGTCGGGCCTGACGGGACCAATCCGAGGAGGCAATCACCGCCTCGGGTCCTTCGCAGCATGGTACCGGGCGTTGATGGGGCCGGGTCCGGAAATTGGCATGAATGGCACGGGGGCGATGCGAATTGCACGCGCGGGGTCCGGGGCGGCAGAATACGGAAAGGCTAGCACACCGGACCACGCCCAATCCCGACCATGGCCGACGCCAACTACATCACAACGACGCTCGCCGACCTCGTTCGCACCAGGTCCATCAACCCCGCGTTCGCTGACGGTGAGCCGAGCGACGAGCGCGAGATCGCGACCCGACTCGGCGCGATGATGCGTGCGTTAGGCATGGAGACCCAAGAGTACGAGCCCGAACCGGGCCGTGTGAGCGTCGTTGGCCGGACGCGTGGGACTGGCGGCGGGCGATCGCTCATGCTGTACGGCCACATCGACACGGTCGGCGTCGCCGCGATGCCCGAGGCGTTCGCGGGGGTCGTGCGCGACGGCAAACTCTACGGTCGCGGCGCGTACGACATGAAGGGTGGCGTCACCGCGTGCCTGGCGACCGTCAAGGCACTCCGCGATGCGGGCACCAAACTGCGCGGGGACGTCCTGGTGGCGTGCGTGGCTGATGAGGAAGTGGCCAGTATCGGGATGGCCAACGTGCTCGAGCACGTCCGTGCCGACGCAGCGGTCGTGACCGAGGCCACCGAGCTTCGGGTCTGTCTCGCGCACCGCGGATTCAGCTGGGTCGAGGTCGAGACGTTAGGCGTCGCGGCACACGGCAGCCGTTTCGATCTGGGGATCGACGCCAACATGCGCATGGGCCGATTCCTCGCCCGCCTCGAACAACTCGAACAGGACCTCCGCGCGCGGACGCCGCACTCGCTCGTCGGACCGCCGTCGCTCCACGCAGCGGTGCTCCATGGCGGGACCGGGACGAGCACGTACGCCGACCGATGCCGTCTCGAGATTGAACGGCGCACCATCCCGGGCGAAACCGAGGAGCAGGTGCTGTCCGAGATCCGCGCCATCACCGACGCGCTCGCGGCGAATGACCCGACATTCCGGGCGAACGTTCGCGCCATGTTGACGCGCGGCTCGTTCGAGGTCGCTCGGAACGCGCCGATTGTCAACGCCATCCTCGCCGCCGCCACGAACGTGCTCGGCGCGCAACCGGAGGTCATCGGCGAGCCGTACTGGATGGACGCAGCACTGATCGCCGATGTCGGTATCGATACGGTCGTCATCGGGCCATCCGGAGCAGGCGCGCACGCGCTCGAGGAGTGGGTCGACCTCGAGTCGGTGGGTCACCTGACCGACATTCTCACCGCCGCGGCAACCGAGTTTTGCCGTTAGGCGACGGCGTATCACGCCGTCGCCTACTTATTCCCGAACGGCTTGCCCGGCACGCTCCTGAGATACAGCCATATCGCGTGAACCTCCGCGTCGGTCATCCCGCGGAACACCTTCCACGGCATGAACTCGTTGAGCTGACTGCCGTCGGGCCGTTTGCCCTCGCGCAGTGCTCTCGTTAGGTCCACCTCGGTCCAACTCCCGATGCCGGCCGGCGTCAGGTTCGACGCCGGAGGGAGTCCCGGCGGGCCGGCCACGCGTCCACCGGACAAGCCGTAGCCGTGACACCCGTGACAGCCGGCGATATCGGCGATGTATTTGCCGTACGCAGCAGTCGTGTCCACCGCCACCGAGGCCGGTGGCGTGATGTGTGGAGTCTTCCCTGCCACGAGAATGTTCATCTTGCCCGCCGCGAGCAGCGCGCGTCCCACCGGCCCGAATCCCGATTTTGGCACCGCTCGGTCCACCGGCGCTGCCTGTTTGAGAAAGGCGATCACGGCGCCGAGGTCCTCCTGGCTCAGATGGGTGAATACCTCGCTCGGCATCACGATCAGCGAACGCCCATCGCGGCGCACGCCACGACGAATCGCGCGCACGAAATCCATGTCACGGTAGTCGGCGCCGATTCCTCCCTTCCCGCGCGTGAGATTCGGGCCGGCCACCGTCCCGATCGCCGGGTCGCTGGAGTACACGGCACCGCCAAGATCCTCGCCGTGGCAGAGCGTGCAGTTGATGACGTTCCGCGCGAGGTGCTCGCCTCGCGCAACTGATGCTGCGTCGTTCGGCACATGGAGAGAATCGACGGCAGCGTCGTACGTCTGCCGCAACTTCCGTTCGCTCGCAGCGTAGACGACGCCCGCGGCGATGAGTACGAGAACGAGGACGGCTGCAAGCAGCCGTCCCGTCCATTGAAGGAGTGTGCGTGTCATCCATACCTCCGGCCGGCAGTACCAGCACGCGATGCGACCGCGGCACGACGTTCCTCGACGTCCAACGCGAGCACGCCAGCCATGACCTGCTCGAGCGTCGCCGTTGCGTCCGCCGCCGCACCGGCTGATCGCCAGGCGATGTGTCCGTCAGGGCGCACGAGCACCGCACCGTCAGCGTCGATCCCGTAGACGGAACGCCAGTCGTCGGAGACGACGCGGATCGCCGTGCCGCCGATCGACGCGACGCCTAACGGGTTGTCGACCGCGCCGCCGGCATTGAGGGCCGCCTCGCGCCACGCCTCGTCGCGGGCGCCGGTCACCAGCACGAAATTCGCTCCGAACAGATCCAGCGTCGATTGTCGATCGCCGTGGACGTCGACCCAAACGTGCGGCGCGCGACTTCCAACACATGCTGGCGAGGTCGGCTCGATCACCGCAGGCCGTTCCTGCTCGGTCCCGGCGACGATGGCGCCTGACGAGTACACGACGCCCAGGTCCGCCGCCAGAGCGGACACACCCGCCAGACGCCCGAGGGAGCGCTGTACATTCCGTTCGCCGGAGGGACGTCGCTCAGGGTCATACGAATCGAGCAGCGCGTCGCCGGCATTGCCCGAGAGAACGGCCGCCAGCTTCCACATCAGGTTGTGCACTGACTGGATCGCGGTGTTCATGCCGGTGCCACCGGTTGGTGCCGTCCGGTGGGCCGCGTCACCCACGAGGAACACGTTGGAGTCGCGAAAGCGCTCGGCAACTTCGGCCCCGATCTCGACGACCTGGCAGTCGAGCACCTCGACGCCCAAGTCCGGCGTGCCGGCCGCACGCCTAACGATCGCCACGAAGTCATCCGGGCCGAGCGTGGAGATCGGCCGCACATCGCTGCGCCAGGGTGTGGCCAGCAGCCAACGTCCGTCGCCGCTGGTCGGCAGCGCAACCGATGGCGCCGGTCCACCGAGGCCCTGCAGCATGTACAGGCCGCTCAGCTCCGGACCCACGATCGAGTCGATGTCGGCGCGGAAGAGGATGCTCAGGTACTCACCGATGCGCTCCGCCCCGTGCGTCGCGATACCCAGTCGCCGGCGAATCGGGCTGTTGGCGCCATCCGCAGCCACGAGATATCGGGACCGGATCTCGGTGCGATCTCCGGTGACGCGATCGACTATCGCGGCGCGAACGCCAGAATCGGTTTGCTCGAGATCAACGACTTCGGTCGAGAATCTCACCTCGCCCGTCGAGTAGCTCCGCGCGTGATCGAGCAGCATCGGCTCCAGGTGATCCTGGGCCAACACCGCCGCCCATGTCGGACTGAATGCGGCGGCTTCGGCGGCGGTCGCGTAGCCGAGTGATCGGCGATCCAGCTCCGGGCCCGCCAGGTTGTCGCGAATGGAGCTCGAGAACCGGGCGGATATCGCCGCTTCTCGCACGCGACGCTCGATTCCCCACGAGCGGAACAGCTCCATGGTACGGGTGCTGATGCCGGTGGCCTTGGGATGAATCGAGGTGGACGGGTGGCGCTCGACGACGAGCGAACGGACTCCGAGGCGTGACAGGAGGATCGAGCTGCACAAGCCGGCTGGGCCGGCACCGACGATCAGAATAGGAACCTGCATACCGATATCCCTCACTCGTGTCGATGGTTGGCTCCGCAGCCGCTTGCCTGTGGCGCTGGAGCGATTAATTTCACGCTACAACCTGTCCGGTCAATTTGAAAAAGTCAATCCCCAAGCGTTCGTACAACCAGAAGGCCCGTGCGGAGGGCGCTGCGGAGACGCGGCGCCGGATCATCGACGTCACTCGAGATCTGCTGACGCGCGCGCCGCTCGAGAGCGTGTCGCTGCCGGCTATTGCGGCCGAGGCGGAGGTCGCTCGGTCGACGGTCTACGCGATCTTTGGGTCCCGCGAGGGGCTGATGGTCGCGGTGGCGGAGGACCTGCTCGATCGTGGTGGGTTCGCGCGCATCGGCGAGGCGCTGCGCCTTCCCGACGTGGTCCGGGCGTTCGAGATCAGCATCGACGTCGCGATGGAGCTCTACTCGCAGGAGCACCAGGTGAGCTGGGCGCTGCTCTCACTCGCGGCCGTGGACAGGGATGCGTCGAGCGCGGCGGCGCGGCTCAATCGGGGCCGTCGCGAGGGCATGCGGAAGATCGCGCAGCGGATGCACGATCAGGGTGCGCTGCGCGACGACGTGACGGTGGAAGAGGCCGCGGACTTTCTCTGGCTGATCACGAGCTTCGAGACGTTCGGGCAGCTCTATCGCGACCGGAGCCTGACGCCGAAGCAGGTGGGCGAACGGCTAATGGCCATCACTCGGCGAACGCTCTACAAGCCTAACGACTAGCGGGGT
>JAJKIV010000088.1 GCA_021154285.1 Gemmatimonas sp. | reverse complement strand
TAGAACGCTTCCTCGCGGGCGTAGTTCTCGGCGAAGCCGACGGTGGGTGGCGAGACGTTCTCCTGCATCGCGACGTTCTCGGCGTAATAACGATTCATGGCCTCGAGCATCTGGCCCTTCTCGACGAGGCTGATGAGGTCGAGTACCTGTGGCTTGATCGACATGGCGGTAACTCCGAAGGTGAACGTGAGCGGCGAAGCGTGCGAAAGGGTGGACTACGCAACCCGCCGCGCAACTGCTGACCGGGGTCCGTAAGGCGCGTCGTGGCGGGCGGGGGTGCTCTTGCCGAATCGGGTGGACAGCCAGGCGTCGGCGGAAAACGCTCCGCTGCCTTCCATCACGACGACGGCGCCCAGGCCGATCGCCAGGAGGTGGTACTCGAAGCCTTCTGCGCCAGCCGGTAGTCCCCCGAACCAGTTCATGAAGAAGCCGTTAGGCGCGTGGGTGATGATCGCACCGGCCATGATGCCCATAATGCCGAGAGCTGCGAAGCGGCCGGCGAGCCCGAGGAGGAGAGCGAAGGGCGCAACGAGCTCGGTGGCGATCGCGACCGTCGCGAGCGGAGCGGGGAAGCCTAACGTTTTCGTCATCCAGGCGAGGGTGCCGCCGAAGCCATAGCCGCCGAACAGGCCGAGCGCGTGCTGCAAGCCGTGCGGGATCATGATCGTGCCGAGCGCGACGCGAGCGGCGAGGGCGCCGGCGTCGGGATTCGTGGCGAGAAGTTTACGAAGCATGGGAGTCGGGTTGATTGTCACAGCAATAGTTATCAGAGCATGTATTTCGGCCACGAAGCCACCTCTAGCCGATGCCGTGGGTGGAGGCCGTTGGCCGGGACAGGCAGCATCGTTAGGTCCTGGCCAGCCCGGCGTTGCGGGGCGCGCCGCGCTTGGCGTTGGTCTGGCGCACGGCATCGAGCAGACTGATGAACCGCTCGAGTTCCAGCTCGCTGAGGGATGCCACGGCGTCCTCGTCGGCGGCGTTCACGAGCGGGTCCAACGAGTCGAGCAATTTCCGACCGCCATCGGTCACGAAGCAGAGGACCTGACGCCGATCCGGTACGCTCCGCTCTCGCCGGATCAGCATCGCGTCCTCGAGCTTGTCGAGGAGTCGCGTGATCGTGGTACCCTCCTCGATCATCCGTTCACGGATCGACAGCGTCGGAATGCCACCAGCTCCCGCGCCGCGGATGATGCGGAGCGCGTTGTACTGAGCCAGGCTCAGCCCATACGGCTCGACGACTCTGGCCAACGCACGGTTCACGATCGACGCGGTGCGGAGGAGGGCGATCGTCGCCTCCTGCGCGGTCGAACGGAACGGCTTGGTCTGCCGGATCTCGCCCTGGACCGCGCTGGACCTGCTGCGATTGGAGAGTTTGGGGTTGGCCACGGGTGAGACGGATCGACAAGTTCGAGTGCTGTAGCAACAGTTGCTATGATAACTATTCTCCGACCCCTGTCAAGCCCGTCATTCACTGCCGACTTCCGCCGCGCGACATCATTCAGGAGAAGTCTCGGGCCCTTGCATCGAGACGCTTGCGCCCCACTGCTCTACCAGAGCGAAGAGGAGTCGTCCCATGATCACCGCCGACCTGCTCAAGCGCATCCCACTCTTCGCCGGCATTCCCGATGACGAACGCGCATCGCTCGCCGCGCGCGCCGCCGACGTCAGGCTCAACGCCGACGAATGGCTCATCCTCGAGGGTCAAACACCATCGTTCTTCGCCCTGCTCGAGGGGCGGCTCTCGGTGGAGAAGAACATCGCCGGCCGCGATCAGCAGCTCACCGTCTTCGAAGCGGGCGACTACTTCGGCGAAGTGCCGCTCCTCCTCGCATCGCCGGCCGTCGCGAGCGTCCGAGCGATCGAGGCGTCGCGCGTGGCCCGATTGGATCCGCTGGACTTCCACGATCTCATCTCGCACTGCCGCGTGCTGAACGGCGAGATCATGAAGACCATGGCGCAGCGCGTCAGCTCCTTGCAGCAGATCGTCGTCGACACACCTATGGCGGCGGCGACGCTGATCGGACGGCAAAGCGATGTCGCCTGCCTGGAGCTCCGTGAGTTTCTCGCGCGCAA
This sequence comes from Gemmatimonas sp., assembly GCA_021154285.1. Lineage (GTDB taxonomy): Bacteria > Gemmatimonadota > Gemmatimonadetes > Gemmatimonadales > Gemmatimonadaceae > JAJKIV01. The sequence goes on along the minus strand of JAJKIV010000088.1, from coordinate 16,119 downwards.
CCGCGTGACCTTCGCGTGGCGCGACCTCGATGATCCCGATGGCATCGAGCGGCTCGTCTGCGACGAGATCCTGGCCTCGAGTGACGCCGCCGCGACGGAGTTCGCGGACGTGACACTGCCGCTCGTCATTCTGAACGATGGCCGCCGCCTCGAGGCACCAACGCCGCGCGACCTGGCGGACGCGCTCGGATTGCAGACGGTGCCGCTGCATAACGAGTACGACGTTGTCATCGTCGGAGGCGGGCCGGCCGGTCTTGGGGCGGCGGTCTACGGCGCCTCGGAGGGACTCAGAACGCTGTTGGTCGAACGGACGGCGTGTGGAGGCCAGGCCGGCACATCGTCGCGCATCGAGAACTACCTGGGATTCCCGGGCGGACTGTCGGGCGACGACCTGAGTGGAAAGGCGCGCCAGCAGGCGCTGAAGTTCAACGCCGAGTTGCTCGTGGCCCGGTCCGTCGTGGCGATCGATCCCGGGGATGCAATCACGCCGGAGGACGCGGCGCACACCGTCGTGCTCGATGACGGCACGCGCCTAACGACGAAAGCGGTCATCCTCGCCAACGGCGTGCAGTGGCGCACGCTCGACACGCCCGGCGTCAACCGCCTGACCGGCCATGGCGTCTATTACGGCGCGGCCGGGACCGAGGCGTTCGCCGTCCGCGGCTGCCGCGTGTACCTGATCGGCGGCGGCAACTCGGCCGGTCAGGCGGCGATGCGCCTCTCGGACTACGCCGAGTCGGTGACGATGCTGGTGCGCGGCCCGTCGCTCGCGGCGAGCATGTCGCAGTACCTCATCAACCAGCTCGCCACGAAGGCGAACGTGACGATCGAGACGCACGCCGAGGTGCTCGCGGCCGAGGGGTCGAGCAGGCTGGAGGCGCTGCAGATCGCGACGGGACCATCGCGCCGGCGCGAGCGTCGGGAGAGCGACGCGCTGTTTGTGTTCATCGGTGCGCACGCCGAGACCGCGTGGCTGCCGCCAAACGTGATTCGCGATCAGTGGGGCTACGTGTGCACGGGGCGCGACGTGATGGATCTCCTCGAGGAGCGTGAAGCCGGCACATGGCCGCTCGAGCGCGACCCGTACCTGCTCGAGACGAGCGTGCCGGGCATCTTCTCCGCCGGCGACGTGAGGCACGGGTCCATCAAGCGCGTGGCGTCGAGCGTCGGCGAAGGCAGCATGGCGATCGCGTTCGTGCACCAGTATCTGGCCGACATCAATGAAGCACTGCTGGCGGATCGTGTGGCAGGCTGACCCCCTACGCATCAGAACTTTGCCTTGAGACCCGCGGTGACCGTCCGCCCGGGGACGATCGTCGCGTTATCAGGCTCGCCTCGCTGCTGACCGAGCAGGTTGTCGCCGGTCAGCATGAACGAAAGGCCTCGGAAGAGATCGCGCGAATAGCTGGCCCGGAGATGCGTGACTCCCGCGTACTCCCGCCAATAGCTCCGGAGACGATCGCCCACGAGATCGCTCGGCGTGAGGCCTCCGCTCGTCAACGCCTGTGCGACGGCGACGCGATCGTAGCCCGTCCAGTCGGACGCGCGCGCCAGCGTGAGTGACGAGAACCAGCCCTTCCCCTGCCACGAGCCGCTCACGCTCGCGGTGCGCGCGGGCACCTCGAGCATCCGATCGCCCGGCTGCAGGTCCCCCGTGTAGCCCGAGGCAACTCGCTCCACCCGGCTATCGACCAGCGAGAGCGAGCCGCCGAGCGACAGGCGCCCGAAGTCGACGGTGTTCGTGATCTCCCAGCCTCGATTGGTGATCGCGCCGACGTTCTGCAACTCGTACGCGACGTCTGACTGGCCGTCGTCGTCGAATCGTGCGCCACGCGACGAGGTACCGTCTGGGACCGAGATCGGCACGGATTGGATCAAGCCGGTCGCGTTCTGGTCGAACCGTGTCACGTGGAAGCCTAACGTGCGTCCGACAAACAGGTCGGCGCCGGCTTCGGTGCCGGCCTGCTGCTCCGGCGTGACGTCGTACGCGACGAGCGTCGTCCGCCGGCCGCTCCACCCGAGCTCACGGATCGCACCCTGCACGGGACGCACGCCCTTGCCGTACGCCGCGCGCAGCTTGAGCGTGACGTCGCCGCGATCGCCGACCACTGCGCCGCCTAACATGGGGAGCGAGCTCACGCGAGTCGAACCGAGCAGCGCATCGTCACGCTCGAGACGCATTCCGGCGGTGAGGAACACGTGGTTGAGCATCGACGTGTTCGCCTGCGCGACCAGTCCACTGTTTCCCCGCCAGCCGATGAGCTGTGCTTGAGAGCCATTAGTCGGCTCGCCGGGACCCGGCATGTATTCGCCGCCCTGGCCCGATACGGAGAGGACAGTACTTTCTTCGCGCACCGCCGCGTGCTCGGCGGTAAACGTGAGGACGGTGGCCATCTTGTCGGAACCGAAGTGTGCCGCGCTCGTGAGGCGAGCGGTGATGCGGTCGCCGCCACCGCGCGACGCCGCCAGGGCGGAGTCGGTCGCGCTCGGGATCGGACCGTTGTCCACCGCCGGATTCGCGAGACGATAGCCGTCGACTCCGAAAACGACGGTGTGCGTCCACCGGTCGTTAGGCGCCCAGACGAGATTGCCGCCGACCGTATACTGGCTCACGGACTGCGTCTTGCCCGTGTCGGACGGAAACGACGGGCCGTAGGTCCGCATCGGCACCCCCTGTCGGGGGTCGCTCCCCCACGCCGAGTAGCCCGGGCCGCCAGGCGACGATCCGTTACGCTGCGGCATCGGGCCAGGGTCCGCGCCGCCAGTGAAGCCGCTCAGCAGCGGGTTCGCCGGCGACCCGGCGCGCTCCGTGAAGAGGCGCGCGCTGCCGCTGAACACCGTCTTCGCACCGACCACGCGCACGTTTCCGTTCGCGGCAATCGTTCGCGCAAAGGCACCCGGGACGTACGCGCCTAACGTGTTGACGCTCAGGCCGAGTCCGGCCGACCGTTCGGCTGTGCCGGTGCGGAATGCGAGCGAATGCTGCTGCGTGAGCACGCCCTGCGGTGCGAACTGGCTGCCTGCCATGCCCGCGGTGCTCGCGAGCTGCAGTCGCTGGCCGTCCGGCCCCGTGCCGTCGTGTCGCGTGATGATGTTGATCACGCCACTGTTGGCGTCAGCGCCGTACAGCGCCGAGCCCTGCGGCCCGCGAATGACCTCGACTCGCTCGATCGTGGACGGATCGAACTGCTGGACGATCAGCGGGTTCGCGACCTCGATCCCATCGATGTAGATCTTCGGGTAGCTGACCCCGAAGGAGCTCGCGCCACGGACGCTGCCGTACTGCGCGAGGAGCGTGGTCGGCGACTGCTGCCACATCCACACACCGGGCACGTTGCCATCGAGCAAGTGCGCCAGCGAGCCGTTGTTCTCGTGCGCCAGCTTGTCTCTGCTCACCACATCCATCGAGATCGATACGGAGCGCTGTGTGTTGTCCGACGCCGCGCCGACCACGACGACACGATCGAGCACGCTGGGTCGCCGCGCACTGGTCTCGTTGCTCGGAAGATCGCTCGACGCCGTGCGACGTGCCGGGGCGAGGACGACCTGGTCGTCGCCCGCAACGACGGGTTCGAGTTCCGTTCCACGCAGCAAATCCGAGAGTACGTCGCCTGCGGCCACCGATCGATACGCCAGGCACATCTGGCGGTCGAGCGGGAGGAGCTCCGCCACATACGAGAGTCGAACACGAGCGGCCGCGGCCAGCTGTGTGAGCCCATCGCGCAGCGTGACCCTATCGCCGACGAGCGTGACTTCCCGGTCGAGCGGCGCGGGCCACTGGCGTGCCGACGACTTGCTCGAGGCGGCCGAAATCGCGCACGCCGCCTGCGCGCTGGCTGATGCAGCAGGTGCGACGAGACCGAAGGCCGCTACGATCGACGCGATCGCTCCGCGCGTGACGATGGTACCCCGCAGCGCGGGAGCGGCCCACCGCGGCGTCATCGCGCGCGCGGTGCTGCCGGCTTGATGACGGCCGTGCTGCCCTGGCGCTGAACCTCAGCGCCCAGGCTCAACGCGATCACCTGGAGAACGCGGTCGGCGCTTTCGCCGTCGAACGTCATGGACACGTGCCGCGCGGCGAACGCCGAGTCGATCACGAGATCGATCCCGTACCACCGGCGCAGTTCCGACCGCACCGACGAAAGGGGTGCTTCACGGAACACGAGGCGCCCGCTCGTCCAGGCGGTATCGGGCTCGGTAGTACCGCCGCGCTCCACGAGCGTGCGGCCATCGGGCGCAAGCGTTCCGGCATCGCCGGGCCGCAGCACGATAGCATCGTTAGGCGACGCGGTTGCCGGTGCAAGCGACACCGAGCCCGACGTCACGGCGACACGCACACCCTGGTCGCCGCCGACCCGAACCGTAAACGTCGTCCCGATATCGCGGATGTCGGCGCTGCCCGCGTGCACGACGAACGGCCGTGCCGCGTCGTGTCGGACGTCGAAGTACGCCTCACCTGTAAGCTGGACTTCACGCACAGTGTTTCCGTATCCCATCGCCACGGTCAAGCGACTTTCGGGAGCGAGCAGAACACGCGTCCCATCAGCAAGTCGTACCGAATCGCGCTGACCGACGTTTGTTGCGAAGGACTGCGCGGCAGATGCGGGGGTATACCCTCCGGTCTGCCGAGAGTGCCACCAGAGCCCTCCGCCGACGAGGACAACAGCGGCCGCGGCTGCACGGAGCGCAACGGGCGGCCAGCGACGAGCGGGCACCGCTGCTCGGGCCGGCGCGCGTCGCGCGGATCGCTGGGTATCGATCGGGATGATGTCCGCGGCGTCGCGGCGCTCGGAGACTCGCTTCAATGCCGCTTCGACGTCGAGATCCGCCGGAGTCGCGCTCGCGAGCAGCGCCGTCGCGTCGTTGAGCGAGCTCAGTGCTGCTGCCTCTGCCGGATGGGCCTCGAGCCACTGACGGACGCCAGCCGCCTCGTCGGGGGTGCATTCGCCGGCAAAGTACCGGGCGATCACCTCCCAATCGGCGGAGTCGTCTCGAGGGTTCGGGATCTCGTTGGGCATTGAGCTCGGGTCGGGCGAAAGATACGGCCGAGTGAGTGCACCCCTAAATACACTCGACCGCGACGGAACCCCTACGAAGGTCGGAATCGGGAATGCCTGTGTGCCGATCGTGCTCCGGGAAAGTAGCTTCCGTCGCTGAATTCGCGTTCCGCATCCCTACCGAACAACTCGTCTCCCGCTTCCCGTCTCCCGTCTCCCTGCTTGTCCCCCACTCAAGCGAGCGACACCGAGCTACTGGAGCGCCTCCGGCGGGGAGACACATCGGCGTTCGATGTCATCTTCCGCACGTGGTACGGGCCGCTCGTCGGCACGGCGGAAAGAATGCTGCGCGATCGGGCGGTCGCGGAGGAGCTCGTGCAGGATGTGATGCTCGAGTTGTGGCGGCGACGGGAGACGTTGACCAGCGACGGGTCGGCGCAGGCCTACCTGTTTCAGGCGACGCGCAACCGTGTGCTGAACCATCTTCGCCACCTCAAGATCGAGCAGCGCAGCGAACCGGAAGTACGGGGCGAAAGCTCATCGACACCGCCGGCCGACGCGGCGCTCGTGCAGGAGGAGCTCAGTGTGGCGGTGCAGCATGCGGTGCAGGCGTTGCCCGATCGATGCCGCGAGGTGTTCGAGCTGAGTCGTGTGCATGGCCTCAAGTACGCCGAGATCGCGCGCGCGCTCGGTATCTCGGTGAAGACGGTCGAGGCGCAGATGGGGAAGGCGCTCAGGACCCTGCGCGAGCGCTTGGCAGCGTGGCTGCCTGACGAGAGCGGGTGATCAGCGCAGAGTTTCAAGGGGTCAGAGCCCTTGAATTCGAGATCTCTATGAAAACCGAGGTTCTCGAGATTCAAGGGCTCTGACCCCTTGAAACGGATCGTTCAAGGGCTCTGACCCCTTGAAACATCCTTCCGCGAAAGATCAGCTGCAGCTCAGCGGACCACGGGGCAGTGGACGCGTGCAGGTCCGGGTCGAGTCGTTCTCCGTGATCACGACCTTCGCCGTTGCACTGCCGTCATACGTCACGACCTCGCGACGCGTGACCGTGATTGCCGCTTGGCCTTCATACGTCAGGCTCGCCTGGATCGCGCGAATCACGGTGCCCGCCGTCGGATAGGTCTTGCTGTTGTCGGTTGCGACCGGGATCACGAGGCCAGACGTCGTGTCACCCACGACACGCGTTGCCGTGAACTTCCCTCGGCTCGACTCACCGGTCGTCGACTCCTGACCCATCGAGATTCCGTTCACCGTGCGCTCGGTGCTGCCCTTCGCGAGACCAGTCACCGTGCGGTCGCTGGCGTCGTTCACGCTCGTCGTGGCGCTCACGATCGTTGCTGTGTCACCGAGAAGCAGGCCGCCCACACCGCGGCCACTGCCCCAACAGTCACGCCCGCCACCACCAGCTCCGCGATTGCCGCCGGACCCTCGGTTACCACCACGGTCATCCCCGGCCTCGTTTTCTCCCGGCTCGTAGGTCACCGTTCCCGTCACGGTGGTCTGCGTGTTGACCGAGTTCGTCGTCGTCGAATCGAACGCCTGCTGAACGGCGCCGGATCCATCCTTGTACTGCGCCGATCGGCTGATCGTGAGACCGTTCCGAGTCTGAGCTGCACAGATGACGCGACCCAGGCCGGAGTCGAATGTGCCGTCGCAGCCAACGCCGCCGCCGAACGGACCTCGGTTACCGAACCCGCGGCCAAATCCTTCGCCCTCGCCGCTGTAGTTCGCGGCAAGCCCGCCACCCATCAGCGAGCCGCGGTCCATGCGTCCCTCGCGGCCGCCGCCGAGCCAGAAGCCGGCCGACGGCACACCCGCGGCGGCGGTGCCGACGAAGCTGGTGGAGACATCCCCGAATCCAACGGGGACCGTCGAGAAGGCCGCAGTCAGCGCGGCGGCCGACAGCGTCGATGAACGGGGTGAGTTCAACTCGGCGCATGCAGCGATGCCGAGGAGTGGCGTGATACAAGCGGCGCGGCGGTACCACGCGCGGATGTTGCTGCGCCTCATTTCTTTGCTCCGGGTATCTGGCCGGCGGGTCCCGCGAACCGTTCGCGGCGTGCGCGCAGGCGTTGGCAGCGACTGACGCAACAGGAACACGCGAGCGTGCGCGTACCCTTATGCGCGTGCCGATCCCGGCTCCCTCCGGTGCCCCGACCCGCCGGATGGCCGGTCGCTCGCGGTTTCCGGAGTCGTTAGGTCCGGTGTGCCGGCTCGTTGCGCCGCTCGAGCCGTTGCTCGATCCGCACCGCGATCTCGCGAAACATGCGCGTGATCGTCCCGGCCGGGTCGCTCGTGCTTCGCGCTGCCGCACCGCCGTCGTCCTGCGTGCGATTGGCAATCCTTTCCGAGGCCAGCGTGCGCAGCTCATCCCGTACGCGCGCGAGGTCACTGTGCATGAAAGGCAGCGCTTCGCGGTGCTGGATGTCGTCCACGATGCGAACGGCGAGTGTATAGAGCCGAGCGGCACGGACCAGCGCTTCGGGGTCCTGCGTCTCCTCGCCGATGCGCTCGAGCTCTGACGCGCGCGTGGCGATCGACGACACGTGCGCGGGCGTGAATGGCAGATCTGCTGACATCGCGTACGTCCTCACTGCGGCTTACCGTTGCCTTGCGTACCATCATCGGTCGTTCGGCTGCCCGGCAAGATCAGAACCTTGCGCGTAACCCACCGGCGATAGTCCGGCCCGGAAGGACCGTGACGTTGTCGGGCTCGCCGAACTGATGATTCAAAAGATTGTCGGCGGTGGCGACCAGTGACAACGCGCGGCGCAGGTCGAAGGAAACGTTTGCGCGCAGTCGGTTCACGCCCGGATACAGCCGCCAGAAGGTCCGCAGCTGATCGCCGACCAGGTCTCGCGGAGGTCGGTCAGGGCTTTCGACGGCATCGGCGAGCGCGATCCGGTCATAGTTCACCCAGTCGAACGCGCGAGATCCTGTCACCGACGCGGACCACGGCCCGCGCGCATAGCTGGCCGTCGCACTCAACGTACGCTCTGGCACCGCGAGCATGCGATCGCCCGCCCGGAGGTCGCCGGTATAGCGTTCGGCGAGACGACGAACGCGACTGTCGACGATCGCGTACGCGGTGGAAACCGTCAGCCCATGCGCGCCAGCGGAGCCCGAAACCTCCCAGCCGCGATTCGTGATCTCGCCGACGTTCTGCAACTCGTAGGCGATGCGACGACCGTCGTTAGGCCCGCCGCCACTTCCACCCGGTCCGCTGCCACCACTCCCGCCGCCTCCACCACCACCGCCGCCGCCAGGTCCCGGACCCGAGCTGCTCACCGCGACCGGCTGAATGAGTCCGGACGCGAGCTGATCGAACCGTGTGACGTGGAAGCCGAGCACTCGACCCACGAGCAGATCTACGCCGGCCTCGACGCCCGATTGCTCCTCGGGCGCGAGATTCGGCGCACCTTCGGACCCACGCTCTCCCATCCATGACGTGGTGCGGATCGTCGTCGCCGCCGGGCGAATCCCCTTTCCGTACGCGACGCGGAACTTCACCGCGGCGCGGCCGAAGTCCTGCACGAACGCAGCGCCCAACATCGGGAGCGTCGAGTTGCGGTCGATGTCGGCGGAGCCCGCGCTGTGCTCGAACCTAACGCCGTAGCTCAGGAACAGCGCGTCGCGGAACGAGCCGTTCACCTGGCCGATAACGCCGGTGTTGCTTCGCGAGCGTGTCGTGCGCTCGGTCACCCCGTATTCACCGGGGGGCGAGTCCGGCCCAAACGTCGTGGGCAGGCGATTCGCCTCACGAACCGCAGAATGTTCCAGCGCGAGCGTGGCTGCCCCGGCGAGACGATTCCACGTGCCAAGCTGCGCGACGCTGCTGAGACGAGCGGTTCCGCGCACGGCGCTCCCTCGTGCTGCGCGAAGGGCGGAGTCTGCGGCAGAGGTGAACGGCGTTCCGAACGCCGACGCGTCGTTGAGACTGTAGCCGTCGACGCCAATCACCGCCGTGTGCGTCCATCGATCGCGCTGGCGCACGGTGGCCGTGCCGCCTAACGTGTACTGGCGCACGGACTGGTGGACCGCGGAGTCGCCCGGCGACGGTGTGGCGAGCGAGTCGTCGCCCGCGACGTTCGCCAGCACGGGACTCGGAGGCGACGCTGCATCCTCAGCCAGGAATCTCGCGGTGCCGGACACGATCGCGACGCGGCCGACGTGTCGTCCGCTCCCGGTGACCGTGAAGCGGTGGTCATAGGCATCGGGAATGAAATCGCCCAGCGTTGAGGCCGAGAGCCCAAGCGAAGCGGATCCGACACCCGAGCCGGCCCTCACCATCAATGAATGACGTTGCGTGAGCACACCGCTCGGCGCATAGATGCTGCCGGCCATGCCGGCACCCGTCCGCAGCTCGGCGCGTGGCGCGCCCCCGTCGACGCCGTCGTGTCGCGTCACGATGTTGACCACGCCGCTGATGGCGTCGGCGCCGTAGAGCGCCGCACCCTGTGGCCCTCGGATGACCTCCACATGGTCCACTGACTCGACGTCGAGCGTCGTGACGAGGAGCGAGTTCGCGACCTCGATGCCGTCGACGTACACCTTTGGGTAGCTCAGGCCGAACGAGCTCGCGCCGCGGATGCTCGCGTAGCTCGCGAGCAGGCTGCTCGGCGATTGTTCCCAGACCCAGACCCCAGGGACTGCACCGTTGAGGACGTTCGAGAGCGAGTGCGCGTCGCGGCGCTGCAGCTCTCGGCCATCAATGACGTCGAGCGCGACGGGGACCGCGCGTTGCGCCGAGCCGTTGACCGTGCCGGTGACGACCACGCGCTCTAGAACCCCTGCTCGCTGGGTCAGTGTCGGGGCAGGCGCATTCGCCGTCGCTTTCGTCGCGGACGTCGGGGCCAGCACCACGCGATCGCTGTCCGCAACGACGGGCTCGACTGCCACACCGTCAAGCAGCTCGGTCAGCGCTGTGCCGGCGGCGACGGACCGGTAGACCGCACACACTCGGCGGTCGAGCGGCAGTAGATCTGCCGAGTAGGCGAGGCGCACGCGTGCAGCGGCCGCGAGACGATCGAGGGCATCGCGCAGCGAAACCTCGCGCTCGTGCATGGTGATGAGCCGATCGAGAGGCGCCGGCCATCGCCGAGCGGTCGCCGCCTCGCTGGTTGCTCCGGGGCAGCTCGCCTGCGCGCGGGCCATTGATGGCTGCGCGGCCCAGGCAAGCGACAGGAACAGCGAAGCGAGGTGGATGGAACGGGTCATCCCCCAAGGGTCAGCGACGAGAGGTCCGGCACGAAGCGCATCACGGCCACGGCCCATGATGAACAACACCGCAGCGCGACGGTACCCCTACGGCTCGAGGGACACGACCACCGGCGGAATCTACACCGCTCCGACACCGATGTTCCACGCCGTACCTAACGAGTCGTCGTAATGACAAGCAATAGGGTACCGCGAATCTCGAGTGTTGTAGGAAATGACAGTCGCAGAGTCCTTCGCGACACGAGTAACACCGAGAAAGTGTAGAGTCCGATGTTTTCGCAAGTCGTCGCTGCTCGCGGCAGAACCACCATAGTATGCACGCTGATCGTGACAGCCGCCGTCGCGTGCACCGATACGACAGCCCCGTCCACGACGACCACGGCAACACAGGTTGCCGACGCCGACTGCAGGACCGTGGCGTCGCTCTCCCCCGGACAGGTCATCACAGGCCTTGGCGCCACATCGCTTTGTATCGCCGGCGGGACCAGCGGCGGTGAGTTCGCGCTCGTCCCGTTCAACACGTCGCTGGATGGATCCGCCGGCACCTCCTTCACCGTGCAGGCGAATGGTGTGAGCGCGACGGCGGTCGCGAGCCTCATACCGAACAAGGGAACATTCAATGTGCTCGCCGGAGCGTCGCGCGCGTCGACGACGCTGTCGTCGCTCGCCCTCACGCATGCGCTCGACGCGAAGCTGCGTGCGAGTGAGGCACGCGACCTTACTCCACGCATCGCCGGAGCACGCGCGTGGATGCGGTCGCGTCAACGGACGACGTCGGGGTCCGTGCCCGGGCTCTCATTGAGCGTCGTACCGTCCACGGCGCAGGTCGGCCAGCTCGCCACGCTGAACGCGAATACCGAATCGGCGTGCGCGTCGCCGGATCTGCGAACCGGTCGCATCGCCGCGGTGGGGAACAAGGCCATCGTCGTCGCGGACGTGAGCAATCCCGCGTCGGGCTACACGGACGCCGACTACGCGTCGATTGCCTCGACGTTCGACAACCTCGTCGATCCAACGGACACGAAGGCATTTGGATCGCCGACCGATATCGATGGCAACGGCCACGTCGTGCTCTTCTTCACGCGCGCGGTGAACGAGCTCACGCCAGCGGCAAGCACGTCATACGTCGCGGGCTTCTTCTACGCGCGCGACCTGTTCCCGTCGACCCAGACGCCGGGCTTCGACGCGTGCCCGGGAAGCAACGGCGGCGAGATGTTCTACCTCATGGTCCCCGACCCGACCGGCATCGTCAACGGCAACAAGTTCGCGAAGGACGACGTCACGCGGATCGTGATCTCGACGCTGGGTCACGAGTACCAGCATCTCATCAACGCGTCGCGACGCATGTACGTGAACACGGACGCGACCGACTTCGAGACGACGTGGCTGGACGAAGGGCTCTCGCACATCGCCGAGGAGCTGCTCTTCTATGCCGCGTCCGGCCTAACGCCACGCGAGAACATCGACGCCACGACGCTGCGGTCGTCGAGCGCATACGTGGACGCGTTCAACAACGACGCCATCTCCAACTTCAGCCGCCTCGAGAGCTACCTCGGTGCGCCGTTGTCGAACTCGCCGTTCGCCGACAACGATGACCTCGCGACTCGCGGCGCCACCTGGTCGTTCCTCCGCTACGCTGCGGACCACACTGGTAGCGACGACGGAACGTCCTGGCACCAGCTCGTGAATTCGACGACGACCGGAATCGCGAACCTGCAGCAGGTATTCGGCACGGGGCTGACGGCGCTCGCTCGTGACTGGGCGACGTCCGCGTTCGCTGACGACGTCGCGTCTACCGATGCGCGCTACCAGCAACCCAGCTGGAACCTGCGATCGATCTTCGGCGCCTTGGAGAGCACCGGTGCCTATCCACTCGCGACCGCGTCGCTCGGTTCATCACCGATGACGCTGAGCATGGACGGTGGCAGCGCGGCGTATCTCCCCTTCGCCGTTTCGGCCGGTCAGACGGCGACCGTCCAGCTCAGCAATCTGCCGTCGAACGTACAGCTCACTCTCGTCCGCACGCGATAATCGCGGCGGCCAGTCCTCTTTGCCATGCGCACCTTTTCGCAATCTCACTCGTCGCGCAGCGCCATCGTTGGCGATGCCGTTCGACTTCTTCTCATTCTCGCGGCCATTGCGGTGGCGCTCAGCGGGTGTGCCACGCGGGCCAACGCGCAATACTTCGGACGCAACAAGGTGCAGTACGAGCACTTCAAGTTCGAGATCCTGCGCACGCCGCATTTCGACGTCCACTACTACGCCGCCGAGAAGCCGGCGGCGGAGGACGCAGCGCGGATGCTGGAGCGCTGGAACGCGAGGTACGAAATCCTCTTCAACCATCCGCTCTCCGCGCGCAAGCCGATCATCCTCTACGCGGACCAGCCGGATTTCCAGCAGACGAACGTCATCTCCGAGCAGCTCGACGAAGGTACGGGCGGCGTCACGGAGTCGATGCTCGACCGCATGGTGCTACCGCTCACCGGCTCGTACGCCGAGAGCGACCACGTGCTGGGGCACGAGATGGTCCACGTGTTCCAGTACGACATCGCGCAGAGCAAGTCGTCCATCGGGGCGTCCCTCGATCGGCTGCCGCAGTGGCTCGTCGAAGGCATGGCCGAGTACTTGTCATTAGGCGGCGAGGACTCGCACACCGCGATGTGGCTGCGCGACGCCGTGCTTCGCAACGACCTTCCCACTATCAAGCAGCTCACCGACGGCGGGAAGTACTTCCCCTACCGATACGGCGAGGCGCTCTGGGCGTACATCGGTGGCACGTGGGGCGACGAGACCGTTCCTCGACTGTTCCGGTCTGCGCTCGCGTCAGGCTTCGACAACGCGATCCAGAGCACGCTCGGCATATCGACGGATTCGCTGTCGGACCGGTGGCGCGCGGCGATCCGCAAGCAATACGGCCCGCTCGTGCAAGGGCGGTCGCGTCCCGCGGAGACGGGCGACCAGATCATCCCGGGCTCCGGCCAGTACGGCGACTACAACATTGCCCCGGCAATCAGTCCCGATGGACGCCTGGTCGCGTTCTTCTCGTCCCGCGATCTGACCGGCATCAACCTGTATGTCGCCGATGCCGTGACGGGCAAGGTGAAATCGAAGATCGCTTCGCCTGGTGTCCTCTCCAAGTTCGACGCGCTGAGCTTCCTCTACTCGGCGGGCACCTGGTCGCCTGATGGGAAGCAGCTGGCGTTCGTGACGTACGCCAACGGCAACAACGCCATCGACGTCATCGACGTCCACTCGCACAGCATCAGGAAACAGTTCAAGCCGACGGACATCGGCGCCGTGACGACGCTCGCCTGGTCTCCCGACGGCCGACAGGTCGTGTTCTCGGGACAGAAAGGAGGCCTGAGCGATCTGTACCTGTGGAATCTGGCGAGCGGCTCGTTGCGCCAGCTGACGAACGACCGATTTGCCGACCTCCAGCCGGCGTGGTCGCCGGACGGCCGGTCCATCGCGTTCGCGACGGATCGCGCCGCCGGGCCCGACTCGGCCGGGTATGGCAGCGACTTCGAGCATCTACGGTATTCCCAGCTGCGCCTCGCGACCCTCGACGTCGCGAGTGGGCGGATCCGCGTCCTCCCCGGCGAGCCTAACGCCAAGCACATCGACCCGCAGTATTCGGCGGACGGCAAGTCGCTCTACTACGTGTCCGACCGCGGTGGGTTCACGGACATCTATCGTGTGGTCATCGCGACCGGGGAGACGTTCCGCGTGACCCACGCCGCGACCGGCGTGAGCGGCGTGACGGCGTCATCGCCGGCGATCTCCGTGGCCCGTGGCAACGGCCGGCTCGTGTTCTCCGTGTTCGACAAGGCGGGCTTCCGCATTGCGGCACTGTCGTCGGAACGAGCACAGGGTGAGCCGGTTTCCGCGGACGACGCTCGCCGAGTCGTCGCGGGATCCGACGGGAGCGCGCCGGACACTATCCCGGTCGCGAGCACCGCGGACACTACGGCATCGTCGCGTACGACGAAGTCGGCCGCGATGCTGCCGTCGGATGGCCACGGAGGGAAGAGCGCGGTGATCGCGTACCTCCATGACGCCGATGACGGACTTCCGTCCGACTCCGTGATTACCGAGCGGCCCTACCGCACCGCGTTTCGTCTCGCTGCGCTTGGGCAGCCGTCGGTTGGCATTGGCCAGAGCAGTGTATTCGGCACGCAGTTCTCGGGCGGGATGTCGGCGCTCTTCAGCGACATGCTCGGCGATCAGAACATCGGCGTGGGCGTCGAGGCGAACGGTCAGCTGCGCGACATCGGCGGGCAGCTGTTGTATCTCAACACGGCGAGCCACTGGAATTGGGGTGTGAACGTGTCGCGCACACCGTACTTGTATGCGTACGGGGCATACACCAACACAGGTGTGCAGTACGTCTACGAGCATCTCGCTATCAACAACGTGTCGGCGATTCTCCAGTACCCGTTCTCGCAGACGCGTCGACTCGAGCTCTCGGCCGGCTACACGCACTATGGATACAGCGTGCAATCGGCAACACAGGATTATTTCGGGGGCACGACCGGGCTGACGAACCTCGCCGCGCCGCAGCCGTTAGGCCTCACGTCGGCAACGATAGCCTACGTCGGTGACGCATCGTCGATGGGCTTCACGTCGCCGATTTCCGGTTCGCGCTTTCGGTTCGAGGTGATGCCGACGCTCGGCACGCTGGACTACAACACCGTATTGCTCGACTACCGGAAGTACTTCTTCATGAAGCCGCTTACCCTCGCGATGCGAGGCATGCACTACGGGCTGTACGGCAAGGATTCCGAGAGCAATCAGGTGGGCGCGCTCTTCCTCGGCGACGGTTCGCTCGTGCGCGGCTACTCGTACAACTCCTTCACGAATAACGATTGCGCGACACCCGGGAGCGGCTCGCTGGCCACCAGCTCGTGCCCGCAGTTCGATCGCCTCGTAGGCAGCCGGCTCGCCGTCGCGAACATGGAGCTCCGCATTCCGCTGTTCGGTACGAGTGGTTTCGGGCTGATCGCGAGTCCACTGCCGCCGATCGAGATCGCGCCGTTCGTGGATGCGGGCGCGGCATGGACGAAGGAGAGCGGGGAGGTGTTGAACTTCGCCTCGAGCTCGGGCGATCGCACGCCGGTAGTGAGCACGGGGATCGCGTCGCGGATCAACCTGTTTGGGTTCGCGGTGTTCCAGGTGTACTACGCCCACCCGTTCGAGCGGGCCGGGCGAGGCGGGGTATGGGGCTTCCTGCTGCAGCCGGGGTGGTGACCGCGGCGCTCCCCGGTCGAGCAACGATGACCAGATACAATTCGAGCCTAACGTTTATGACGACCAACAGGATTGCCCGCTGTGCGGCGCTCATTGTAGCGACCCAGGCCGGGCTTGCGTGCTCGCGCTTCGTCTTTCACGAGGACCCGTTTATTCCCGATCCAGCCCCCGCGAGCGAGACGCTCGTTGCCGGCGGCGATACCACGTATGTGCTGAAGGCACCGTCGTACTACCTGCTCTCGAGCCAGCGCTACGCGTTGTGGAATCGTGAGGTCCTGGACGATGTCGCATGGCGGTACCACGAGCTGTTCGGGGACGCGCCATTGCGTATCGCGATCCGCGTGGACTCCACAGCCATTGCCGACTCGAGCACGACGTGGCGTGGTGTCCCATTCGCCCACGTTGCGCTCCGACGTCATACGGAAACGGCGCCGGAAGCACAGCACGCGAGCCATGGCCGCGGTGGCGAGGGCGATGACTCGGCGCGCGTGGAGATGTTCGCCAGGCCGATGCTGGCGGCCACCGCGGCGGAAACATGGCTGCGGGCGCGGACACTCGATGCGTCACGCGTCGCCGATAGCCAGCCGGGCGGACCTGTCAGGACATCGGGCGGGGCGACGACTCTCCCGGTGTGGATCGAGACGGGGGCGCTGGC
>JAJKIV010000087.1 GCA_021154285.1 Gemmatimonas sp. | reverse complement strand
TGACGGTCGGCCGCGGGCGATTCGTCATCAACGCGAACACGGTCATCTACACGGACGCTGCGTCCGCCGACATCGCGCGGCGCTTTGCGGCGTCGCTCCTTCCGGCAACCGGACTCGCGATTCCGGTTCGGGTGGAGGCCGCACCAGCGTCCGGCATCGTCGTGCAGCGAAACGCAGGCCTAGCGCGATTTGGCGATGAGGGGTACGAGCTGACTGTAACCTCGCGACGGGTTCTTGTCCGCGCCAAGGAGCGAGCTGGCGTCTTCTACGGGTTGCAGAGTGTCCGGCAGCTTCTGCCGCCGCAGGTCTTTCGCGAGGCGAAGGTCGACAGCGTCGCGTGGGCGATCCCCGCGGTTCGCATCGTCGACCGGCCACGATTCGCCTGGCGTGGCGCGCACCTCGACGTCGGCAGGCACTTCATGCCGAAGGAGTTCGTGAAGAAGTACATCGACCTGATCGCGCTGCAAAAGATGAACACCTTCCACTGGCACCTCACGGAGGACCAGGGCTGGCGTCTCGAGATCAGAAAGTATCCGCGTCTCACGCAGGTTGGCGCGTGGAGAACGCAGACCGTCGTGGGTCGGCAGAATAGCAAGACGGATTCGACGACGTGGCAATTCGATGGTCAGCGACATGGCGGCTTCTATACGCAGGACGACGCGCGCGAGATCGTCGCGTACGCGCGCGATCGGTTCGTCAATGTGGTGCCCGAGATCGAGATGCCGGGGCACGCGCTCGCGGCGATCGCGGCGTACCCCGAGCTTGGCGTCACCGGCCTGCCGGCGGATGTCGGGACGCGCTGGGGCGTGTACGCGAACATCTTCAACGCCGACTCCTCCACCGTGAGCTTCTTGCAGGATGTGCTCACTGAGGTGATGGAGGTATTTCCCAGTCAGTTCATCCACGTCGGCGGCGACGAGGCCGACAAGGCGCTGTGGAAGACCAGTCCGCGCATTCAGGAGCGCATCAAGGAGCTCGGACTCAAGGATGAGCACGAGCTTCAGAGCTGGTTCATCCAGCAGATGGACGCATTCCTCACGGCGCACAAACGGCGACTCGTCGGGTGGGACGAGATTCTCGAAGGCGGGCTCGCACCGGGTGCGACGGTCATGTCGTGGCGCGGAACGCAGGGCGGGGTCGACGCCGCGCGTGCCGGGCACGACGTCATCATGGCGCCGACGAGTCACACCTACTTCGACTACTATCAGTCGCAGAACACGGACGGCGAGCCGTTGGCGATCGGCGGATTCGTTCCCCTGCAGATGGTCTACTCGTTCGAGCCGGTTCCGGCCGAGCTCGAGCCCCAGTATCGCTCACACATTCTGGGTGGCCAGGGCCAGATCTGGACCGAGTACCTGCCTGGTCCGAAGCAGGTGGAATACATGGCGTTTCCCCGCCTAACGGCGCTGGCCGAGGTGCTGTGGACGAAGCCGGAGCGGAAGGATTATCGGGATTTTCTCGACCGGTTGGCCGTGCACCTGGAGAGACTGGCGGCACTCGACGTGGCGTTTAGGCCGTTGGGCCCATGAGTCCCTGGCCGGTTCAAATGCACCTCAAATCTCGTTATACGCTCGCTGCGCTCGCGCTCCTCGCCGCCCCGCTCGGCGCTCAGGAGAAGATCGACACCGCCGCCATCGGCCGCATCAAGGCGGAAGAGCGCGACCGATCGCAGGTCATGGAGATCGCGAGCTGGCTCACCGACGTCTTCGGCGCGCGACTCACCGGTTCACCCAGTGCGAAGGCCGCGGGAGACTGGACCGTCAAGAAGCTCAACGAATGGGGCATGGCCAACGCGAAGATGGAGACGTGGGGGCCTTTCGGGCGTGGCTGGACGAACGAGCGGATGGTCGTGCAGGTCGTATCACCTCGCCAATTCCCGATCATCGCGTATCCCGCAGCGTGGACTCCAGTAACGGCCGGCGCCGTGAAAGGCGAGGTCGTATTGATCAAGGCGGACAGCGCGCCGGACCTCGAGAAGTATCGCGGAAAGCTTCGCGGCAAGATCGTCTTCACGCAGCCGCCTCGCGATTCGGTGCCGCCGCATTTCACCGCGGACGCATCGAGGCTGGAGGACACTACGCTCGCGAGGCTCGCGGAGGCCCCGTTCACGGCTGACCCGCCGCGCGGCGGGCCTAACGCGGGACCCAACAACCCGCAGGCGGCGCGGTTCCGCGCCGCACAGGAATTCCAGCGAAGCCTGGGCGGATTCCTGGCGGATGAAGGCGCGCTCGCGATCGTCACGGCCGGTCGAGGCGACGACGGGACCGTGTTCACTGGCGCAAGCGGCTCGCGCGATGCGGCGAATCCGACGAAAGTGCCCGGCCTCATCTTCTCGACCGAGCACTATGGGCGCATCGCGCGCATGGTGGAGAAAGGCGTGCCCGTGACCATCGAGCTGGACGTGAAGAACACCTTCTACGACGACGATCCGAGCTCCTTCAACATCGTGGCCGAAATTCCGGGCACCGATCCGAAGCTGAAGAACGAGGTCGTCATGCTCGGCGCGCACTTCGACTCGTGGCATGCCGGCACTGGAGCGACGGACAATGCCGCCGGGTCGGCGGTCATGCTCGAGGCGCTCCGGCTCATCAAGGCGACGGGGCTGAAACCGCGGCGAACGATCCGGATCGGTCTCTGGACCGGCGAAGAACAGGGACTGCTCGGTTCCCGCGCGTATGTGAAGGAGCATTTTGGCGATCCGCAGATGATGCAGCTGAAACAGCCCGCGCACGGCCAGTTCGCCGGGTACTTCAACGTCGACAACGGGACCGGCGCGATTCGCGGTGTCTATCTGCAGAAGAACCAGGCGGTGGCGCCGATCTTCACCGCCTGGATGACGGCGTTCAACGATCCGCGAATGCACACGCTCACGGCGAACAACACCGGCGGAACGGATCACCTGGCCTTCGATGCGGTGGGTCTGCCGGGGTTCCAGTTCATTCAGGACCCGGTCGACTACGGCTCCAGGACGCACCATTCGAACATGGACGTCTACGAGCGACTCGTGCCCGGCGACATGAAGCACAACGCGGCGGTAGTCGCCACGTTCGTGTATCTCACCGCGAATCGCGACGAGAAGCTGCCGAGAAAGCCGGCGCCGACGGTTCAGTAGGGAGGATCAAAGGGGTCAGAGTCGTTTGACGATCAAGGGGTCAGAGCCCTTGAATTTTTGTGACCCTGCCGTGCCGAGATCTCGAATTCAAACGACTCTGACCGCCTTTGATCCCGCAGGGGTTCGTTAGGCGGCGCGAGTCGCCTCCTGGGCGTGTCGCTTGATGCGCATGAGCATGGCGTTGAGGCCGACCTCGCGCGTGCCGAGCCCCAGGCTGTCCATGATCGTCCGGACGAAGTCCTCGGGAATGGCGAGCGTCGTTTCCGGGGGCTGGCCGTTGATGGCGCTGAAGAGAATGCTCAGAAACGCCGCGATCGTCGGGGATTGCCGTGGGTTCACGTCGGCGTAGAAGTGGAGCTTCCCGTCCTTGTACTCGGGGAAGAGATCGACGCGAGTCTGGCATTCAGGGACGGTGAACGCGCCGCGGTCCAGCGCTAAGAAGCGGTCCGGGACGGGCTCGAGCTTTTTCGCGTAGCCGACGAGCGCCTGCATCTTTTCCTCGCGCCCGAGCGACCTGAACCGGCTCAGTACGCGTTCGATCGATGGCGGGACGGCCTGCGGTGAGTGATCGGTAGTCACGCGAAAAAAGATAAGCGGTTGACTGATCGACGGTTGAATGCCGCGGGACGTCGCGAATTAAACGTTTATCCGCCGCGGGCGGTATCCGACGAGTTCTGTGCGCACGCCGAGGAATTCGCGCTCGCCGCGCTGACGGAAGGACGGTCGGCATGACGTTGTTCCGGAGGGCTCTCGCGTTAGGTATCGGGCCGACGCTCGCGACGTCGGTCGCGTGCACCCGCAAGGTCAGCAATCAGGTCACCGCCCCATCGTCCTCATCGTGTTCAGCGTCAGACGCTTCCAGAAGAACATCGAGTAGTTACGCCGGCCAAGGCCACATTCTGGCAGTGTACTATTCGCGTTAACTCGAAACGGAGCGACGGGAATGCCGAAACGAAAGGCGAGTGCTGTGTGGAAAGGCGGGCTCAAAGGCGGGACGGGCACGTTCAAGGCGGCGGGCGGCAACATCAGCGGCAACTATTCCTTCTCATCGCGCTTCGAGGAAGGGGCCGGCTCGAATCCCGAGGAACTGCTCGCTGCCGCGCACGCCGCGTGTTTCAGCATGGCACTCAGCGCTCAACTCGAGGGCAATGGTACGCCTCCGATAAGCGTGGACACCAACGCCGAGTGCACCGTCGAGAAGGCCGGCGCTGGATTCAAGATCACGACCATGCACCTGACCACGCGCGCGACCGTGCCCAACATCGACAACGCCAAATTCCAGCAGATCGCCAACGCCGCGCTGGACGGATGCCCGGTGTCGCAGGCACTGAAAAACAACGTGAAGTTCGAGATGGACGCGAGACTGACGTAACCGGGCCGGCAACGCATGGATGCGGATGGGGTCAGACACCAATTCCGGAATTGGTGTCTGACCCCTTTGATCCTCGTGAATTCCGCTACGAACTAACGGCTGCCGACTGGCCACACGTAGAGCGTTTGGTACATCGCCTGGTTGCGAAGCAGAATCCGTACATAATCGCGCGTCTCGTCGTACGGGATTCGCTCCACGAACAGCTCCGGGTCATCGGTGCCAGGCTTCTGACGCCAACGACGCACCGGCGCGCCCCCCGCATTGTACGCGGCAAGCGCGTACTCGACGCGAGGATACTGGCGCAGCATCGCATCGAGGTGCGCCATGCCTAACCGCACGTTCACGTCGGGCTGATACAGAAGCACGCGCTCGTACGACGCCAACCCCTGTGCCTTGGCGATGCTCGCGCCCACGCTCGGTAGGACCTGCATGAGACCCACCGCACCGGCGCGTGACGTCGCACGAGGATTGAAGCCCGATTCCTGATGGATCAGCGCCGCGACGAGCGTCGGATCGACCCGGCGTGCTGCCGCCTCAGTGCGAATCGCGTCGCCGTAGACCAGCGGGTACAGGAGTCGAAAGAGACGTGTGTCGCGCCGAGCCGATGCCGCGAGCGCACGACGCGCCAGCCCGATCGCCCGAGACGTCTCCGCGTGGTCCACCAACACCTCGGCCGCGCCGACCATCGAGTCCGGCGTGGTGCCGGTGGCGCCTAACGCGTCATACTCGAATGCCTCCTCGGTTCCCATGCCGAGTACGTCGAGCAGTGCGGCGCGATCGGCTGCCTGTCGGAGCGCGGGGAAGCGCTTCGTCGAGTCGGCCGGCGACTCGGGCTTCCAGAGTGCGACGCCTAACCGGCGCGCACTCGTGAGCGCATAGTAGGAAAGCGGATCCGTCTTCATGACTTCGCGCCAGTGCTCCATGGCGCGCTTGCGATCTCCCGCGCGCTCGCGCGCGCGTCCCGCCCAGTAGCGCGCCGCCGACGCGTCGGTGCTGCGCGGATACCGCTCGACGAGTCGATCGAATTCGCGAGCAGCGACGTCGAAGCCGCCGGCCACATACGAGATAGTCGCGGCCCGGAACAACGCCGCGGGAGCCAGTCCGCTCGTGGGGAACCGCTTCGCGACCGCGCTGAATCCCGCCCGCGCATCCGCGTCGCGGCCGTCATCGGTCGCGAGGTCGGCGAGCAGAAACAGCGCCGGCGCGACCACGCTCGTGTCACGTGGGAATGTTTCCGTCACGCGACGCAACGCGGTTCGCGCGGCCGGTGTCTGGCCCGCGCGAAGGAGCGATCGCGCCCGTTGATACGCGGCGGGCGCCGCCTGCGTCGAGCTCGCAGGAATTCGCGCGAATTGGCCCGCCGCGTCGACGTCTCGTCCGAGTCGAGAGAGCACCGTCGCGTACACATACCGATCCGGCACGTCGAGCTCGCGGTCTGCACGCGCGAATCCTGCCGCCGCGCGAGCGAGGAGCCCTGCGCTGCTCGCTGCGCGGGCCACCGCGAGATTCTCCGGGGCCGACAGCGGCGACAATGACGAATCGAGGAGCGTGATCGCGATTCGGGCATCGTTCGCCGATGGCCTTCCCGCGAGCAATGCCAGCGTGCGGGAGCGGACGCTCGCCCGCGTCACGCTGTCGGGTTTCGCGAGGAGCTCGAGACGCAGTGCCTGCGCCTTCTCGCCCATGTCGGCATA
>JAJKIV010000086.1 GCA_021154285.1 Gemmatimonas sp. | reverse complement strand
GCGGCTCGAGCTCCTGAAGGCGGATCACGTCACGTCGCTGCCCATCGTCCAGCGCTCCAGCAGCTTGGCGCAGTGTGCCGCGAGCGAGTCAGTGGAGAACGTCCTCCCATCCGCCGCACGCCATACCATCCCGCCCGTTGCGCTATCCCCGGGTCGCAGCACCATTTCCTCCTCCACCTGCGCGCCCGACGCTCGCCGCGAGGAGCCCGGGCGCGAGACGGTACCGCGCCACGCAACGACCTGCAGCTCACCGAGATCGGCGCCCTGAGCACTATCCGGGAACCACGACACGGTCACCGCACCGGCGCCCGCCTGGAGGACACATCCGCGTGGCGTCCGGTGCCTCTCGACCTCGCTGGTCTTCGTGTCCACGCGGTGGGCGGCGCGCTCGGGTGCGAGCACGTCGAGGAGGCGACCGACCTCCTGCTGTACTACGTTGCGCTCCTTCACCGTCGGCGGACCCTCGGGCGGACCCCCGGCAACTTCGAGGTCCTCAGGGCCGCCCATCGGGATCATTCCGTCCTGGTCTTCCATGCGCTGATTCCGCTGCGTTGGGTTGCGTGAAGTCTAGTCACCGCACGCGGAGTTAGCGCGGCCCATGAGGCGTTTGTCGCTGGCATGAAGCGCGGCGCACTCGGCCAGCCTGTCGGCGCGCCTGAGCAGATGCTCACGGCCGACGGCCGGGGCGTCCGGACACCATGGCCGTATCGGGCTCGAGCCGCGGCGGCCTAACGACCGATAACGCGTTAGGCGGCGCCGACGGCAGGCTCACCCGCGAGGAGCGCCTCGGTGGCTGAACAGATCCAGCAGCACCGTGATCGGCCAGAACAGGACGCCGATCCAGAGCCGGACGCCGCCCCGCCGCTCAGCTATGTCACGGTCGAGCGCGCCGATGAAAAGCCACCCGAGCAGCAGGTATACGGTAAGAACGCCGAATAGCAGGCCCACGATCATCATATACCGTCGTGGGTCGCAGACAGCGTGCCGTCAGCGTGGCGAGCCTCCGTTACCGTCGGCGCATGTTCGCTGGCCCGCCTCCGGCCGAGGGGTCGATCGTAGAGGGAACGCGGCGGCTATCTTCCGATCGACAGCCTCCTCTGTTCCCCACGCGAGCTCTCGTCTTCGGCATTGCCCAACCCGATCGACCTTCTTCCCGTCTTTCGTGCGGGCAACCTCGGCGACCTCCTCGCGCGCTACCCACGGGGAGAGATCCTCGCGTGCGACTTCTACATCACCGGCGCCGAGCTCGGCGCCCCCATCCCGGGCGGCTACCGGCTGGGTGAGCGCGTCGTCAACATCGACCACCACGCGCCAACCGCCCGGATGGCGCGAGAGATCTCGAGCACGAACCTCGCGCTCGACTGGCGCGCCGCGAATCCCAACGCATCCGCCGAGTCGCGTCAGGCAGCCTCGCAAGGCGTCGTGGTCATCAACCACACCGACTGCGACAGCATCCTGAGCTCCGGGATCGCCTCCTGCCGGCTCGACGCGCTCCCCGCGTACGGCAGCGCCGCGCTCGCCGCCGACCACACGGGTGAGGAGAACGCGATCGCGGATACGCTGCAGGCGCTCGAGCCCTGGCGAGACGTCGAGCTGTCGTTCGCGACGCTGCACGCGGTCGAGTCGGGCGCACCGCTCCCCGAGCAGGCCCGCGAAGCGCTCGTGCGATGGCGTCACAAGCGCGAGTGCGCGGCCCACTACGTGGCGCAGGGTCAGGTCACGTCCGACGGCCTGCTGGCGTTCGGCATCCTCGACGGCGAGATCGACGGCATCTTTTTCCCTCCACTCCTGCCTGACGCGGTGCTCATCCTGCTCGCCGTCCCGAAGCCTAACGAGCGTGCCTGCTGGATCATGAAGCTCCGCCTCGGCGCCCGCGCCCCGGAGGGCTTCACGATTCACGACCTGCACCAGACCGACTTCGATCGGGCGTATGGAGGTCGATGGAACGCGGGGTCGAACGCGCGGGCTGGTGGAACGACTATTCCGCCAGCGCAGTACGCTGAGGAAGTGCGGCGACGGCTGGCTCACGCGGCCGATGTGGCCGGCACACACTGAGTGTTAGGCAAGACTGCGCAACAGCCGGGAAACTGATTCGACGGAAACAGCTGATCTGGCGGATCGCTCCGCGGCCTTCTCGAGCTCCTCGCCCAACGGCCGGGATTTGACGGCCACCAGCCTCGGGACGCTTCAACTGCAGTTGCGCGACGCTGTTGATAAAAAAAATCGTTGGGCGAGGAGCTCTGAGCCCGCATGGAACGATCCGCCAGATCGCCGTTCAAGATCCGTTTGATCCGTTCCCCTGCTGTTGAGGAGTCTCGTCACCCCGACGCCACCTCGTCATAGCCGCAGCAGGTGGTCGCCTGCCTAACGAGCAGCATGCGCCATTATATCCGGAGGAACCTCTGGCTCGCCCGCGAACGTCGCGCCTGGCATCCCGCGGGTGAGCGCCCACCGATGCAGCCACGTAATCCCCGCCGGGCCCACATACGTATCCGCGCTCTTGTAGGCCGAGTCGCTCAACACCTCCTCCAGGCTCGCGAACGCATACCCGCGTCGCTCCATCATCTTGGCGAGCGCGTCGAACATTTGCGCGTTCAGAAAGCTCGCGTGAATGAGCAGCACCTGCGGGATCTCCCGACCCACGATGGTCCTCGATTGCGCCTCGTCGAATCCGAACACCGTATCCATGTACGCCACGTACTGCGTCGCCACCCGCTTCGCTTCCGCCGAGTCGCGCCGAGCAAGCGCGTCGTCGTACGCAGCGGCGAAGAGGTAGTCGGAGTTGTCGATCGTCACGGGTGCCACTCGATAGCCTCGCCCTGCGAGCAGCGAGTCGACGCGAGCCCGTACGGCGAGCGCGCGACCGGTGTGCAGGAACGGGTGCCGGAAGAAGTGTGGCGTCCGCCCCACCTCGGCCATCACCCGGCGCGTCACATTATCGCCGCGGGCGATGTCGTTCAGATACGTGTCTGCATCGACGGTGTGCAGGTCGGCATGCGAGTACGTGTGGTTCCCGAGCTCGAGCCCCGCACGCGTCCACTGCCTGAGCAGGTCGACGTCGCGCTCATCGAGTGTGCCCCCGCGGTAGAGCTTCCCTTCGTTCACAAAGCCGATGGCCGGCACGTGATGCCTCACGACCGCGCCCACGAGCGTAGTCGTTAGGCGGTCGCGGTCGGCTGCGCTCGTGAAGTTCCGCGACACCGTAGGCAGGTCGTCGATCGTGATCGCCACCCGCCGCCGCACCTCGCCGCCCCAGCTCGAGGCTTCGCTGTCAACCGGCATGGCAGCATGTCCGAGCCCGAACACGAGGGTCGTCGCCCACGTTGCGGCTATTGCCCGAGTCAAACGCATAAGGGATACAATACCTCGGAACGTAGCGTCGCGCTCATGGCACCTGCGAACGTCGTCGCGTACGGTTCCCAGCCCGGCGGAATCGTCGGCATAGCGCGTTAGGTTGGGACGAACCGTTCGTTCGGTCGCTTTGGCCGTGCCAACGTGTCCTTCTGTCTGTGGTCAATCCGCGTTGCCGATGCTATCGTGGATCCGCCGCGGCTCCCCGGCGGCGACTACCTCGCCGCGCCTGGCCGGAGCCCACCCACACCGAGTCGTCTCATGTCTGGTCGCCACGTCCGTGTGCCCGTCCGCCCGACGAGCATCCGCCGCTTTGCCCTTGTCCCCGCCCTCGCGAGCCTGACGGCCCTCGCCGCCTGCTCCGCACCGGATGAACCGACCGCGCCGTCAGCGACATCGCTAACGCCGCTCGCGCCCTCCGCCGCGATCTCCGATGGGAGTCAGGGCAACGGTGATACGCATTTCTTCTGGCTCCCGCCGATCGCTCCGTCGCGCACGTACCCCGGCACGTTCGACCCCGGCCTCCAGCCACAGATCCGCATCTGCCGCCTCTCGGCCCTCCCGTGCTCCAATCCGCTGGTCACCTTCCCCTCGAGCGCGATCGCGGTCAGCACCACTGCCAAGTCGTACTCCGTCGACTGGTCCACGAAGCCCACTAACATCACGCCTGACGACTACCGCGCCGAGGTGTGGATTGCCGGTCGAAAGATGGGGTTCGCCGACATCCGCGTCGTGCTGAACGCCAAGGACCTGAAGAACGTGCCCGCGGCGTTTGCGGGTGTGCTCAAGAGCAAGAGCCTAACGCTGGCATTCCGTCTCGAGCTCGGAATCGTCGCGTCGATCGACCTCACGCCCACCAACCCCAGCATCGACTCCGCGAAGACCGTGCAGCTCGCCGCCATGGTCCGGGACTTCCACAACCAGCTGTTGCCTAACGCTGTAATCACGTGGGCGAGCTCGCCCGCGTCGGTGGCGACCGTGAACGCCGCGGGACTCGTCACGGGCGTTGCTCCGGGGAAGGCCGTCGTTACGGCGTCGAGCGGTGGGGCGTTCGCCGCAGACACCATCACCGTCACGCGCCCGCTCGCGGACTGGACCGGCGCCGTCGAGTGGACGACCTATCAGGGGAATGCGAGCCACACGGGCTACAACCCGGTGTCCATGGACACGCACGTATTCCAGGAGCTGTGGACCAAGGCCGTTTCGTCGGCAGCGCTCAATCCGGTGACGGCAGGCCAGGGGCAGGTCTTCGTGACGACGAACGCGTACTTCGGCATCGAGCAGGCGAAGTCCCTCGACGCGCGCACGGGGGCCGAGCTGTGGTCGCGCGACTTCGGTGCGATTCACTCGGTGGATCCACCGGCGTATGCGAACGGCACCGTCTACCTCCAGACCGGTGGCCACGAGGATTCGTTCCTCTACGCGCTGGACGCGGCGACCGGTTCCGTGCAGTACCGCACCGCGTATCTCAACCAGTGGTCCCACTATTTCGCTCCGGTGGTCGTCGGCTCCACGGTGTACGCGGCGGGCGGGTACTACGGCGGCATGTACGCGTTCAACACCGCGGACCTGTCGCAGCGCTGGTTTGCTGCGCTCAACCAGTACGATCAGTTCACGCCGGCGGTGAAGGACACGTTCGTGTACGCGTACACCGGCAGCTATGCGCCCAAGCTCACGGTCGCGAGCGCCAACACCGGCGCCGTCGCGTTCGAGATCGCCGACCCGGGCTTCGTGTGGGATGGCTGGTCGATGAACACGGCTCCCACGTTAGGCGGCGCGGCGAATGTGCTGGCGACGAACGGTGGGCGACTCATCTCGTTCAGCCTGAGCTCGCGCAGCATTGGCTACGCACTCGCGGGCAGCTTCCGCGGCCAGCCGACGGTTGCCAATGGCGTGGTGTACGTCGCGAACGGCGCGCAGGTCGAGGCTCGAAACGAGGGCGACGGTTCGCTCAGGTGGTCGTGGGCGCCGCCGGAAGGTCAGCCGACAGGGCCGATGATCGCGACGAAGAACCTTCTACTCGTGAGCTCGGCCGTGAACACCTATGCGGTGGATCTCGCATCGCACGCACCGGTTTGGACGTATCCGGCGGGCGGGGCGCTGGCGTTGAGCGCGCAGGGAATCCTGTTCATCGCTCAGAGCTCGGGGAAGCTGACGGCCGTGTCGGTGCGCTGAGCCCCGGCGGGCAGACATCCGTGACGGCTTACGGTTCTCGTGCCGGCTCGTGGCGAGCGGAGTAAGCCTAACGAGCATCGGCAACGGCTGCGAGCATCGGGCCGGCTGACACGAGCCGTTTGCCAACCAGATCCACCTTGAGGTTCAACCCCTCGAGAGACCGCGCGCCGAGGAGGGTGAGGTCGCCGGGCTCGCCGAAGACGACTTCGTCGGCGGTGAACGTGCCACCGGCGTGGACGATCGCGAACCCCACCCAGCGCTCGAGGATGGTCCCGTCGGCCTGTTGAAAGCGAATCGGCTTGCGACGCGTGATGCCAAGCGACTCCAGCACCGACGCCGGAGCCCACGAGAGCTCGGCCCCCGTGTCCACGAGAACATCACGAAGGAGCCGACGGTCGCCTTCCCGCAGTGGGGACTCGATCTCGACGTCGGTGCGAAGGATGCCCATGTCGTCGGCCATAGTACCTCCGGGTGTTCCGAACAGTACTACCAAATTATTCCGGGCGGAGTCAAGCGGATGCGGGCTGGCTGGCAGGTGGGGCTGATTGGAGGCAACTTGGAAAGCGTGCTGTGGCCACCGAGGCCGCGCACGATCTATCCCCTTACGTGCCACCCACCTGAATGTCGGAACCGCAGCCTAACGCGTCCGTCACCGAGCTGCTCGTCAGGGCCCGTTCGGGCGACTCTTCCGCGCTCGCGAACGTGTTTCCGCTGATTTACGGAGAGCTTCACCTCCTTGCTGAGGTGCAGCTCCGGCGCGAGCCTGACGGGCATACGCTGAGCCGACCGCGCTCGTCCATGAGGCGTACATGCGTCTCATCGACTACACGCGCATGGAGTGGAATGGCCGCTCGCACTTCATGTCGGTCGCCTCGACCGCGAAGCGACGGATTCTCGTGGACTACGCGCGCGGTGCCCGCAGCCTGAAGCGTGGTGGCGGGCTCCAGCGGGTGTCGCTCGACTCAGTCGAGCTGGGCACGGAGGAACGGGCCGAGTTGCTCATTGTCGTCGACGACGCGCTCGTCAGGCTCAAGGACGTCAACGCGCGATTGGCACAGGTGGTCGAGTGCCGGTTCTTCGGCGGGATGACGGAGGAGGAGACGGCCGACGCGCTGGGGGTGAGCCTCCGCACGGCGAAGCGGGACTGGGCGCGGGCGAAGAGCTGGCTTCACAAGGAGATCGCGACCGACACCTGACGTGACGGGGCGAGTGATGCGGGATTCAGGGGCGCCCGAGGTGGTGCAACGGCGCGGCGCGTTGGCGATATTGCCGTGCCTGTTTGCGCTCGTGCACTCAGGACGATGGCGCGAAGGGCGTCCTTCTGCAGCGGATAGGGAGAAAGTCGGGTTTGCTGGACATGGATGGCTCACTATGTGCTCCGCGTCCTAAAGAGCACGCCATGCCTGAATCACCTCGGCAATGGGCGAATCTCAGTCGGTGCCTAACGCCCCATTGCGTGTCCGAGCGTGGCTCGTCCATTGTGCTCCCAGTCGCTTTGCGCCATTCCGACCGGCGCACCGTGCCGGGCGCGGCGTTAGGGAAGCCGCGTTATGGACGAAAGCGCCGACGTGGGCGCTGGCAAGTATACCGCCGAGAGGTCGGAAACCCGTCACAGAGGAGGCCGAATGTACGAGAGTCCAAAACTCCAACGTTGGGGGACGTTGCGCGACCTGACGCGCGCTGGTGGCGATAACACCCCCGGCGACGCCGCGAACCCGTACCACCGGTACTAGGCTCTGGACGCGGGGGAGGCGGATGCCTCCCCCGCTCGCTTTGGTGTGCATCCAGGTTGCCAGCTACAGCGGGCGGCCTACAGCGTAGACCGTCCTAGCGGGCAAGCGACACGAAATTTCGACGTGTCGCTCGGGCGGTGGTACAGCAGGTGCGCATAGCGATCTGTCAGAGAGCTCGTAGTCCGTCGTGTTCGCGAACTGATACAGCCTCAGGTGTGCGACGTCGGCCGTGCTCTGCCGGGAGATCCCGGAATCGCTTTACGCGGAGGACTGACTGATGTACGAAACACCCAGGCTCGAGCGGTTGGGCAAGTTGCGCGAGGTGACTCGCGCTGGCGGCATGGTCTCAGCCGGTGACGCCGCGAATCCGTTTCACCGGTACTCCGCGACGGGGTGAGCCAGAGCCCACCCGTCG
>JAJKIV010000085.1 GCA_021154285.1 Gemmatimonas sp. | reverse complement strand
CCGAATGCCGAACCAACGACGGCCGCGCCCACGCTGACGGCAAGTGTCGTCACGGCGCCGAAGCCCAGACGCGTGCATAACGCGAGAAGCACCGGGATGAGCGCGATGATCTCCTCATGCATGTTCTCGAGCGCGCCGAGCGTCGCGAACACGAGACTCACCAGAATGAGAATGAGCCGTGGACGCCTGGTGCGTCGGAGCAGGCTTCCGACGAGCCGAGCGAGCGCGCCGGTCGCATCGAGGAGCGCGAACGTGCCACCGACGAACAAGATCGTCAGAATGACGTCCGCGCCGGAGATGATCCCACGCGGCACGGCCATGAGCGCACCACCCACGCCGACCGGTGCCGCCTTCGCCGGCGCATACGTTCCGGGGATGACCACCGAGCGCTGCGTGACCGGATCCGTGCGCCGCTCGTAGGAGCCGGCTGGGATGACCCACGTGAGCCCCGCCGCGAGCGCCACGCCGCCGAGGAGCAGGACCAACGGGTGTGGGAGCCGGGGGAGCCGGAAGCGCATTGCGCCGAGAACATACCGCTCACCACACACACCGACAAACCGCGCGTTGCGGCCATGATCGCCGGGCGCCATCGTTCGCGACCATGAGACCAATTCTGATCCTCAGCCTCGCTCTCGCGGCGTGCACGCGTCCCTCCACGTCGTCGACGCCTGCCCCCTCGTACCCCAGCTCGTACGAGACCATCATCACCGGCGGCAGGATCGTCGACGGCACCGGCAACGCCTGGTTTTACGGCGACGTCGGCATCGTCGGTGACCACATCGCGCGCATCACACCCGCCGGCATGCTCGCGAAGGCGTCAGCCCAGCGGCGCATCGACGCGCGCGGCCTCGTCGTCGCTCCGGGCGTCATCGATATCCAGGCCCACTCGGAGGAGCAGCTGCTCTACGGCGACAGCCGTGTCATGGGCATGATCACGCAGGGCGTCACGACGATGGTCATGGGCGAAGGGGAGACGCCCGGCCAGATGTCGCAGACGATGTTCAACGACTACCTCAAGTCCGGCGACACCACGCACGCCGCCCTGTTCCGGTCGTTCATCGGACCGAAGGGGTTTGGTGAGTGGCTCCACGCCATGGAGCGCCACACCGCGTCCGTCAACTTCGGGTCGTTCATCGGGGCTGGCGGCATCCGGCAGTACGCCAAGAATATGGCGCAGGGTGCCCCGACGCCCGCCGAGCTGGACACGATGCGGGCGGTCGTTAGGCAGGCGATGCGCGATGGCGCGTTCGGCGTTGCGAGCGCGTTGATCTACCCGCCCGGCAACTACGCCGGGACCGAGGAGCTCATCGAGGAAGCGAAGACGATGGCGCCGTATGGCGGCGTCTACATCACGCACATGCGATCCGAAGGCGATCGTTTCGTCGAGGCCGTGGACGAAGCGATGCGCATCGGCCGCGAGGGCGGCGTTCCCGTCGAGATCTATCACCTCAAGGCCGCGGGCGTGAAGAACTGGCCGAAGATGAAGACCGTGATCGCCAAGATCGATTCGGCGCGCGCGGCAGGCCAGGACGTCGCCGTCGATCAGTACCCGTACACGGCCGGCGGCAACAACCTCTCCTCGTGCATTCCACCGTGGGCGCATGCGGACGGAAAGCTGCTCGATCGCCTGCGCGACGCGCCCACGCGCGCGAAGATCAAGGCCGAGATGATGGACGAGAACTCGAAGTTCGAGAGCCTTTGTCTCGGCGCGACCCCGCAGGGCGTCGAGGTCGTCGGCTTCGAGGTGGACTCGCTCAAGAAGTACGAGGGCAAGCGCCTGCCGGAGATCGCGTCGGCCTGGAACAAGGATTGGGCCGAAGCGCTGATGGATCTGACGCTGGCGGAGCGGAACCGGCTCGGACAGATCATCTTCGTTGCGTCCGACTCAAACATCGCCATGCAGGTGAAGCTGCCGTACATGAAATTCGGGACGGACGCAGCGGGCTACGACCCGGATAGCGTGAAGGGCTCCACCCACCCTCGCTCGTACGGGACGTATCCCAAGATCCTCGGCCGCTTCGTCCGCGACTACAAGTGGCTGACGCTGGAGGACGCGGTCCGCAAGATGACCGGCGCGACGGCGGCGCGGCTGTCGATTCGCGATCGCGGGGAGCTGAAGGAAGGGTGGAAAGCGGACATCATGATCTTCGACCCGAACACGATCATCGACAAGGCGACGTACGAGCAGCCGCACCAGCTCTCGGTGGGCATGAAGCACGTGCTCGTGAACGGGACCGCGGTGGTCTCGGATGGCAAGGTGACGGGCGCGAAGCCGGGGCGGGTGGTCCGCGGCCCGGGGTATGGGATGCCGTGACTTTGTCATTCCGATCGCAGAAGAGATCAACTCAGAACTAAACAACTCACAACTCTGAGTTATTTAGTTCTGAGTACATTCGTTCCGGCAGCGGTGTGGGTATCACTGTAGCGGCACGCGATCCCACGAAAAGATTGTCCCCGTCGTCGGCTTCGGGTCGATCGTTAGGCGCACATACTCCGTGCGACCATCGCTCCCCTCCACCACCATCCGCCTCACGTTCTCGGCCACCGGCGTTGACGGATGCAGGGCGTGGGCGGCAGCGTCGGCCGCGCTCGCGGAGAACGGATTATCCACCTTGAACCGGTGCGAGTCCCCCTCGAGGATGAGCACCGGCTTCCCGAATGCTTCGGCCAGCGTCCCGATCTGCGTCACGAGCGCGTCGAATCCGGAAAGCGCGGCGGTCGGGTCCCACATGTCCGCCTGCATGAACAGCACGACGGCGGCGGCGTCCTGGGCTTTCGCCAGATCGAATGCCTTGTTGATCCACGCGGTGTTCGCCTGCGCCCGGCTCGCGACTTCCTGCGCCTGCGTCGGATAGTTCGCGGCATCCGCCGGAAGCGGGGAGCCCCACGACGCGAGGTCGTTGTTGCTGCCCGTGATGTTGAGCGCGGCGAAGACGACGCGTGACTCCATGAACATCGTGTTCTCGACGTAGGTCGAGTTGGCGGCGTCGTCCGCCTGTGCGAGGACCTGCCTTTTCCGCCCGCCTAACGTCTGCCCCGGCACCGGGAAGAACAGCGCACGGACGGCCTGCAGCCGCTCCGTGGGCGTATAGAGGCCGTTGTTCTTGCCGGCGACGTGACAGTCCGTCCACTCGTTGTCGCCCGGCGTGTACACGAGCGGATCCTTGAACGTGTCGAACAGCCCGCGAATCGTGGCGAAGTACTCGTCGGTGCACGGGCTCGATGATCCGGCCTTGATGTCGCCGAGGTGGACGACGAGGTCCACCTTCGGATCCTCGTTCATGAGCGCAATGAGCTTCGGAAAGTCCTCGAGCTTCTGCGCACCGTACGGGATGTCGCCGATGACGGCGAGCGTCAGTGGATTCGCGGACCCGGTGTTGATTGGATTGCCAATCGTGAACGACGGCGTCTGTGCCGGATTGACGGGCGCGTCCGTGTTGCACGCGATAGCGGCAACACACGTGAGCGTGGCGAGAGAAACGACAGCAGCGTGTCTGGGCATTGGGCCTCGGGCAGGGAGAATGGAGGCCGCAATACTTCCGTCTCATCGCGACGACTGTGTCACCGCGTAGTCATCGATGCGTCACGAAGCGAAGCGCGTCGCGTCACGACGAGGCTACGAGCCTCGTGTCATGTCACCTCGTCGGGCGTGCCCACTGCACGCTGCAGCGTGAAGAGGGTGACCTCCGGCCTAACGTTGAAGCGCACCTGGACGAGGTGGCCCAGCCCGCGGTTGATGTATAGCTTGCGCCCGGGGGCGATCTCGTATTCTCCCGAGACATACCGCTTGTTATAGACCGGCAGGATCGGCGGCGGCAGAAACGGCGGCTTCACCTGGCCGCCGTGCGTATGACCCGAGAGCGTCCAGCCGCGCACTCCCTCCCAGATCGGCAGGTCCTGCACGTCAGGGTTGTGGATGAGGAAAATCGTCGGCTGCCCGGGCGCGCGCGTCTGTAGGGTCGCTCCCGCATCGCGACCGCCCGGCGGGGTCTGTTCCACCACGCGTGTGCCGTCCGGCAGGTAGTGCGGCACGAGCTTCTGGGCCGAGTGCCGACCGAACTCGGGGCTCCAGAAGTCAGTGAGCCCGATGAACTGCAGGTCACCAACGACCGCGACCTCATTCCGCAGCACACGAAGGCCCGCATCGGCAGCGATCTGCGTGATGTGGTCGGCGACCTCGACCTGTCGCCACTTGAACCCATAATCATGATTCCCCAGCACGCCGACCGTTCCGAGGCGCCCGTTAGGCAGGTGGCGGAGGACCTTCGTCAGCTCACTGGTGACGTCGGGGGATCGATAGGTGACGAAATCTCCCGTGAACACGACGAAGTCCGGAGCGAGCTCGCGCGCGCGGTCGAACGTCTCGATGAGATACGGCGAGCTTACGCGCGGGCCAACGTGAATGTCGCTCACCTGCAGCAGCGTGCGACCCTCGAGCGCCGGCGGGAGGTTCTCGAGGGGCAGCGGCCGGCGGACGACGTCCACCCAATGCGGCTCGACCTGCCACGCATAGAGCGGCACGCCGGCAGCGGCCGCAAGCGCGGCACCGCCGAGCACGAGGAATTCGCGGCGAGTCACCACGGCGAATAATACCGAGGCACGTGCTTAACGTTTCGTAACATGCATCAGGGCGTGCTGCCCTTCCGGTAGTCGAGCTGAGGCGGCTGGCTGCCGAGCGCCGTCTCGTACTTGAACGCAGGGCCGCGTTTGGCGTCGAGCTCGGCCTTTGCCGCCGCGATCGTCGCCGGCGCGCCGAAGAGATCCGCACCCGTCAGCGCCATGGTTTTCGCTGCGACCATCATTCCTTTGTAGCCGATGGTCGTACCGCCAGCCGCCACCGCCTGCCACGAGTGCGCCGCGGTACCAGGCACCCAGGTTGCCGCGGACAACTGCACCGTCGGCACGACCCAGCTCACGTCGCCCACGTCGGTGGACGCACTTCCTGCGGCGCCGATCGACAGCGGCTTCACTTTCGCCACGGTCTCCAGCGGCACCGCCGTGAACGCGTCGCTCTTCTGCAACCGCTCGGCGAAGGCGCGTTCCTCGGGCGTATAGGTGAACCCGCCCACCTTCTCGAGCGCGCGCTGCTGCACCTTCGCCAGTGTTTCGTTAGGCAGCAACGAGTAGACCGAGCCCACGAGCTGGACGTCGAAAGTCGTGCCGGTGCCCAGCGCCGCGCCCCTGGCCGCGTTGACGACGCGGCTCCAGATGTCCTTCACGATGGACATCTCGACGTGCCGGACGACGTAGTACACCTCGGCTTCATCGGGCACGACGTTAGGCGCCTTGCCGCCGTTCGTGATGATGTAGTGAATGCGGCTGCCGTCAGGGATGTGCTCGCGCAGGAAGTTCGTCATGACGTCCATCGTCTCCACGGCATCGAGTGCCGAGCGCCCGCGCTCCGGGGCTGCGGCTGCGTGTGCGCTCACACCGTGGAACCGGAATTTGCCCGAGATGTTCGCCATCGATCGCTCGCCGGTCACCGCGTTGTCGTCACCGGGATGCCAGGCGATGACGGCGTCGACGTCGTTGAACACGCCATCGCGCACCATGTACACCTTCCCCGACCCGCCCTCCTCGGCCGGCGTGCCGATCATCCGAATCGTCCCCTTCACGTTGTTCGCCTGCACCCACTGCTTGAGTGCGATCGCGGCCGCGGTGCTCGCGGTACCGAACAGGTGATGACCGCAGCCGTGGCCAGGTCCACCCGCGCGCAGCGGTTTACGCTCCGGGACCGTGTCCTGCGACAACCCCGGCAGTGCATCGAACTCTCCGAGGATGGCGATGACCGGCTTGCCACTTCCGAACTCGGCCACGAACGCTGTGGGCTCACCAGCGACGCCGGCCTTCACGGTGAAGCCGGCATTCTTGAGCTCCGACTGCAGCAGCGCGGAGCTCTTCTCCTCCATGTAGCCCACCTCGGCATAGGACCAGATCTGCTTGGCGACAGTCGCATAATGACCGGCCGCGTTGTCCAGGCCCGAGAGCATCGGGGCGGTATTCGCAGCCGGCTTCGGCAGCTGGGCACCGAGCGGGAGCGCGATGAGGAGCGAGAGACCGAGGGGACGCATGGGCGGGAGCGTGGAGTCGAACGAAAGACGTGCCGGACACGGGCACTCGAGTTCCAGACGATGCTGGCACGAGCGGCAGAACTTGTCCACACCCGGCCGGCGAGTAGTATGACAGCATTCGGTCATGACCACATCTGGGTGGAAACGACGAACTCCATGCCCCAGCCATCGACCGCAGTGCGCATCCGCGTAAACGGCGTCGACCACGACGTTTCCGCCGAGCCGGACGCGCCCCTGCTCTACGTGCTCCGCAACGAGCTGTCGCTGAACGGTCCCAAGTTCGGCTGCGGGGTCGGGCAATGTGGCGCGTGCACGGTGCACGTTGACGGCGCACCGCGACGCTCGTGCGTGACCCCTGTCTCCGCCATCGCCGGAAAGGACGTCGTGACCCTCGAGGGACTCGGCACTCCCGACCGGCCGCATCCGCTGCAGCAGGCGTTCATCGACGAGCAGGCCGCACAATGTGGCTACTGCATCAACGGGATGATCATGCGGGCTGCCGCTCTCCTCGCGCGTACGCCGCGCCCGTCGCGCGACGACATCCTGTCCGCGATGGACGCGAACCTCTGCCGGTGCGGAACGCACATGCGCATCGTGCGGGCGATCGAGCGAGCCGCCGCCGGCAGCGCGGCAGGTCCGGCAGGACGCGAGGGCTAACGTGAACACGCCACCAGCATCCTCGCGCTCGCGCCGCGAATTCCTCGCCGACGCCGGCATCCTCATCGTCGGCTTCACGTTGTTCCCACGCGACACCCGGGCCGAGTCGTTAGGCGGAACGGTGGGGCAGTTGACAGCTCCCTCGGCCGACGCGCTCGACTCGTGGCTCGTGATCGGCCGCGACGACGCCGTGACGGTCTATGCCGGCAAGGTCGAGCTGGGCACCGGCGTGTCCACCGCGCTCCGGCAGATCGTGGCCGAGGAGCTCGACGTTGCCCCGTCGCGCATTGCGTGGGTGCAAGGCGATAGCCAGCTCACGGTCGATCAAGGCCGCACCGTCGGCAGCGGCAGCGTGAAGCGTGGCGGCGCACAGCTCCGACGTGCGGCGGCGGAGGCACGACAGGCGCTCCTCGAGATGGCGTCCGCGAAACTGAACGCGCCGGTCGCGCAGCTCGAGATCAACGACGGCGTCGTGTCGGTAGCAGGCGACGGCTCGCGGCGCCTAACGTTTGGCGCGCTCGTCGGCGGTGGGCGCTTCGAACGCACGATCTCCGGGCGCGCACCGCTCAAGGCGCCATCGGCGTACAAGGTCGTGGGCCATCCGGTGCCCCGCGTCGAGATCCCTGCGAAGGTCACCGGCAAGCACACGTACGTCCACGACGTCCGCCTTCCGGGGATGGTTCATGGTCGCGTGGTGCGGCCGCCGCGCGTCGGCGCGACGCTCGAGTCGCTCGACGAGTCATCGGTTGCGAAGCTGCCCGGCGTAATCCGCGTGGTGCGGAAAGGAACGTTCGTCGGCATTGTCGCGGAGCGCGAGCAGCAGGCGGTGCGTGCGGCGAAGACGTTGAACGCGAAATGGGCGACCGCACCGGTGCTGCCTGACGCGGCCGATCTCTACGCCAGGTTAAAGTCACTGGCGACGACGGAGCGCGTGGTCGGCGAGAACGGCGACGCGGCGAGCGCGCTCCGTTCGGCGGCTCGGCCAATCCGCGCGACGTATCGGTGGCCGTTTCAGCTTCACGCGTCGATCGGGCCGTCGTGCGCGGTGGCCGACGTCCGCCGCGACGGCGCTCTGGTGTACTCCTCCACGCAGGGCGCTCACCAGTTAGTCGCGCCGATCGCGGCGCTGCTCGGTATGCCGAGCGACAGCGTGCGTGTCGTCTTCACGGAGGGCTCCGGGTGCTACGGGCACAATGGTGCCGACGACGTCGCGGGGGATGCGGCGCTTCTGTCGCAGGCTGTCGGGCGGCCGGTGCGGGTGCAGTGGAGTCGCGAGGACGAGAACGCGTGGGAGCCTGAGGGACCAGCGATGCTGTTCGAGATGGCAGCGGCTGTTGGCGCGGACGGGAAGATCTCGGCGTGGACGTACGACGCCTGGACGCCGACACATGGCGCGCGGCCCACTCGTGACCCTGCCACGCTCATCGCTGGCGCGCTGGTCGCTGGCGCCACGCCTGCCGGCGAGTTCTTCAGCGGCGGCGGTGAGCGCAACGCGCGAACGACGTATGTCCTGCCTAACGAACGAGTGACGTCGCATCCGGTTCCCTCGTTCCCGATCCGTACGTCGTCGCTCCGCGGGCTCGGGTCGCCGCAGAATTCATTCGCGAACGAGTCGTTCATGGACGAGCTGGCGGCAGCAGCCGGCATCGACCCGATCGAGATCCGGCGGCGCCACCTGTCGGATCCGCGAGCGCTGGCGGTGATCGACGCCGTCGCGAAGCGCGCTGGTTGGACGCCGCGCGCGTCGGCGCCAGACCGCGCCGGTGCGGCGAGCACCGGCGTGAGAAAGGGACGAGGGTTTGCGTACGTGCAGTACGACCGCACCGAGGCGTACGTCGCGGTGGTGGTAGACCTCGATGTGAGGCCGGGCACGGGGTCGGTGCGAGTACGTCGCGTGTGTGTCGCACACGACTGCGGGCTCATCGTGAATCCCGACGGTCTTCGCAACCAGATCGAAGGCAACGTGGTGCAGGCGATGAGCCGGACGCTCAAGGAGGCCGTACGGTTCGACTCGACGCGGATCACGGGCGTGGACTGGAACGGCTACCCGATTCTTCGGTTCTCGGAGATTCCGGACGCGATCGACATCGACCTGATCGACCACCCGGATCAGCCGTCGGTAGGGGCCGGTGAAGCGGCGACGTCCCCGATTCCGGCGGCCATCGCGAACGCGATCTTCGATGCCACGGGTGCCCGTGTCCGACAGGTGCCATTCACGCCGGACCGCGTGCGGGAAGCACTGCGTGCGTCGAAGGTTTGACGAGGCTTTGACGCGTGCCTGACGCCGGCTTCGTCATCCCGGTCTCAACTTGTCACTCCGACTCGCTGCGGTCGGAATGTCTCGAGAACCCGGTATGGAGTGGACCATGAGCTCGACCATTCGGCACGCCATCCGCCGCCTTCTCCGCGAGCGATCGCTGACGATGGCCGCCGTCCTGACGCTCGCGTTAGGTATCGGCGCCACGACCGCCGTGTTCACGGTCGTCAACGCGGTCCTGCTGCAGCCGCTCCCGTACGCGAGGCCCGAACGGCTCGTCGATCTGTCGCACACGCTCACGATCTCGGGGATCACGCGGGTCGATCAGTCCGACGCGACCTTCCTCTACTACGCTCGCGAAAACCGCGTCTTCACTGGCATCGGCGCGTATCGCATCACCGGCGTCAACGTTGCTGGTGCCGCCGACGGATCCACGTCCGCGGACGGACGCGCCGAGCGCTTGAACGCTGGGCTCGTCAGTGCGAGCACATTCCCCGTGCTTGGCGCCACGCCGATCCTCGGCCGCACTTTCCGCGATAACGAAGACCGGCGGGACGCACCGCGCGTGGCGCTCCTCGGGCAGCGGCTCTGGGAACGCAAATTCGGGGCGGACCGCGGCATCATCGGACGCCAGATCTCGATCGACGGCGTGCCGCGCGAGATCGTGGGCATCATGCCCGCCGAGTTCGACCTGCCCGGCGCCAGCACCGAGTTGTGGCTGCCCCTGGGCATCGACCCGGCGCACACTGCGTCGGCAGCGTTCGACTATCGCGGCGTCGGCAGGCTGCGGGACGGCGTATCAATCGACGCCGCCGCGGCCGACCTCCAACGCCTGTTGCCTCGGGTCCCGGAGGCCTACCCGGGGCGCCTAACGACACAGTCGATCGAGCAGATCCGGATGCGCGCCGTGGTGCGCCCGCTGCGGGACGTCGTCGTGGGCGACGTCGGACGCGTGCTCTGGGTCGTGCTCGGTGCCGTGGCGTGCGTCCTGCTCATCGCCTGCGCGAACGTCATGAACCTGTTGCTCGTGAGAGCCGAAGGCCGGCAGCACGAGCTTGCCGTGCGTCGAGCACTCGGCGCCGAACGTTGGACGCTCGCGCGAGATCACCTCGCCGAAGGAAGCGTGCTGGCCGTCGTCGGTGCCGTGCTCGGACTCGGCGTCGCCGTCGCAGGCGTGCGCGTGCTTCGGTCGCTCGAGGGCTCGATCGCCGTCCCGCGTCTGGCCGAGGTGCGAGTCGGCGCGTTGGTGCTCTTGGTAGTCGCCGGGGTGACCGTGCTGGCAACGCTGCTCGTGAGCGTGCTGCCGGCGCTGCGCGCGGCGTCGTCCACTGCTTTGCCAGCGCTCACGGAGATGGGGCGTGCCCTCACCGCGAGCCGGGGCCGGCATCGCGCGCGTCACGCCCTGGTGGTCGCACAACTCGCGCTCGCGCTCGTGCTGCTCGCCGGCGCGGGGCTCATGGCCAGAAGCTTCGCGCGACTCCGCTCGGTGCCGTCGGGGATCGATGCCGCACACGCGTTCGCATTCCGCGTAGCGCTGCCGAGCGCCACGTACTCGGACTCCGGGCGCGCGGCCCACTTCATCATCCGTGCGCTCGATCAGATCGCCGCGATTCCCGGCGTTGACGCCGCGGGCGCCGTCTCGAAGCTGCCGTTCGTTCCAGATGCCCGTCAGGACTCGGCGCTGTTCGTCGAGGAGCGTCCACTCGCGCCGGGGACCATGCCGAACATCCATCAGTTCGCGTTCGCGAGCCCCGGTTACTTCCGCGCGATGGGAATTCCGTTGATCGAAGGCCGGACGTTCGAGGCGCTCGACCCCGCGCGGGCGCCGCGCGAGCTCGTGCTGAGCCGCACGGTCGCTTCGCGGTACTGGCCGCAGGGTACGGCGGTGGGGAAGCACGTGCGGATGGCGCCGGTGGGGGAGTGGTACACGGTGGTGGGTGTGGCGGATGACGTCCGCGGCGGCGGTCTCGACCAGCCACCCGACGAGACAGTCTACCTGCCGCTGGTCGTGACGTTAGGCGGCCAGGCCATGGGAATGGACGCCGAACGAACGTGGACGCCTCGCGACATCGCCTTCGTGACGCGCACCACCGGAGATCCGGCCGCTATCGGCAGCCGGGCCGAACGCGTGATCCGCGATCTTGATGCCGAGGTGCCGGCGTACGGCGCGCGAGCGATGGGGGACGTCGTCGCCCAGTCGGCCGCGAGGACCACGCTGACGCTGACGCTGCTCGGCATCGCGTCGCTGGTCGCGCTGGCGTTAGGCGCCGTCGGCATCTACGGTGTGATCTCGTATGTCGTGAGCCTGCGTACGCGCGAGATCGCCGTGCGCATGGCGCTCGGCGCCCGCCCCGTCGACGTCCGGCGAATGGTCTCCCGGCAGGCGGCGATCGTCGCGGGGATCGGCATCGCCGTGGGCGTCGCCGGAGCATTCGCGCTGACGCGCGTGTTGAGTGCGCTGTTGTTCGGTGTGAGCCCGGTGGATCCTGTGACGATGATCTCCGCAGCCGCAATTCTGGCCGCCGTGGCGGCGCTGGCGGCGTGGGTGCCGGCACGTCGGGCCGCTGCCCTGGACCCCGCGCAGGCGTTGCGATCCGATTAGGTGTTGAGCAGCATCTTCGTCAGGTTTACGAGCCCGGCACCCTGCTGCGTGCGGACGCGCTTCAGATCCGTGCAGTTGTCAATGAGAATCTGCTTCACGCGATCGGGCTCACCAACGAATTCCTTGCGCACCGACAGAAACGCCGCCGCCACGCCCGACACATGCGGTGTCGCCATGCTCGTCCCGCTCATCTCCACGTACAGGTCATCCACCGTGGACGCCGCCTT
>JAJKIV010000084.1 GCA_021154285.1 Gemmatimonas sp. | reverse complement strand
TCGGCATCGAGCACGAGGAGATCCGCGAGCTTCCCCACCTCGAGCGTCCCGAAGTCCTTGAGTCCCTGCGACGCAATGGCGCCGTTCTTCGTCGCCGCCACGACGGCCTGCGACGGCGTCATGCCCAGCTCGACGAGCCCCTCGATGGCCGCGAGCGTTGCCGTGCCCGGCATCTGGTGAAAGTCCGTGCGCGGAGCGCGTAGAAACTCCGGCGCGCCGCTCAGGTAGGTGTCGGTCGACGGCGTCGTTATGCAGCCATCCGCGATCAGCTTCTCCGCGTTTGCGCGGCGCATGGCCATCCCCTTGGCTTGTCTCTCCTTCCGCAGCTCCCAACCGGTCTTCGCACGCTCCATCACCTTGAGCGTGTCATTCTTGAGCGAGTCTGCCTTGGCCGAGTCCGCGCGCTGGCGGGTCTTCAGGTAATCCTTCCACGGCTTGGCCGTGATCGTGTTCGCCAGGATCGAACAGATCACCTTTCGGTCGACGATCAGCTTCACCAGGTCGTCGGGGATCGGCACGTCGTGGACTTCGGGATGCTGAATGAGATCGATGCCGGCCAGCACCGAGATTCTGAGCGGCTCGGGGTTCGTCGAATGCGTCTCCGCGATAAGTCCGCGCTTGTGCACCTCGTCCACCAGCGCTTCCTGCTGGCGTGGCGAGAAGGTGATGAGGTTATTCGTGTGGGACGTGCCGCCGTACTTCACGAAGTTCGGGCCTTTGTCGAGGTACGCACGCATGGCGACGCGCAGCGAGTCGGGCGACATGTCGAGCAACTCTTCACCAGCGCCCTGCGCGATGAAGTCCATCATCTGTTCGTCGAACAGCG
The DNA here is from genome assembly GCA_021154285.1 of Gemmatimonas sp. GTDB lineage: Bacteria > Gemmatimonadota > Gemmatimonadetes > Gemmatimonadales > Gemmatimonadaceae > JAJKIV01. The sequence continues at coordinate 20,663 of JAJKIV010000084.1, read as the reverse complement.
TCACGGGCGCCGCGTTCGAGAAGAGCGGTGACTTGGGACCGCCCCAGCCGACAATGTTTCCGGCGACGAGCATCCGCGGCCCGATCAGCTTTCCGTGCGCGATCGAATCGCGAATGGTGATGAGCGGGAGAAGTGCGCCGTAGCTGTCGCGCACGGTCGTGATCCCGTACTTGAGCTCCGTCTGCGCCGCCTCGGCGATCAGGTCGAGGAAGCGGTCCTCGTAGCGCACCATCGATTCGCCGTTGTTGTACAGAGAAAGGTGCACGTTCGTGTCGATGAACCCCGGCGTGACGAACTTGCCAGCGCCGTCGACAACGCGGGCACCTTTCGGTACCTGGGTCGAGGCCCGGGGGCCTAACGCGACAATACGCTTGCCGCGGACGACGATCGTGGCGTCGGATGTTGGCGTCCCGCCATTGCCGTCGATGATCGTTGCGCCGACGATGGCAACGGTCGTGTCCGATGGAGCACCTCGCGAGGGGGCGGCCTGCGCTCCGAGTGAAGCCGCGCCGAGCTGAAGGACAAAAAGCAATGGCGCGACAACCTGCGCCAGAGTCCGGGTGTAGGCTGAACGTGTCACGGGTCGTGAGTCGAAGGATGACTGGTGGTCGCGTCGCGACGCTCGGAATAGAGCTACGAACAACCGAGGAAATACGCCAGTCAATCCGTCGCCCGGGACGAAAATCGCCGGACCTAACGCGTCGGCTCCGGAATCGCCCGTTGCGCTGCCGCGGCGGCTACGCCGGACAACGCCAGAGCCACGATGAACGACACCACCATGCCGAGGTCGTGGTGCATCTGCATGAGCGTGCCCATGAGGGCCACGCCAATCGCACCGCCGACCTGCCTGCCCGCGTTGAGGGTTCCTGACGCCAGGCCGGCCATCGAAGGCGGCGACACGGTCAGCACGCCTGTCGTCATCGCGGGCGTGATGTAGCCCAGCGCCACACCGAGCAGACCGAAACCGAGAAGAATGATGCCGGTTGCAGGTAGCCACACGGAAACCGCCATGGTCGCTGCTCCCAACACGGCGAGGATCTGGCCGGTAAAGAGCCGCGGCTTGAAGTGCATGTCGGCACGGTAGCGATCGATCATCCGGGTCGTCACGGTGGGGGCCACCGTGAGCGGCACGATCATCGCGCCAGTCGCGAGTGCGCTCAGGTGGCGGACGTTCTGCAGGTAAATCGACTCGACAAACAGGATGCCGTACGTGCCCAGGCTCACGACAACGCCCGCGCCGACGCACGCGACGAACGCGGGCCGCGAGAAGAGCGCGGGTGGGAACACCGGCGATGCGCTCCGCCGCTCCGAGAAGGCACACGCGCCGGCAAGCGCGATCGAGGCGGCGAACGCCCCGAGCACGCGCGGCGCTGCCCATCCGGCGTTGCCGGCCTCGATCAACGCGTAGCTCAGCGCCCACAGGGTCAGCGAGACGCTGAGCTGACCCAGCCAGTCGAGCGGGCGGTCTCGCGTGACGCGAGTTTCGTCGATGAACGCCCGCACCATGAGGAGCGCGACAAGGCCCGTGGGCACGTTGAGCAAAAAGATGCTGCGCCACCCGAAGTAGCTCGTGAACACCCCGCCGAGTGCCGGACCTGCGGCGAAGCCGAGGCTGACGATCGACGCCCAGAACGACACCGCGCGCGCTCTCGCGCGTGGGTCCGGGTACAGGTGGCTCAACAGGGCGAGTGAGGCGGGCAGCATCATCGCGGCGCCCAATCCCTGCGCCATTCGAAAGCCGATGAGAAACGCGACGTTCGGCGAAAGCGCGCAGGCGAGCGACATCATCGTGAAAATGGTGAGGCCGACTTGATACAGGCGCCTCGCACCGTAGCGGTCGCCGAGGGCGCCACACGTCAGCACCAGGCTCGCGAACACAATGGTGTACGCGCTCACGATCCACTGGAGCGCGCTGATGGTGCCGCCGAACTCGTGGTGCATCGCCGCGATGGCGACGTTGAGCGCGGTGGTGTCGAAGAGGACGAGAAAGAACCCGAAACAGATCGCGTAGAGCCCGTAGGGCCGGCCGCGCTCGATGGCAATGGCGTGCGTCGTCATGGATTGCAAGCTATCGACGCCCGGTTATCATAAGTAATGATTCTTTCGAAACGAACCAATCTCGATTTGAGATAGCTCATGGACATTCATGATCTGACGGTGTTCGCGGCCGCGGCCCGGCACGGCAGCGTGACGAAGGCCGCCCGGTCGTTGTCGACGGTCCAGTCGAACGTGACGACACGGATCCGCCTCCTCGAGACGGAGCTCAACGTCCAGCTCTTCCATCGCAGTCACCGCGGCATCACGCTGACGGAGAAGGGCCAGCAACTCCTGCCGTATGCGCAGCAGATGCTGTCGCTGGTGGAGACCGCGAAGGCAGCGGTTTCGGGCTCACGGGAAGTGCGCGGCACGTTACAGATCGGCGCGCTCCAATCGACTGCGTCGGCCCGGTTGCCCGACGTCCTCAAAGTATACGCATCGCGGTACGCTCAAGTGGACATCGCCGTCGAAACGGGGACGAGCGCGGAGCTGATCGCGAAGGTGATCGATGCGCGCCTCGACGGCGCGTTCGTCTCGGGTGTCGAGGATCATCCGGATCTCGACGTGGTGACGAGCTTCGTCGAGGAGCTCGTGATCATCACGCCCGCGGCCTACCGCACCGTGCGGGCTTACCTGAAGCAGAGCACACTGCCCAAGCCGCTGGTGTTCAAAACCGGGTGTCACTACCGCCATCGGCTCGAGCGGTACCTCGGCGGAGAAGGGGCCGGCGTGCTGAGCCCGATGGAGTTCGGGACGATCGACGGCATTATCGGCTGTGTCGCCGCGGGGCTCGGGATCTCGCTGCTCCCGCGATCGGTCGTCGAGCACTCGGCGCGGCGGAAGGAGGTGGCGATTCACGAGCTGGCCAAGCCGCATCGCTACGTAGAGACGCAGTTCGTCACGCACCGGGCGCAGATGCGCTCGCAGGCGGTGGCGCGGCTGATCGACGTGATCACTGGCGAGCGAGCTCGATCCACGCGAGCCGGCCGTTAGGCAACCGTACTTCTCGCGCCCGAGTCGTACAGGACGTCGATGTACCGACCGCAGGTTACTGTCGATGGTTGGGGCAGTCCCTGTCTCCAGACAGGTCCGGTGTCACGAGTCCGTATCGACGCTGCCTAACGATTCCCGTGATGTGGCCGATGGGTGAAAGCGAATTTCGTATATCGAGCACGCAGCACCGAGGATGCACGCGCTCCTCCTCACCCATCACTCAAGAAGGACTACCATCCAATGCGGGTTCACATCACGCAGCTCATCCTGATCGCGGCCGCCGCCACCGCCGCGTGTCGGGGCGATCAACCAGACATTGCCGCGCCGGCAACGCAAGCGGGCAGCCGAGTCGCGAAGGAGTTCGACTCGGACGGCCCACGCGTCCGTATCACCTCCCCGGTAGACGACGACGTCGTTGCCGGCGGCGAAGGCCAACTGAACGCTGGGTCACTCACGGGCGGATCCGGGTTCACGATCATCGTCCAGACCGTCACGAAGAACGCGACCGACGTGTCCGCGAACGAGAGCACCAACATTCGGAATACGGCGTTGCTCGGCCAGCCCAACCCGAACTTCCCGGGGCTCAGCGTCCGCATCGACGCGGACATGATCACGCCCGACGGTACGATCATCCAGAAGAACACCGATCTGTCGAACCTCTTCAACACCCTGGGCACCGATGACTCGCCGGGCGACGGCGTGACGATCTGGGCCGGTTGGCACGTGCTGGAGTCGTTTCCCGATGACGTGAAGAGCTTCACCATCACCGCGACCGTCCGCGACGCCCAAGGACACATCGGGAGCGACGTCGTCAGGGTGAAAGTGGACAAGCACGGAACAAGCGGGCAGGCGCTCACGCCCGCGCCTACGACAGTGGCCGGCGACGGCCTCGATGATGCCGACGGCCCGGAGGTGGCGCTCGTTGGTCCACGTGACCCATCGAGTGTTGCGTTAGGCACCGACGCGGTGCCGGCGTTCACGTTCTTCCAGGTCTCCGCGTTCGACCGGAGCGGCGCCGGCATCGGCGTCAACGAAAATGGCGACGGCATCACCGCGCCGGCGACGCCCGTGGGCCTCATTCGTGATCCTGCCCAGTTCGCGTCGGCAGGCCCGAATCGCAATTTCCCGGGCTTCGTGTTCACCTTCGACGTCGATTTTCGCCGAGCGAACGGGGTAATCGTCCCGGCCGGCCAGAATCTCGGGCCGGCGTTCGATATCGCCGGAAGCACGGTGGACCACCGCGGCAGCGGCCATGTCACCACGACCGCGTCGTGGGTCGCCGGTGGCAGATTCGTTATGCCCGCGGGGAAGACATCGGTGACGGTTACAGCTCGCGTCACCGACAACGCCGGGAAGACGGGCAGCGTGTCGCGGACGTTTGGTGTCAGTCCGGTCGCTAATGGGCAGTTACTGACTCCGCAACCGTAAGTTGCCGCGGATGGGGGGACGGGCGACGGGCGACGGGGAAACGGCGGCTGGTTGCTGGCTGCTTGTGCTGGTTGCTGGCTGACGCTGGCTGTTGGAACATCCCGAGGGTTTCCGCTCTTAAGCCGTCGCCCGTCGCCCGTCGTCCGTCCCCGGCTATTATCAGTTCCTCATCACAATCATGGGCTCGACCCTCGTCGCTCGACGCGCGGGAATCGCGGCCGCGATGACCGCCACCGCCAACAGCGCGATCCCCGCCACCGCGAACGACACCGGATCGCTTGGCGGCACGCCCCACACGATGCTCGCGAGCACGCGCGACGCGAGCAGCGCCGCGATCGTCCCGATCGCGACGCCGGCAACCGCGATTCGGGCCGCATCACCCAGCACGAGCGACAGGATGCTCGAGCGTGGGGCGCCGAGCGCGACCCGCAGCCCGAGCTCGCGACGGCGTCGCACTACGCTCCGGCTGATGACGCCGTACACGCCGAACAGCGCGAAACATCCCGCGGCTATCGAGAACGCGACCATCAGCCGCATGCGATAGCGATCATCTGTGAGTGAACGAGCCAGACGCTCAGAGAGCGGCATGACATCTTCGATCACGATGCTCGCATCCGCTCGCCAGATCCGGTCGCGAAGCACGGGCACGACGAGCGCCGGATCCATGGGGGTCCTCACGAGAATATTGTCCGCCGCCTCGTCGCCCGATCGTGTGGGCATGTAGACCTTGTAGCGATCCTCATCGCCGCGGAGGTCATGCTCGTGCGTGTCAGCGATGACACCGACGACCCGGTACGACTCTCCCCAGAGGCCAACGGTTCGATCGAGCCAGCGCCCGTCGGGCCAGAAGTGGCGCGCAAAGGCGTCCGTGACGACCATGACACGCTCCGCGCCGGGACGGGTATCGGCTGGCCCCACTACGCGACCCTGCACGGGCCGGATGCGGAGCAGGTCGAAGTAGGCGCCCGTGACGAACCGGCGAGCCGCGTTCACGACCTCGCCCTTCGCCGGCGTGTAGCCTTCTGGCTGCACCGAGCTCGTGCCTCGGTCGTCGCTGAAGGGCATGTCGCTCGCCAGCGCGACGCTCGAGACGCCCGGAATGGAACGGACCTCGTCGGCGATCTTCGCGATGAACACCGCCGCGCGCGCCCGGCTCGAGTCGGTGTTGCCGTTAGGCGGGTAGAATCGATCCCACGGCAGGTTGAGCTGCACGGCGACAACGCCGGTTGGATCGAAGCCCGGCTGCACGCGCTGCAGCACCGCAAGCGTGCGCGTGAGCAGTCCTGCTCCAACCAGCAGCACCGTGGCGAGCGCCAGCTCCGCGATGACGATCGCGTGCTGCAGACGGCCGCGCCCCTGGGTCGTGGCGCCGGCGCGCAGCGATTCGCCCGCGCTCACCCGAGACAACGAAAGGGCGGGGAAGCAGCCAGCGACAATGGCCGTCGCGATGGCGAGCAGCGATGCCAACAGGAATGTCGTTAGGTCCACGCGCACATCATCCAACCGCGGAATGCCCCCGGGCATGATCGCCACGAGCACGCGTGTCACCGCGGCGGCGACGAACATCCCGGCGATCGCGCCGCCGACGCCGAGCACGACGCTCTCGGTGAGCAGCTGGCCGACGATGCGGCTCTTCTTCGCACCAAGCGCCTGCCGCACGGCGAGCTCACACAGGCGCTCGGCCCCGGCGCCGAGCAGCAGCAGCGCCACGTTCGCGCACGCCGCGACGAGCAGCACGAGCGATGCACCCGAAAGAATGAGCAGCGGGACGCGTATCTTCGCCGTCGCCTGCGCGACGGGAGCGACGAGGTGCGCGCCGTGCGTGATGTGTTTCGGGTCTGCCGCGGCGAGCCTGCGCAGAATGGGAGCAAGCTCCTGCTCCGCGTGTGCGAGTGAAACGCCTTCGCGGAGTCGGCCCACCGCGAGCAGCATGTGGTTGTTGAGCTCCTTGTCGTTCGACGGTGGCTCGTACGGCTGCCAGAGATCCGCGCTGGCGTCCACGAGCGCAAACGTCGAAGGCAGCACGCCGATCACACGCACCGGGCTGTCGTTCAGACGAAACGTCTTTCCGACGATCGTGGCGTCGCTGCCGAAGTGCGACACCCAGAACGCGTGCGTGAGGACCGCCACGGGCTCCTTCGCTTCGCTCGCGAGAGGAAGTCGCCCGAGTGCGGCGCGAACGCGAAGGGCACGCCAGAATCCCGACGTTGCGTTGCCGACCTGGATTCGCTCCGAGCCCGTTGCACGCGGGACCCGTGCGCGCCACACGCTGTAGCCGCCCGCCGCGTCGAAGCTCTTCTGGCGCTCGAGCCACGTGCGCAGCTCGGGCGGGCTGAATCGACCCAGCTGCCACTCGCTGCTGAGCGACGGATTCGTTCGCCACTCCTCGAGCGTGGGATGCACGAAGACGAGTTGTTCCGGCCGATCGAACGGAAGTGGACGGAGCAGAACCGTCCGGATGATGCTGAACATCGCGCTGCTCGCGCCGACTCCAAGCGCGAGCGTGAGCACCACGAGACCCGCCGTGCCGCGACTTCGCCGCATGGCGCGCACGCCGAACTTGAGGTCCTGCCGAAACACCTCGATCGGCGACCATGGACGCTCGGCGATCGCCACCGAGCCGGTTGGTTTGCGCCGAGGACTCAGCCGGCTCGCAATGGCGATGCGTACGAGGCCAGCGAGCTCGCGGGCGATCTCACGACGACGTTCGCCAGCAGTGCGCGCGTCACGGACGCGGTCGGCGAATGTGCCAACGAGATCGTGGCCGACCCGCGCGTGGAGCCAGGACGGCAACAGCACGCGGGCGAGCCACGCGTACACGCGCACGTGCCAATCGCGCGTCATGGGCGCGGCTCCTGCAAGAGGTCCACAGCCCGTGCCTGACGGACGAGGCGCGCGAGTCGCTGCGATTCCGCGCGTGCGGCGGCACGACCCGCTGCTGTCAGGTGATAGTACCGTCGTCGCTCATCTTCGCCCGCGGGGGACGCGTGTCCGCTGATGAGCCCATCGTCCTCGAGCCGGGTCATGGCGAGGTACAACGAGCCGGAGCTGGGATTCGCCGCGCCGTCGGTGAGGGTGCGAATGCGGCGAATGATCTCCCAGCCGTGCGCGGCGCTTTCGCCGAGGGCGAGGAGGATGTAATAGGAAAGCGTGGGGAGCGCGGTGGCGCTCCGTGGCTCACGAGCCGGCACGGGGGACTCCACTAGGTTTACGGTAAACCTATCATCGATGCAATCCACTGATCAATCCGCGGAGTGGGCGAACCGCTGGTGGGTGCTGGTCACGGTCGGCGTCGGGACGTTCATGTCGGCGCTCGACGGCAGCGTCGTCAACACGCTGCTGCCGGTGCTCGCGCGGGCGTTCGACGCGAGCGTCGCCGGCATCGAGTGGGTCACGACGGTGTACCTGCTGGTGATCTCCGGACTGCTGTTGAGTGTCGGCCGAGCCGGCGATCTGTACGGGCACAAGCGGCTGTATCTCGGCGGGTTCGTGCTGTTCGTGGCGGGGTCCGCGCTGTGCGGGCTCGCCTGGTCCGCGCGCGCGCTGATCGGGTTGCGCGTGATCCAGGCACTTGGGGCGGCCATGCTCATGGCTACGGCGCCGGCGATTCTCACGCGCAGCTTTCCGGCGAATCAACGTGGCCGCGCGCTCGGGGCGCAGGGCACGTTCACGTACCTTGGGCTCACGGCCGGACCATCGTTAGGCGGCTGGCTGGCGAGCGCGGTCGGCTGGCGGGCGGTGTTCTACATCAATGTCCCCGTGGGCGCGATCGCGATCGTCCTCGCGTGGCGGGTGATCGGGCGGGATCACGGCGCCCAGGGTCGTGAGCGGTTCGATGTCATCGGGGCGATGCTGTTTACCGCGGGACTCGTCGCGCTGCTTGTCGCGCTCAACCAGGGACATGCGTGGGGTTGGACCTCGCCTCCCACGCTCGTGCTTCTGGCCGGAGCGGCGGTGCTCCTCACGGCGTTCTTGCGGGCCGAACGTCGCTCGAGCCCGATGCTCGACCTTTCGCTGTTCGACGATCGACAGTTCAGCGGCGCGACCGTGAGTGCACTGTTGAACTACGCGTGCGTGTTCGCGGTGCTGTTTGTCCTTCCGTTCCTCCTGATTCAGGGCCGCGGGCTCGACGCGGCGCACGCCGGGTTGATTCTCACGGCGCAGCCGATCGTGATGGCGGTCGTCGCGCCGATCAGCGGTACGCTGTCCGATCGCATCGGTTCTCGCGGACCGGCGGTCACCGGAATGGTGATTCTCGCCGCGGGGCTCGCCTTCCTGGGATCCGTCGTGTCTCGCGGATCGCTCACCATGATAGCGGCGGGACTCGCGGTCATCGGGCTTGGTGTCGGGACGTTCGTGTCACCGAACAACAACGCGCTGATGGGCGCGGCACCCCGAAATCGCCAGGGCATTGCGGCGGGCGTTCTGGCCACCGCCAGGAACGTCGGCATGGTCCTCGGCGTAGGTTTGGCTGGCGCCGTGTTTACTACCGTGGCGGGGCGGTCGTCGTCGGGCGCTGACGCGCTGGTCGCGGGAGTACGCGCCAGCCTGTTCACGGCGGCCGGCGTCGCGGTGCTCGGCACCATCGCCGCGGCGCTGACCAGTCGGGACGACACCTAACGATTCGAAGATATGCAAACGGTGCAAACGGTGCGAACGGCGATTGTGCTCGGCCTCGCCATTGTCGGCGCAACGGGGGCGTGCGGTGGCTCGGGTCCGAAGCCGGCGCCGGGACCCGAGCAGCGGACCTTGAACGTGGCGCTGCGCCCGGTGCGAGGCGGCAGCGGCAATGTCACGGACCTCAGCGTCCGCTGGGAGCTGCGAGGGCGCGCACCTAACGCGCAGCGGTTCAGTATTCGCGCGCCGATCGTCTATGCCTCGGTTGCCGGGATCGCCGACAGCATGCAGGACCTCGCCGTCCGCGACGCGAAGGGTGTCGTGCCGCTCCAGCACGAGGATGATCCGGTGAATGCCGGGGGATTCCCATACTTCCGTCATTGGCGTGCGGAGCGGGACGTCGTGCCGCCAGTGATCGCGACGTATCGCGCGCGCACGCGGGCGACGGCCGTGAGCGCACCACAGTTCTCGCTGCAGGCGAACGGCGGCGGCGTGAGCGCGGCCGGCTCGGGATTCTTCGCGCTTCCCGAGGATTCGGGAATCGTGTACAGGACGCGTCTCCACTGGGATCTGACGGAGCTGGGAGAGAACTCGATCGCGGCGTCGACGTTTGGTGAGGGCGACTTCGAGCTCGTCGGTCCGCCGGAGCAGCTCCTTCAGGGCTACTACATGGCGGGGCACCTTGGCCGGCTTCCGGTGCGCGGTTCCACGCACGGGTTCACGGCGTATTGGCTCGGCACACCGCCGTTCGACGCCAAGCGGGAAATGCAGTGGACGGCGCAGATGTATACGTACCTGCGCACGTTTTTCCGCGACACGACGGACGACCCATTCCGGGTATTCGTTAGGGTGCTGCCGGGCCAGAATGGCTACCCGGGCACCGCGCTGCTCAACTCCTTCATGCTCGGCACACCTGTGCGTTCGGGCGACTCGGTGAGCTCGGCGCCTCGCGAGACGCTCACGCACGAGATGGTGCATCACTGGGCAGTGGGGATCGACGGGCCGGAGGGGACGGTGACGTGGTTTCCCGAAGGGCTGGCGACATATTACGCTCGCCTGCTGCCGATGAAGGCCGGTCTGGATTCGGTGACGTCGTTCATCGAGAGCGTCAACAAGACTGCGCGCGCCTACTACACGAGCCCGGCCCGCAACCTGCCCGCCGACGAGATTGGCCGAGCGGGGTTCAGTAACCCGAGTGCGCGAAATCTGCCGTACGCGAGAGGGAGTCTGTACTTCGCCGACGTCGATGCCCAGCTACGTGCCGCGTCAGGCGGACGCCGAAAGCTCGAGGATATTGTCTTCCCGATCTTCGACCGGGTGCGACGGGGCGAGCGTGTGACGCAGGACGACTTCGTGGCGGCACTCGTTAGGGATCTCGGGCCGTCCGCGCGCGCGCAGTTCGAGGCGGTGATGGTACGCGGCGAAACACTGGTGCCGGCGGCGAATGCGTTCGGGCCGTGCTTCGATCGGAAATCCACAAGCTTCACGGTGGACGGAAAGACGATCGAGGGCTATGAGTGGATCCGCCTGGCGTGGGTGCCCGACGATCAATGCCGGGCGTGGTAGGATTGCCTTGAACACGTTCCATCCCGGTACTCCGGTCACCGAAGCGCAAAGAAAGCGAGCCGGCTGACAACGGCAGTATGGGGTCTGGCCAGCGGCGACGATTTTCGGCACTCTGATGCCTTCCAAGAAATCGTCTCCGGCTGGCGATGCCCTGGTCGATCACGCAGCGCAAAGAATGGCAGTTCTTCTCCGTCCTGCCCAAGGCTGACCGCGCCCTCGCGGCCGCCTGGTGGGCGGCGCTCATCCTGCGCGGCATCTTGCCAGCGATCTTCGCCATCGCGATGGGTGTGCTCGTCGCGGCAGTACAGCAGGGCGGCGGGCTCGCCGGTCCGCTCGCGGCGATGGCTGCCACGTTCGTGCTTCTCCAGGTGTTGCCGCCGATTCATACCGCGATCGGCAGTAACCTTGGCGACCGCACCGCAGCGTGGCTCTACGATCGACTCACCGACGCGTGTGTCACTCCTCCCGGTGTCGCTCACCTCGAGGACCCCGAGCTCACGAGCGATCTGACCGCGGCGCGCGACTTCGACCTCGGCATGATGGGGCCGCCGCTCAGCATCTCCATGGACTTCATTGCGAGTGGAATGACGGAGATGATCGGCGGAGTTGCATCTGCGATCATCCTGGTCGGCTTCGCGTGGTGGGCGCCGATCGTGCTCGCTGGCGCGTGGCTCGCGACGCACTGGCTGCTGCGTGAGAGCGCGGTCTGGTGGGATCGCAACACGCCCGAAGTGCGTGCGGCGCAGCGCGACGCCGACTATGCATTCCGACTCGCCGTCGATCCGCCCGCGAGCAAGGAGCTGCGGCTCTTCGGGCTCGCGGGCTGGACACTCGAGCGGTTCATAGCGCGCCGGACGACGCTGCATCGACTCCAGTACGAGGCCACGCGGCTCCGCGAGCGGTCAGTCATCTGGAGTCTTCTGATCGTCGTCGTCGCGAACGTGGCGGTGTTCTGGGCGCTGGCCTCCGCGGCATCGAGCGGCGCACTGTCGATGGGCGCGCTGGTGGTGTACGCGCAGTGCGCGGTCGGTGTGTCGCTCATCGCGTTCGGCGGATTCAGCTGGGCGCTCGATGGAGCGGCGGCTCCCGTCGCGGCCGTGCTTCGCCTCCAGTCGGCGATGGCGCCCAAGGGCGCGCTGCCGTTAGGCACGCGAAGTCCAGCCGGCCTTCCTGCCAGGGAGATCCGGTTCCGCAACGTGCGGTTCGCGTATCCTGGTCCGGGCGAAGCCACGCCCGTGCTCGACGGGTTCGATTTGACGATTCCCGCGGGCTCATCGCTCGCTATCGTGGGGCAGAACGGTGCTGGCAAGACGACGCTCGCGAAGCTGCTCTGCCGTCTCTACGACCCGCAGTCAGGCGTGATCGAAGCCGACGGCGCCGACCTCCGCGAGCTCGAGCTCACCGCGTGGCGCCATCGCATCTCGGCGGTGTTTCAGGACTTCATTCGATTCGAGCTTCCGTTGCGCGACAATGTGGCGCCGAGTGGCGCGCCGGACTCGACGATCCGCGAAGCACTTGCGTCTGCGGGAGCGTCATCGCTCGCCGAGCTGGATACGGTACTCTCGCGCGCGTACGCGGATGGCACCGATCTCTCCGGTGGTCAGTGGCAACGCGTCGCGCTCGCTCGCGCGCTGTGCGGCGTGAAGCTCGGCGCTGGCGTGGTGCTACTCGATGAACCGACGGCGCAGCTCGACGTACGCGGCGAAGCGGAGATCTTCGAGCGGATTCTGCGCGAGACGTCGCATTGCACCACGATTCTGATCTCCCATCGGTTCTCGACCGTGCGCCTCGCGGATCGGATCTGCGTGCTGGAACACGGCAAGGTCATCGAGCTTGGTAGCCACGATGAGCTCATGGCACTGCGCGGCCGGTATCGCACGATGTTCGACCTGCAGGCGCAGCGCTTCGGCGAGGCAACGGACGAGGAGGGCGTGACGCATGACGTCCTCGCCTGACAACGGCAGGGCCGGGAAGAAGGACGACCTCCCGGCATCGCTGCCATCGATGTGGCGGCTCTGCCGGCTGGGATTGCGGTACGAGCCGACGCTCATGACGTGGGCGCTCGGGCTTTCGTTGATCGCGGCCGTCCCGGATGCGCTGCTGGCACTCTGGTTCAAGCTGATGGCCGACGCGCTCGCCGCCGGCAACGCGACGCAGGTCCGCCTAACGGCCATCGCGCTCGGCATCTCTGCCGCGGGGACCTGGTTCCTGCGAACGGTGAGCGCTCGCGTCCAGCGCAAGTTCCGCGACAAGGTCACGATCGCGCTGGAATCGCACGTCGCGAGACTCCAGGCGACCATCGCGACCATCGCCCATCAGGAGGTTCCCGAGTACCTCGACCGGATCGCTATGCTCCGCGATCAGGTATTCGTGCTGGACCACATGTACATGGCGGTGTTCTCGATGGCGGGCTGGATCCTCCGCCTCGCCGTCACGATCGCACTACTCGTTTCGGTGCATCCGGCGCTCGCGCTGCTCACGCTGTTCGCGGTGCCGACGGTGTTCACGTCGACCTGGCGCCCGGGCGTCGAGCGCGTGGCCCAGGAGCGCGCGGCGCCGTTCAATCGACTCGCTCGGCACCTCTTCGCCATGGCGACCTCGGCACCGCCGGCCAAGGAAGTGCGCTTGACGGGCATCGGCGACCGCCTGCGTCGCGACAGGCGCGCCGCGTGGCAATCCGGCCATGACCCCATTGCCGCCGCCCGTTGGGGGTCAATGACGTGGCACACTATGGCGTGGGCGATCTTTGCCGCAGGTTACGTCGGGTCGGTCGTGTTCGTAGCGGCGGGGCTGCACGCGTCGGCCGGCGCGGTGTTGCTCGTGCTGGCGGCGGGCGCGCGGCTGTCGTCGTACGTCGGTGCCACGGTTGGAGAGCTCGCCTTTCTCCGCGGGTTCTGGGTGTACGGGGCTCGGCGACTGGCATGGCTCGAGGACTACGCCGCGTCGCTCGCCCCAACGGCGGAGCTGCAGGCACCCGAGCGGCTCGAACGAGGAATTCGGTTGGAGCACGTATCGTTCGCGTATCCCGGGACCGACAAGCTCGCGCTCGAGGACGTGACACTCGATCTGCCCGCTGGCGCCGTCGTTGCGGTGGTCGGCGAAAACGGTGCCGGCAAGAGCACGCTCGTGAAGCTCATCGCGAAGATGTATGAGCCGACATCCGGACGGATCCTGATCGACGACGTGCCGCTCGATCGCATCACCGCGGACTCGTGGCGGACGAGGATGGCCGGCGCATTTCAGGATTTCTTTCGCTTCGAGCTGCGGGCGCGCCAGAGCATCGGCGTCGGCGACGTGCCTCGTCTGGACGAAGAGTCCGCCGTGACGACGGCGGTCGCGCGGGCCGGTGCGACCGAGGTGATCTCGAAGCTCAGCGCCGGGCTCGACACGCAGCTCGGGCCAACGTGGCCGAATGGCGTGGAGGTGAGCTTCGGCCAGTGGCAGCGCGTGGCGCTCGCGCGGGGCTTCATGCGTGACCGCCCGCTTGTCCTCGTGCTCGACGAGCCCACGGCGGCGCTCGACGCGGAGACCGAGCACGCGCTGTTCGAGCGGTATGCGGACGCTGCGACCACGACGGACGGGCGCCTAACGATCCTCGTGTCTCACCGCTTTTCGACGGTCCGCATGGCGAGCCTGATCGTCGTGCTGCAGGGGGCTCGCGTCACCGAAGTCGGATCCCATGACGAGCTGATGGCACGCGGACTTCAATACGCCGAGCTGTACGGAATCCAGGCCGCCGCGTATCGGTGAGACGGCATTCGGTCGCTTCGTCAGCCGTACGAGCCCGCGATGAGCGCGCCGTAGGCTCTCCCCACCGGGCGCACGGAACGCGCGAGGTCACAGAGGCCGATCGGGTCGATGTCGTTCCGCTCGACGCGCAGGGCGTAGCGCCAGTCCACGACGTCGGTAAGCGGATACCAGGTGAATCCCTTCACCAGGACCCCGGTCTGCTCCAGGAGCTCCTTCTCTCGCCACTGCTCCTCGAGCCATTCCACGGCCAGCATATCGACCCGGTTGGTCTCCGACACGAAGAGCGGAATCCCGTAGCGGCGATGGTAGTCGCGCGCCAGCGCGGCCATTCCAGTGCGCCGCGGCGCTGGCGCCCGGCTGCCATCGCCGTAGACGACCTGCTCGCACGTCACGTAGTAGTCGACGCCAAGCCAGCGCTGCCCCTGGGCGCGCCGCTGACGGAAGAAGGCCAGGTCACTGTCGCTCGTCGCGCCCGCACGGAGGAGGTCGAGCGAGACGGGGGATAGCGACCGTCCGAGCGTCAGGTCGAGCGCAGTGTACCGCGCCTCGTTCCAAAACGCTGCCTGACGTGCGGCGTCGACGCTGTCATCCGCCGGCTCGTAGTGCTCGATCGTCTCGGCCTGCAGGAAGATCGCGTCCGGGCGCTCCGCGAGAATCGCGAGCACGGCGAGCTCGTGGGCAACCGAGAGATTCCGCAGCGCCGTGGCGAACGCCCGCTCGGTGGTGAGGCCTTCGTTCCACCAGCCGAACCAGGCCGAGAAGGTGGCTGCCACGTAGATCTCGTTGATCGGTGTGTAATAGCGGACCCACGGATAGCGTCGGGCAAACTCGCGAGCGTACGCGGCGAACTGCGTTGGGAACGCGACGTCCTGAAAGCCCGCGAGCCACGACGGGACCCCGAAATGACAGAGGTCCGCGATCACCGTGATGCCGGAGGAGCGAAGCCATTCCATCTGATCATCCACGCTCGACCAGTCGTATCGGTCCGGCGCGGGATTGGTTCGGTAGTAGGCAGGCCCGTAGCGGAGCGCGTCGAGGCCGAGCTCTTGCGCCAAGCTGAAGTCCTCGCGCCACCGACGGTAGTGGTCGCACTTCTCCATCTCGTCGATGCGCCGCCCGTTCGGGAGCAAGGGATAGCTGTTCTCGATGCCGCTGGCGAAGAAGAAGCGCGGTTCTTCGCCGCCTGGGCCCTTTCCTCGCGGCGCCAACGGCAGATCACGCTCGCACGCCCACAGTGCGACGCTCGAGAGAGCAAGGGCGCCGGTCTTGAGGAAGGCACGCCGATCCAGCTGCGGCTCAGGCGCGCGCATTCCTCCATCGTTAGGTCGTTCGTCAGAGTCAGGGAGGCGCACGCCGGTACGTTAACACGCGGTCGACGTCGCCGCGTCACCGTTTGATGGCTGCGTCGCTCCTCAGTCCCACCAGCAGTAGAGATACTGACTCTCTCGCAGCTCGATCTCGAGGTTTTTGACCGACCCTGTCCCCTGCCGCACGATGTCGGGACAGAAGTCATTGAAGCGTCGCGCGAGCTCGCGCGGGTCCTTCAACGCGGCGAGGAACCGCCCGCCGACATGATCGCGCCCGATGTCGGTGATGGTGAACGGCTGTTCGCGCTCGAGCTTGCGGAACCAGCTCACGATTTCCTTCGCGCTCGGAGACGGGTTGCCGGTGGTCTCGACGAGCTCGATCGAGGCGTACCAGTCGGGCGTGGGCATCGCGACGACATACGAGGGGCCGATGCCCGCACCGCTCGCGTACGCGAACGTGTGAAAGCCCTTCGGAAGCACGAGACGCGTCAACGTGTCGGCGAGTGCCTCCGCGAGCGTGTCGGACCGCGTTTGAAACGCGAAGCCCGCACTCGGCACCGGGGCTCCCCAGTCACGTTCGCCCACGAAGGGAACGGGTGCGCTGCCCGTGAGCCGCTCCAGTGCGGCGAGGAGCTCTGGAAAGCGGTCGGGGACGACGAAGTCGTTAGGCATGGCTTCGGCACGCTCACGCGCGTGCTGCGCGTTCTCGGCGTGAATGCTGGCCACGTCCTCGGTGCGCCCGGAGCATCCGTCCCGCATGAACGTCCAGAGCGCGAAGAAGGCAGCGATGGAAACCGCTGATTGGAAGAATTTTCGCCCCATACATCAGGGGACGATGGCCTGCCTGACGCGGTCACCGAGAGGGAAGTGGCGCAACCCGCTCCGCCGTCGGGTCGTCCTCGTTATTGGAGCCTACGAGAGGTAGCGATGACCATGACGCGCGCGGCACGAACGGAATCGCCCGAGTTCGATGACATGGAGCTCGATGGGCTGGACCGGTTACTGATCCCGCTCATGATGCCGTATGTCTGGCTTCATGGCATCGTGACCGCGCCCTTCCAGTATCGGCGCCTCCTCAAGACCGACCGAAAAATTGGCTTGCGACCGCTGACGAGCGAACAGGTCTCCAGCCTTCCGCAGCCCGTGCACGAGTTTCTCGACAGCATGGAGACCGCGATTGGACGGATCGGGTTTCCAGAGCCAGTGCGTCACCTCAACGCGTCTCGACCACACAGCAGCGACGCGGCGACCGTGATCACGGTCGCTCCCAGCGCGAGCGGTGATGAATTCTCTATGGTGGTGATCTCGCATGCGCCGCGACGATTCTCGATGACCGGCGTGTGCTTTAACACCCGAATGACCGACGGCCACGTGATCGTGACCGGCAACGAACGGCGCGTCGTCGGCACTCGGCAGGGCAACCACGACGTCGTGATCTTCCAGAAGGTCAACGACGTGGCACGCCTGTACGAGATTCACCAGCGACGCAAGGCGATGGCGGTGCGCGGTGGTCGCGCTCCGGTGACGGTGGGCTGGCGTCCGCCGACCATGCATCCGCTCGAGGCGTATCAGCGCATGTTCGATGAGACCGTCGACGGCGGAGTGCGACGGGGCTATATCGAACCGCCAGCGACGGAGACCGTGAGCGTGACGTTCAAGGGCGCCATTCTCGCCGCGTGGAGTAGCAAATGGCCGCTGAACCGGATACTCGATTGGCGTGAGGCGAGGCGCGCCGCGCGGGTGCTGCGCGATGTTCAGGCGTAACCGTTCGCGCGGCTCAGAACGCGTGGCCCAGCGCGAAGTGCAGTGTCACTCGCCGCAGTCCACGCTTGCCATTCGCGTCGTCCACGGACGTCCACTGCCGGTAGGTCGTTAGGCGTACCAGCTGCGACGAGCCATCCGCCGCCGTGGTCTCGACGAGAACGGGGAGGCGTTCGCTCTTGTCCGGCTGCCAGCCTGCATCCAGGCGCAACTCGCCAAACGGGGTCGCGTAGCGAAGCCCGACGCCCGGAGTCACCGTGCTCGCGCGCTCTCCGGACAAGGTTCCCGCTCCCGGGCCGACTACCGCGCCGTCCGCGAACAGCACGCCACCCAGCCCCCACACGAGACGCTTGCGCAGCTCGACGCTGCCCTCGAGCAGCGCCGTTGCGCCGACAGGCTGTGGCGAGAAGACGCCCCGCGGCACCGCGTTAGGGTCGCACGACCCGGCGGCGATGCTCGCCTCGGTGCAGCCATTGGCGATGAGGTCGGCTTCACGTACTCGAAGGACCCGTGGGCCGAGTTGATTCTCGCGGTAGCCGCGCACGGACTGGGATCCGCCAGCGTAGAACAGCAATCGCGGATGGAGTACCTCTCCCTGGGGCGTATGTGCCCAGCCCGCACGCACGTGCGTCGCGACCACCCACGAGCCTAACGGGCGGTACGCAGCCGCTTCGGCGTCGACGCGAAAGTGATCGTACTGGGAGCCCGTCATCGGCGAGGCATACTCCAGATCGATGCGCGCTGTCTGGCCACGCGACGGCGCGACAGGGCTGTTCACCTGGTTCAGCGAGCCGCCGAGTGACACGGCTGACAGCCGCCGAAAATCGCGGAACACGCTCAGTGCCGCGGCGTCGCACAGGCCGAAGCTCTCGCAGAAGTACACATCGCCGGCCTCCACGGCCGCGCGCTCCAGTCGATAGCCGATCAACACCCCGGCGTGCTCCGTCACCTCACGCGTGAACAGCGTGCTGAGACCGACGGCGCGATCGACGAACGCGTTCGGCTCGCTGAGCCGCTGACCGAAGGCGCCGAGCGTCAGGCGGTTGCGCGGTGATCCGGCCCACAGCCGCGTCGCCTCCACCTGCGCATTCCAGGTGGGCCGCAGGAATGCCCGATCGATGCTGTCGTCGGGCGCGACTTCCGTGAACGGGCCGGCTCCCTCGAGGCCCGTCGCGAGGAGGTTACCTGTCCCGCCACGGAGCACGAGCTGCCAGAGTCCGCCGTCTATGGAAAAAAGGCCAACTCGGCCCGCAACCTGAAGGAATTCGCTGGTGCTGAACGCGGCATCCATCCCGAACTGGAGGGGATTGCGCTCCTGCACGCGCACCACGACCGGTGTCAGGCTGTCGCTCGCGTTAGGTGGGACGGCGATGAAGGCCGACGCCACCACGCGCGATTCGTAGAGATGTCGCAGGCTCGAGGACACATCCTGGCGGCGGTAGAGCCCACCCGGTCGCAGCGTGAGCGCGCTCCGAAGCGCGTCGCGCGACATCAGCCGGTTGCCCTCGATCTCTATGGACGCGACGCGCGTTCGCCAGCGAGGGTTCACGTCGATGCGCACCGTCGCGCGTTGCGTCCGGGCATTGACGACGACGTTAGGCGTGAGCGTCGCGTCGGCGTATCCGTCGTCCCAGAGCGCGTTGCGCAGCGCGGCAAGTGTGGAGTCGAGCGCCGAGAGGTCGAGGGGCGCGCCAGGCCGAAGGCGCAGGGCGCGGCGGACGGTCGTCGTGTCGAGCGCAGGAGTTGCCTGCTGGATGTCGACGGAATCGACGACCGTGACCGGCCCTTCGCTCACGTCGAACGTGACGGCCACGCCTCGGCCCGATGGGCGGACGGTCGTATCGACGGCAACGTCGCGGAAGCCACGGCGCCAGTAGAAATCGTGGAGGGCGGTGACATCACGCTCGAGCTGACCGGGCTCGAGATGGTGCTTTCCGATGAGGGAGCTCGCCCGCGTTGCCACCGCGCGCTCCACCTCGTGGAGGGGCACGGATCGCACGCCGCGAAAATCCACGCGCTCGATCTCGGGCCCGGTGGTGTGCGCAGGGGTCTGCGCGGCGACCGGGACGCTCGTCACGCCGAATATTGCCGCCGCTACGACGACCGCGACGGTAGCGCCGATGAGCCGCATCGAATTCCTTCAATCAGTCATTGGATCGTTGGCTTCCTACCCGCGTGCTGAATTGCTTGTGCCATTAAACTCCGGTCGATGACGACAATTACATGGTCACGACGCGAGGCCGCGTGGTTCATGCTCGCCGCCCTCGGGTTCATCGTCCTGGAGATCGCGGCGATGGGCGCCTGGGCCATGGTCACCAAACCCTTCTGGCTCGATGAAGTCTCCACCTGGCTGGTAGCGGGTACGGGGTCGTTGCCCGACAGCATCCGAAACCTCGCGGCCGGAGCGGACTCCAACCCACCTACGGGTTTCTTCCTCTATCGCCTGGGAGCGTTGGTCGGCGGAGGTCTGTCCCCGATCACGGCGCGGATTGTCGCCGTGGCATGTGTGGTCGGCGCGCTCACGACGGTGTACCTCCTGCTCCGTGACCAGTTCTCGCCGTGGCCGGCAGCAATCGCAGCCATGGCGGTCTGGGCGCAGCAGGTCGTCATGCACGCGGCATTCGACGCACGCTTGTACGGACCGTTGTTACTCGCATCGGGCTGCATGCTTCTCGTGCTGTCCCGCACCGTCCGGCGTGAGCCGACACTCGTCTCCGCGGCAACCCTCGCGCTCGTCTCGGTCCTTCTGTGCACGATCCATTACTTCGGGATCGTGACGTGGGGGATCGCGATCGGTACCGTCGTGCTCTTCGGGCCACGCCCCTGGACCGCGACAGTCCGACGGCTGTTGCCATCGATCGCGGGGCCGCTCGCCCTTGTTGCGTGCGCGCCACTCTATCTCGGACAGCGCGCGTCGCTCACGGTACCGACCTGGATGCCGGATCTGACCGCGTTAGGCGCCGTGCGGCTGCTCGCGATCTTCTTCCTCACGCTCCCAGTCGCGATCGCGCTGTGTTGCTGGGCGATCATGATCGTGCGAGCCCGGCCCACCGGAGGTCTCGCCGAGCGCGTCATGGGTCGACCGTTGACGCGCCCGTTTGCGCTCGGACCGCTCCTCTTGCTGACGCAAGCCGCAGTGCCGTTCGTACTGGTGGCGTTCTCTCTCCTCGTGCAGCCCGCTACGGAGCTCCGGTACTGGATTGC
>JAJKIV010000083.1 GCA_021154285.1 Gemmatimonas sp. | reverse complement strand
CGGTCGAGCGCGCCAGCGAGATGGTAGATCGCGTTGTCCTCGACGGGCAGCGAGCTGTGACCGCCTTTGTTGCGCACCTCGAACCGATAGTTGATGACATACTTCTCGCTGACCTGAATGTCGTTCGAGATCTTCGTATCGCCTAACGCCTCGCCCCAGCCGCCTTCGTTGAGGGCCAGGTCCGCGTCGATGAGCTCGCGTTTGTTCTTGAGCAGCCAGCTCACGCCGTTGTACGGACCGCCGCCTTCTTCGTCGGCCGTGAGCGCGACGATGATATCGCGGTCGGGTTTATACCCCTCGCGCTTGTACCGAATCAGGTTCGCGATCCAGATCGCCGCCTGCGCCTTGTCATCCCCCGTCCCTCGGCCATAGAAATACCCGTCCTTCTCGACGAACGTGAACGGGTCCATGCTCCAGTCTTCGGGCTTGGCCTCCACGACGTCGATGTGAGCGAGGAGCAGGATCGGGCGCCGCTTGCCCGTGCCGCGGTACCTGACCACCACGTTCCCTTTGGTGGGGATCGCGCCACCGACGAAGATGTCCGCATCAGGAAATCCGGCGGCCTTGAGCCGGCGCGCGACGTTCTCCGCGATCGGCGTCGTCGCCCCGGTTGTGAAGCCGGACTTCACCTCGACCATCTCCTTGTAGATCTCGCGGGCGAGCTGTCGCTCGGGGTCTGGCGGAAGAGCCTTGTTCTGCGCTTGAGCGGATGCGGCCCACAGGATGGTGCAGGCCACGATGCGCTTGATCATGAGCATCCTCGTCGGATCGGGTGCCTAACGTTGTGTGCAGCAGGTCCGCGCGAATACGAAGTGGCGAACCGTGTCGAAACTGGTGCGAGACGCTCGGTTCCACAACGTCGCCCCGTCGCCAGTCGCCAGTCGCCCGACCCTCATGGCGGCTCCCGCCGACGAGGTGTACCTTGGGTCCCAATCTCGACAGGCTTCGCCCCGTGACCACGCAGCCGTCGGAAGCGAATTCGAGCTCCATGAATGAAAAGAGGCACGGGGGTCCCGCCAGCCTCGATGGTCTGCTGCCAGCTGTCTACGACGAGCTGCGCGAGATCGCTCGGCGGCAGCTGTCCGCGCGTGAGCCCGGCAATACGCTCTCCACGACGGGACTCGTTCACGAAGCCTACCTGAAGCTCGCTGACCAGCCGGGTGCGACGTGGCGCGACCGCGCCCACTTCATCGCGCTGGCATCGGTCGTCATGCGGCACGTGCTCGTCGATCGCGCACGGTCGCGTCTCGCCGAAAAACGCGACGGACGCCGGCAACGGGTGACGCTGGACAGCGAGGTGGTTCCGGCGGAGGATCAGCCCGAAGCCATGCTCCAGTTGAACGATGCGATCGAGCGGCTCGCGATCGCCGAGCCTCGCCTCGCTCGCGTCGTCGATTGTCGATTCTTCGGTGGGATGACCGACGACGAGATCGCGAACGCCCTGGAGGTCACGCGGCGAACCGTGCAGCGCGACTGGGTCAAGGCGCGCATGCTCCTCCGTCGGGCGCTGTCGGCGTGAGCACAACGCGCACCGACTCATCGAACGACGGCCCGTCGTTTCTGCCTCCGAGCTGGACGGAGCTCCATCCGCTGCTCGATCAATTGCTGGACGCTCCGTCGGAGGAGCGCGCTGCGCGCGTTGTGGCGTTGAGCGCCGGCAACGTGGTCCTGCAGCGGCAACTCGAGCAGCTCCTCGCGGAGTCCGATCGGGACCTGCCGCTGCTCAACCAGGCCGTCGCCCACTGCTTCGACGACCTCGTGAAAGACGAGCCCGCCGGAGGGTTGCCCGAGTCGTTGGCGGGCCGGTATCGCGTCGGGCGGGAGCTCGGGCGCGGCGGGATGGCGAGCGTCTATCTCGCGCGCGACGAGAAGCACGGACGTGACGTCGCCATCAAGGTCATCAGGCAGGACCTGTCCGCGTCGCTCGGGCACGAGCGGTTCCTCCGCGAGATCGAGATCGCGGCGCGGCTTCGGCATCCGAATATCGTGCCGCTGTACGACTCGGGCGAAGTCGACGGCTCGCTGTTCTTCGTCATGCCGTACGAGGAAGGTCGATCGCTGCGTGAGCGGCTTCGCGAAAGCGGAGCGTTGCCGATTGCCGATGCGCTCAACGTGATGCGCGACGTGGCGCGCGCGCTCTGCTACGCACACGAGCATGGCGTCGTACACCGCGACATCAAACCCGACAACGTGATGTTGTCGGGCGGTGCGGCCGTGGTCACGGACTTCGGCATCGCCAAGGCGATTGCCGCAGCAGGCGGCAATCGTCCCGAGCGCGACAGCGCGAGGGACCCCCTGACCGGGGAACTGACCGCGCTCGGCACGGTGATCGGGACTCCGGCCTACATGGCGCCCGAGCAGGCGACGGGCGACACGACCGTCGACCACCGGGCGGACCTCTATTCATTCGGGTGCATGGGGTATGAGCTGTTTGCGGGGCGCCCGCCGTTTCAGGCCGAGAGCTCTCACCTCTTGATCACCGCGCATCTCGTCACTCCGCCGCGACAGATCGCGGAGCTGCGGCCAGACGTGCCCACGCGCGTGGCGGAAATGCTCTCGCGATGTCTGGCGAAGGCGCCGGCGGACCGCCCGCAGAGCGCACGCGAGCTCCTGCCAGTCCTCGATGGAGTCCCAAACGTCTCGACCGCGCAGCCGAAACAGGAACGCGAGCGCCGGCGACGGAGCCAGTCGCGATTGTGGACCGCAATCGCGGCGGTTGCCCCGGTGGTCGCGATCGGCGGTTACTTCGCGACGCGGAATTCAGCGGCGGCTGGTTCGGTTACAGTCGCCGTACTGCCCTTCGAAAACACTGTGCGCGATAGCGCCGTGGACTTCCTTGCCGACGGGCTCACCGACGAAGTTGCTTCGGCGCTGGGCCGCGTCCCGGGGATCCTGATCAAGAGCCGGAGCGGTGCGCGACGGTACCGCGGGCGACCGGACCTGGACATGAGGGAGGCGGGTGCGAGACTCAAGGCGGACTACCTGATGACCGCTGCCGTGCGCCAGGACCAAGGCCAATGGGTCCTTTCCGCCGACTTCGCCCGCGCTGTCGACGCTACGAGCCTCTGGGACACGAGCTTCGTCGTCCGCCCTAACGAGCAGGGCGCCGTCGCCGACGTGATCGCCGGGAGTCTCGCGGCACGACTTCGCAAGCTGTTTCCGCGTGCGATCGGCGTGGCGCCAGCTCGACCAGCCAACCAGCAGACGTCCAACCCGGAGGCCTTTCGGCTCTACGTGCTCGGTCAGAGCAGACTCGCCCGCCGCACGCAGAATGTGAAGGCGGCCGCGGAGGCATTCCAGCAGGCGATCCAGCAGGACTCGCTCTTCGCTCCTGCGTATTCCGGCCTGAGCATGGCGCTTGCGCTCTTCCCATGGTTCCAGAGGACGCCGGCGCCTCAAGTGCACGACTCGGTAGTCATAGCCGCGCGTCACGCGATCAGGCTCGATTCGACGCTGTCGCTGCCGCACGTTGCCATCGGGCTGGCTCAGTGGCTGGCGTACGACTGGCGTGGCGCGGAGACCGAGTTCAAGACTGCGATTCGTCTGGACCCGCGTAGCGTCGAGGCCCACTTACAGTACGGCCGGCTCCTCAGAAACAGCGGTCGCTATCGCGAGGCGTTGACCGAGATGCAGGAGGCGCGTAGACTCGACCCCGCTTCAGTCGTCGTGTTGAGCCAATTGTCGTTCGACTATCGTCTGAACGGGCAACTGGATAGTGCGCTCGTCGAGGGTCGTCGGGCTCTGGAAACGGATTCCACCAGCCCCCTCGCGATGGCGTCAGCGATACACGCATACGTCGCGAAGAACCGCATCCAGGAGGCGCGCTCGCTTGCCGTCCGTGTGCCTGAAGCCATGTGGGGGCGAGCGTATCTATTGGCGAAGTCGGGCGACACCGTGGGTGCCCGCCAATCGCTTCGCAGGCTCGATGCGCGTCCGTCCGTGTGGGGTGACGAGAGCGACCGCGCTTGGGCCTACCTCGGGCTCGGCGATACCGCCAACGCGCTGTCCGCGCTGGAGCGCGCGACCGCTGCAACGGAGCTCTGGCCGTTGACTTCGGAAGAACTGAATCCGGCAATGGACCCGATCCGCTCGAGTGCGCGGTTCCGTAAGCTGCTCGAGCGCGTTGGGCTGGCTGACTACCCGGTGGCGCGCGGTCGGTAGCCATTCGTCCCGTTAGGCCGCGCCGCTCATTGACGGCTCGGTGGCACACCGGTTCGACGAGCTCACGAACAACGATTCCATTCCGGACTTGCCCGAAGTTTTGGCCGGACGCTATCGCGTTGGCAGGGAGTTGGGCTGTGGCGGGATGGCGAGCGTGTACCTGGCGCGCGACGAAAAGCACCGGCGCGATGTCGCCGTCAAGGTCATTCGGCACGACCTGTCGTCCTCCCTCGGCCACGAGCGCTTTCTGCGCGAGATCGAGATCGCGGCGCGCCTCCGCCACCCGAACATCGTGCCGCTCTACGACTCGGGCGACGTCGATGGTTCGCTCTACTTCGTCATGCCGTACGAGCGCGGGCAGTCGTTGCGCGAGCGCTGGCCCACGCCCACGACCCGCCGTTGTGCATCGCGACGTCAAGCCGGACAACGTGCTGCTCTCGGGTGACGCGGCCGTGGTCACGGAGTTCGGCATCGCGAAGGCGGTGAGCGCCGCCCGCACCGACGCCACCGACGCCACGCTCACGCAGGTTGGCACCGTGATTGGCATGCCTGCGTATATGGCGCCCGAGCAGGCGACGGGCGATGCGGGCGTGGACCATCGCGCCGACATCTATTCCTTCGGCTGCCTAGGCCACGAGCTGTTCACCGGTAGACCGCCGTTTCGAGAACCGAGTGCGCATCTGCTCATTACGGCACACATCACGACGACCCCGCGACCCGTCAACGAGCTGCGACCTGATGTCCCAGTGCCGGTGGCCGACCTGCTCGCGCACTGCCTGGCGAAGGCGCGCGAGGACCGACCGCAGAACGCACGTGAGCTTCTGCCGGTCTTGGACGGCGCGCCGGGCATGGCAGTTCTCCCGGTCGTGTCGCCGCCTAACGAGAATCGTCGCGAGAGCAGCCGAAGCAAGTGGGTGATCGGCGCGCTGCTGGCCGCAATCCTGGCAACGGGCACGTATGCGGCCACGAGCTGGTTCGGCAGCACGGCGCCGATCACGGTCGCGGTGCTTCCATTCGGCAACATCGCAGGGGACAGCGCAATTGGCGCGCTGGCATACCGCGGCCAGCTAGCCCTTACGGCCGACACGATCGCCGCGCGCTTGGCGGCTGCGCTTCGCCGACAGTTCCCGCGCGCGATCGGGTTGGCCGAGGCCCGGCCGCCTAACCGCCACACCCCGAATAGCGAGGCGCACCGACTCTATCTGCTCGGACTCGGGAGGCTCATTCGCCGCCAGCAGACTGTGGACGAGGCCGTGACCCTGTTCCACCAGGCCATCGCACAGGACACGCTCTACGCGGACTCCGGTCTGGCGATGTCCCTCGCGCTCATGCCGTGGTTCCACGGGGTACCGCGCTGTCGGCGCTGGAGCGTGCGACCGACGCCAAGGAGCTCTGACCCCTTACGGGGCGAATTACTTCGCCGGAAGAATCGTGGCGAGGCCGCGGTCGATCTCAGCGGCCGTGATCGGACCGGGATGGACGCCCTGGATCATCCCCGACGCATCCACGAAGACCATCGTTGGGAGCCCAACGAGCCGATAGTTCCGCCGCGCGCGGCCGTGTGTGTCGAGGGCCACCTCGAAGTCGGCACCGAATTCCTTCACGAAATCCTCGACCGCCTTGTTGCTCAGCTCCTGATCGCGCTGATTCACGGCGAGCACCACGAGGCCCGAGTCCCGATACTTCTTGTGCGCGGCAACCAGCTCCGGAAATTCCTCGCGACACGGGGGACACCACGTCCCCCAGAACGTCACGACGACCGGATGCCCCCTGAGCGACGACAGCTTGACGTGTCCACCGGTGAGCGTGGGGAGATCGATGTCGGGCGCCGGCCCGGCGCCGGCGGGCTTCTGCGCGTTGCCGTTAGGCACCCACAACAGAAGTCCGCTGAAAATGACGAGATATCGCGCCACTCGCCTCACGTGACTGCGTCGAATCGCGGTCATGTGGCCTCTCAGAAGCGCCAGGCGTAGCTGGCGAACACCAGGTATTTGGCGAAGCCGCCGCCATTCAGCCCGCCCGTGGCCTGCTCGAGCTCACTCTTTTCGCGGTTCAACCACATCCGAACCGGCACGCTCAACGTGAACGTGCCCTTACCGCGCCCGACCGAAAGGCCCGGGTCGGCGTAGAGGATTTGGGACGACGTTTTGACCGTCGTTCCATCGCCGCCGCCAACCAGGTCGTGGACGGGAATGCCGTCGAGGCGCCCGCCGAGGCTCAGCGACAGCCCCCAGTCCTGCTGCACATCATACGTCGCGCCAAGGCGCGCCGAGTAGACGTCCGGTACGGACCAGTAGGCGTTGCCCCGCTTGACATCGCTCTCTGCCTTGGGGCTCACCATGTAGAACCCGGTCGCGTACGCGTTCGACCGCTCGGTAATCTGGTGGAACGCCTGGGTCCCCAGCAGGATGCCCCAACCCCCGTCGCCAGGCTGGACCCTCTGATCCGCAACGGCTCCGTCGGACTGTAGCGTGTGGCTACCGGTCGGCGCCTTGAAGCCGAGACCGAAGGCGATGTTGCCGCGTTGGTGAGTGCGCGGCGTTAGCACCCACCCCTCTCCCATGACACTCACGTCGCCGATCCCGGTCGCGTTCTGCTCGCTCCGGACGCCGGCTGTGTTATAGACGGCCAATTGCCCCGTGGAGAACGGCACGGCCAGTCGCACCCGAAACTGGTCGTTGAACGCATACCCAATGTCCGCGACAAACGTGTGGATCTTGAATTCGGGAGGCCGCCCACCCGGACCGGACGACGGGCTCGACTCCGTCCCGACGAAGAATTCATCGGACGAGAGATGTCGATACGAGAGACCCACCTGCCATTGACCCCCGGCCTGCGCGTAGGCCTGTCCGACGCCGCCGAGGTTCACGGGAGTCGTGAAACGAATGGGCTCACACCCCTGACCGGCCGCGCGAGCTGGCGCGAGCCCGACGGCGGCTGTGATGGTGAACGCGAGCGTGACACGAACAAACGCCAACGAGTTCATAATGCCTCCGCCTCCGCTGGTAGGTACCGTGGATGACTACGGGCTACCTATGTCACGAAATCTCCCCGCTGACTGCGACATTCACCCTACATCTTGGCGCAGCCCGCCTCCTGGGCGAGAAGCGTCGCGAAGATGCCGGTCGGCATGAGCGTGGCGGTCGGCAGGAGGTTCTGCTTCAGCTCCTCGTAGACCGCGCTCTGCTGCTGTTTCGTCTTCTCGGCGATGCGCGACGCGAAGCCTCGCGTCGCCATGTCACACCCCAGGAAGATGACGCCGCGACTTGTGAGCGCTGCAATGCTGGCCGCCGCGTCGTCGCCGGTTGCCGGCTTCCCGTTTTTGTCGAGCTTCTTATAGAAGATGTTGCGCTTGGCCGCCTTCTTCGTGCTCGGATCCGTCGTCTTGGTCTCGGCGCCGAGGTCGTACTTCGCCCACATGGCGTCGCTGTACAGCATCGGCACGGCGAAATGACGCAGCACGACCACGACGCTCGAGTCGGAGTCGCCTGTTTTG
Source organism: Gemmatimonas sp. (assembly GCA_021154285.1). Classification (GTDB taxonomy): domain Bacteria; phylum Gemmatimonadota; class Gemmatimonadetes; order Gemmatimonadales; family Gemmatimonadaceae; genus JAJKIV01. The sequence continues at coordinate 4,309 of JAJKIV010000083.1, read as the reverse complement.
AAGACGTCCTTCACCCAATCGAAGTACCCGGACGCCGACCACAGGGCGTCTCCGTCGTTGATCTCGGGTGAGTCGAAGACGACTTTGTGCTTCGCGGTGATCCGGCTCATCCAGCTCGTGTCCCACGTCAGCTCCGACTGCTTCGGCAGCGACGCGTGGTTGGCGTCGGACGGCAGGGACGCTGGCGTAGGCGCCTGGCTCGACGCGCTCGTAGCAGCCGCCGCAGGGGAGCAGGCGATGGCAGCGAACGCCGCAGCGCCAGCGGCGAGCTCGCCGATGAACTGACGGCGTGGCGTGGCGGAGTCGTGCTCGGACGGTCGGCTCATGGGTCGTGGCGTTGGGGTGAGCTACCTATGACACGAAATCAGAGTCCACCCTGCGACATTCGATGAGGCATGCAGGACGACGGCGCCTTGCCGGCTCGTCATGGGCCGCTGGACTTCGCCGCTCGCTGTTTCTCGTACTCCGTCCGGAACTCACCCTCCTTCTCTGAGACGAACGCGGCGCAGCCTTTTTCATCGATGAACGGATTGGCGGCCCCGGATTTCATGCGGGCGTACTTCGTCTCGAGGTCGAAGTACGAGCCGTGTGCGCCCAGAAAGAGGTCACACGTGAGCGACTTCAAGACGCGGAACGTCCGCTCGTAGTCCTGCGCGATCGTGGGATACTTCGGGTTGTCGACGAGCCGATAACCGGGGTTCACGTTTGGGCTTCCAATGATCACGGCCTGATATGTCGTGTCACCGTCCTGCACCGCCAGGGTCCAGGTCGTGTTGCCCTTCGTGTGCCCGGGCGTGAGATGTGCCTCGAGCGACACGCCGCCGAGGGTGACCTTGTCGCCATCGTGGAGCACGCGGTCCACCTTGGCCGGGGGATAAAGCAGGGAGGCATCGTTCCCATACTGAAAGTCGGCTTTGCCGCCGGATTCGACGACGGGCACGTCGCCTTCCATGACCATGTATTTCGCGCCGGTGAGCTTCTTCACCATCGCGCTCCCGGCGTTGTGATCCCAGTGCGCGTGATTGATCAGGAGGATCTTCACGTCGCTGAACTTGAAGCCGAGCTGCTCGATGCTCGTGCGGATCATCGGCACGTTGGCTTCGAGATCGCTGTTGATGAGGATGTGGCCCTGGGGCGTCGTGATCAGATAGTTCGCCAGCCCTTTGCTGCCGACGTAGTAGAGATTCCCGGCAATGCGGAACGGAGGGAACGGCTCGGTCCAGTCGGGCGGATTTTGAGCCGATGATGCGTTGCTCACGCCTGCAAGGAACGCGAAGGCGATGTTGATGGATGGCCGGAGGTGCATGCGGAAAGATGCCGAGGGAGGCGGGAGACGGGAGACGTAAACCCGGACGCTTTCGCCCGCGAGTTTCAGCTGACCCCCAATTCCCAAACGCTCAGCGTTGCCAGGCGTCGAGCACGTCCGGGGCGACACTCGTCGTCAGCCGAACCGGTTCCGTGCCGTCGGCGTTCATCACGTAGATCTCATCGTCGCCATCGCGATCGCTCGTGAACGCGATCTGACGTCCGTCAGGTGACCATGTCGGAGCCCGATCGTTCGACGAGTCCTCCGTCAGTCGCTTCAGGTTCCCGCCGTCGGCGTCCATGACGTAGATGTCCATGTCGGCAGTGCCCGCCCCGTAGAACGCGATCTTCGACCCGTCCGGCGACCATGCGATCTTCGCGCCCTCGGCCAGTCTGTTCGTCGTTAGGCGCACCGGGTTGCTGCCGTCGGCCTGCATCACGTAGATCTCGGCGGCGCCGTTGTCCCGCGTCGAGAGAAACGCGATCTTCGACCCGTCAGGCGACCAGGCACCACCCATATTTTCACCGGGCCCCTGCGTGAGCTGCACGACGTTCGACCCGTCAGGGTTCATGAGGTAGAGGTTGAAGAGCCCGTCGCGGAGAGAGGTGAACAGGATGCGCGACCCATCGGGGGACCAGCGCGGGAACCCGTCGGCAAACGTGTTCTGCGTAAGCTGTCGGAGGCCGCGGCCGTCAGAGCCCATCGTGTAGATCTCATAGTCGCCGTCGCGCCTCGACATGAACGCGAACTTGAACCCGTCGGGAGACCAGTCGGCGCTCTGATCGACGGCCGGGTCCGTCGTCATTCGACGAGCGTGCGTTCCATCGGCGTCCATGACATAGATGTCGACGTTTCCGTCACGCGCCGAGGTGAAAAGCATGGGAACGCGGTCGACCGGGAGGGGCTTGGGGGAAACCCCATCATCCCCGCCGCACGAGAGGGCTGATACAACGGCGGCAAGCAGAAGGCTTCGCAAAGGCGTGCTCACGCGATCCACGATAGGGGCGGCGGGGTCGGAGTCAAGCCGCGGGGCTGGAGTCAATGAGCTTCGCCGAATTCAGGTGAGGGAATCGTGGCAGCTCACGGTGGCTTATGCCGGACCAGGACGTATTGGCCTCCCGAAGCCGTTGAACAAAGAAATGAGAGCCCGGTCATGCCGTCGGAGCCGTCTCCGCGCACGGAGCAAATCTGCGAACATCGGCGTCATCGATGTTCGAAATCCGCGCTAGGTCTTGCCCTTTGCCCATTGTCACGGTCGTGATGTCAGCGTGGCGCGGTCCTCACCGGATCGCGTCATCGCGACCTCCAAAATTCGGTGAGGCTCAGTGAATCCCTCTATAGGGACGATGGCGATTCCTCGCCTGTCGACTCGGAATGACAACAGCATGTCATCCCGAGCGAAGCGAGGGATCGCCGTCGTCCCGGTACAGGGGCCCGAGACTCACCCCTGATACATCGTCGACCCGCCAACGACGGTGCGAACGATCTGAATATCCTTGATCTTGTCGTTGCCCACCGTGTGAGGGTCGTCCGCGAGAACCACGAAGTCGGCGAGCTTGCCAGCCGTGATGGTGCCTTTGATCGACTCCTCGCGCGATGCGTATGCGCCGTTCAGCGTGTTGATCCGGATGGCCTCATCGACGGTCACACGCTGATTCGCGCCCCACGTCGTCCCGTCCCATCCCGTGCGCGTGACCATGCCCTGGATGCCCATGAGCGGCGCGAACGGCCCGGGGCTGAAGTCCGAGCCGGCGGCCGCTTGGATGCCCGCGTCGAGCATCGTGCGGAACGCCAGCGCCCGCTTCATGAGGTCCTGGCCGTAGAACGGGAACTTGTCGGTGTTGTAGTACGTGTACGTCGTGAACATCGCCGGCACGGCGCCTAACGCCTTCATGCGGCGCACAAGGTCGTCGTTGATGAGCGTACAGTGCGTGATCTTGGGCCGCGCGTCCGCGCCGGCCGCGGCTTTCTGCACGCGCTCCAGGGCGGTGAGATACATGTCGATCGCGACGTCGCCGTTCGCGTGGCAGTTGACCTGAATCCCCGCCCGATGCACGCGCTCGACCCACGCGTTGAGGTCGTCCTGCGTCGTCGTGACGTTGCCCTTGTATGGCGGCTGCCTGTTGGGGTAGGGAATGCTCAGCGCCATCGTACGCTCGGAGAACGACCCGTCGACGACGTGCTCCGACGTCGCGCCAAACTTGATCCACTCGTCGCCGAACCCGGTCCTGATCCCATTCGAGATCATTGCCTCCAGCATCTTGTCACCCGGCTCGTAGCTCACGCGGTGACGGAGCTCCCCGCGGGCGCGAACATCTTGGATGGCCGCGAGATCGCCGTCCTCGTGGTGCACGCTCGTCAGGCCGTAGCGAACGAACTGCTTCGAGATGTGCGCGATGCCATCGCGCTCGCGCTTGGCGCGCTCCTCGGGCGTGAACGAGGGACGCTGGCCGACGCTGTCGAACACATCGCGGGCGAGATCCGTCACGCGGCCGTTCAGGTCACCGCTCTCGTCGCGGTCGAACGTCCCACCGGGCGGATTCGGCGTGTCCCTCGTGACCTTCGCCATCTCGAGCGCCTTGGTGTTGAAGAACGACGTATGTCCGCCGCGATGTTCGACGACCACCGGGTGGTCGGTGGACACCTTGTCGAGGTCGTGGCGATTGAGTGGCCGTTTGTCCTTGAGCTTCGTGTCGTCGTGGAAGTAGCCCGCGACCCACGTGCCCGGCGGCAGCTGCTGCGCCTTCGCCCGAAGCTTCTCGATGATGCTGGCGATCGTGACGAATTCGACCTCGAACGGATTGCCGACGAGCACCTCGTACAGCAGCGTCGTTCCGTCCGCGTGATTGTGGCAGTCGGTGAAGCCCGGCACGATCGTCATCTGCTTCGCATCGAACGTCTGCGTGCGCTTCCCCGCCAGCGCCTTGATCGCCGCCGTACTGCCCACCGCGACGAACCGGCCGCCGCTGACGGCGAACGCCTGGGCGCGCGGCGCCGCGTCGT
>JAJKIV010000082.1 GCA_021154285.1 Gemmatimonas sp. | reverse complement strand
TCCTCGATGACATCACCGCGCTGCAGCAGTTGGAGTCGGCGAAGACGTCCGAGGCGGTCGTGTTCGACATGCGACCGGCGGTTCGCTGGAACATGTGGAGTAGCGACGGCAACCTCGGGCAGAAGTCCTGGCGTGGCGAGAATCCGCTCCCGGGCGCGCTGATCACGTATTACCTGAAGGACCAGCCGCCGGGCGAGGTGAACGTCACGATCAGCGACAAGGACGGCAAAGTCGTTAGGCGCCTGCGGCGCGTGAACGACGAGGCGGGCGTGAACCGCGTGTCGTGGGACCTGCGCTACGACGCGCCGCCGGGCGGGCCGGCGGGTGGCGCCGCGCGTGCCGCGGCCGCCGGCACTGCGGCGGGCACGCCGGCCGATACGTCGCTCGAGGCCCTGCGCGCGCGGCGTCGCGCCGCGACCGAAGGTGCCAGCGAGGCATCGAACGACGACAATCCCTTCGCGGGACCACAGTCTCCGTCCGTACTCCCCGGCACCTACACGGTCGCGCTATCCGTCGGTGGACGAGAGTTCAAGAAGAACGTCCAGGTCGAGATGGACCCACGCAGTGACATGACCCAGGCGCAGGTGATCGCGCAGCACGACGCGGCGATCCAGCTTCGAGACCTGACGCTGCGCGTCAATCAGGTGATCGCCGGGACCGACGACATGGTGCGGCAGCTGACGGGTCTGCAGGACCAGCTGCGCCGTTCGCCGCCGCCCGACTCGTCTCAGCGTCGCGTGCTGCCGGATGTCGACTCCGCGATCAAGGATCTGCGGCATTTCCGAGATTCCGTGCTCGCGCGTCCGCTGCCGGGACTTGGGTACCGGCAGTATCCGCGGCTGCGGGAGGAGGTCCAGACGGTATCCGGCATGGTGTGGCGTCCGCTCATGCCGCCGACGGCCGGCGAGATGCTGCGACTCGGCGAGCTGAAAACGGAGGCCGACGCGGCGCAGGGGCGACTCGACGCGATCATTGCGTCGCGCGTGGCGAAGATCAATCAGGCACTGGCAGGGACCCCGCATGTCATCACGCCAACCAAACCGAGGTTCACGCCATAGCCTGATGAACCAATGACCAAGGACGAATGACCCATCACTCATGACCCACGACTCGGGACGCCATCGCGTGATGGCTGCTCCAGTCGTCGGCAATGAGTCATGGGTCATTCGTCCTTACTCATTGGTTTTGGGAATAGGCTTGGGCGCGATTGACACCATGCGGTGCGCACATCAGCCTTCCGGCTCCACGCTCCCCACCGGAGTCGAATGACTGGTTCCGCCGGATGTCGTTGGTGCTGGGTCGTGCTGGTGAGCGTCGTGTCCCTGCTGCGCCCCATCCCGGTGGCGGGGCAGGCCGCCAAGCCCAGTGCGCCGGTCATCCGCAACATCGTGATCGATCGCGCCGAGGTGTTCGACTCGGCGGAGGCGAAACGGTTCTGGGGCTTTGCCCTCGTCAACGCCCTGCATGCGCGAACACGGCTCTACGTGATTCGCCGGGAGTTGCTGTTCGCGGCGGGCGAGCCGTACGACACCGCCAGCGCGAACGAGTCGGCCCGCAACCTTCGCGCGCTCGCCATCTTCCGCGATGTCTGGATCGACACGGTCACCACCGACTCGGGGGTCACCGTTCATGTCCGCACGACGGATGGGTGGACGACGAACTTCGGCTTCGGGCTTCGCACGAGCGGGACGCAGCACGTCATCAACGCGTTCGTGCAGGAAACCAACCTGCTCGGCACGCGGACCATCGCCACGTTAGGCTACGAGAACGATCCGGATCGCACGACGGTGCTCTTCGGGTTCGACACGCCACGGCTGATCGCGAATCGCGTGGGGATCGGCGCGTCGTATTCACGTCTATCGGACGGCCATGCGGCGGGTGCGACGCTCAACGCTCCGTTCTTCAGCCTCTCCTCCCGCAGGGGTGGGTTCCTGGCCTGGGGTTTGTTCGACGGCCGCGTGCTTCACTACGAAGCGGGCGACCCCTTTCCGAAAGACTCGGCGCATCGCCAGAATGCGATCCTGCGCGCCGAGGGGGCCGTCGCACTGGACGCGAGCCCGCGCGGTTATTTCCGCCTCGGGTTTACCGGGCGGGTGCTTCGCGATGATTTCGGCGTGCAGGGCAGCAGGACGCCGCTGCCGCGCACGATCACGGTGGCCCTCGGCCCATACGTCGCCGCGCGGCGGCCACGCTACATCCAGGTGCACAACTACGAGGCGATGGGCCGCGTGGAGGATGTCGACCTGGGGCCGTCGGTCCGAACGGACGTCCTGCTTGCGCCGAGCGCCTGGGGGTACGACCGCAATGGCCTCGGCGGCCGCGTTGCGGCGTCCGTGGGGGCACGGGTGCCAGCGGGGTTCGCGCAGGCTGGAGCGACGCTGAGCGGACTCCACTCGAGTACGGGCGTCGATTCGTCGAGCGTCGAGGCCTCGCTGCTCACGGTGGTGCAGCCTAACGCGTCTCACCTGCTGGTGGGGCGCATTGCAGGCGGGAAGCTGGACAATCCGCCGTTCGGCTCGGAGTACGACCTCGGGCTCGGGTACGCGGTGCGCGCGTTCCCAGCGCATGCGTTCACGGGTGACCGCTACTACCTGGCAAACGGCGAGTATCGGTATCTGGTTCTGCCGCGGTTCATGGGCCTGTTCGGCTTGGGGGTCGCCGGCTTCGTGGACCACGGCGGCGCGTGGTTCGATGGCATGGAGCGCCGAACCGGCACCGACGCCGGCTTCGGTTTCCGCATCGGTTCGATTCGCTCGGCTGGATCCATCGTTGGCCGACTGGATTTCGCGTATCGGTTTGCGACCGATGTCGAGCAGGGTGGGTGGGTGGTCTCGTTAGGGCGTGGGTTCGCCTGGCAGAGATTTTGAACAGACACTGGGACTGGTCACTGGTTAATCGCAGTTGAACGCCCTCGGGACGATGAACTCGCTGAGAGAGGCATCGAGGGGTCAAATAACCAATTACCAATTCCAGTAACCAGTTACCTGTCGCGGTTCACGTGATCACGGTCGGTGCGTTGCGTCCAGTCAAGCGGCGCAGATCGGACAGTTGGAGCGACGCGTCGATCAGGTCACGAAGCGCTTCCTGCGCGTCGTGATTCTGCTTCGACGCATCCGACTCGACCGACTCGATGTACACGCGCAGTGTCGCCCCCGAAGTTCCGGTGCCTGACAGGCGATAGATGATCCGCGCGCCGTCCGCGAAGATGATCCGAAGTCCCTGGTGCTCGCTCGTGCTGCCGTCTACCGGATCGTGATACGCGAAATCGTCGGCCGATTGAACGCGCCGTCCGGCCAGCATCGTACCGGGCAGTTTGGCTAACTGCTCCTGCACCCGGGCCATTACCGCCTTTGCTGCGTCCGCGGGAACCTCCTCATAGTCGTGGCGCGTGTAGTAGTTGCGGCCGAACTCGCGCCAATGGGTACGGACGATCTGCTCGACCGACTCGCCTCGCTTCGCGAGAATGTTCATCCAGAAGAGCACCGCCCACACGCCGTCCTTCTCGCGCACGTGATCCGAGCCGGTGCCGAAGCTCTCCTCGCCGCATAACGTGATGCGGCCCGCATCGAGGAGATTGCCGAAGAACTTCCATCCCGTTGGCGTCTCGTAGCATCCGATCCCGAGGCGCTTTGCGACGTGGTCCACCGCGCCGCTCGTCGGCATCGAGCGCGCGACACCGGCCAACCCCTTCGAGTAGCCTCGAGCGAGCTTCGCGTTCGCGGCGAGGACGGCGAGGCTGTCGGACGGCGTCACGAAGAAGTCGCGACCCAGGATCATGTTGCGGTCGCCATCGCCGTCGGATGCGGCGCCGAAGTCTGGCGCACTCTTGCCCTTCATCCGCTCGACGAGGTCGTGTGCGTACGTGAGGTTGGGGTCCGGATGACCGCCGCCGAAATCCTCCAGCGGCTCACCGTTCATCACGGTGCCGTTAGGCGCCCCGAGTCGCCGCTCGATGATCTCCTTCGCGTACGGGCCGGTAACCGCGTGCATCGCGTCGAACAGCATCCGGAATTGGCCGTTCGCGAACAGCGCGCGGAGCGCATCGAAGTCGAACAGGCGTTCCATGAGCTCGGCGTAGTCCGCTACCGGGTCGATGACGGTAACGCGGAGATCGCCGAGCTGGTGGTCGCCATCGCGGTCGAGCTGGACGTCGGGTGCGTCGATCGTGCGGTATTCCGAGATCTCGCGCGTCCGCTTGGCGATCGCCGATGTCACCTGCTCGGGCGCAGGGCCACCGTTCGAGAGGTTGTACTTCACGCCGAAGTCCCCGTTAGGCCCAGCGGGGTTGTGGCTGGCGGACAGGATGATACCACCGTCGGCCTTCCGTTCGCGAATCACGCATGACGCCGCTGGCGTCGACAGGATCCCTCCGCGCCCAACGAGCACGCGCCCGACGCCGTTCGCCGCGGCCATCCGAAGCACCGTCTGGATCGCCTGACGATTGAAGTAGCGGCCGTCACCGCCAACCACGAGCGTTGCGCCGCGCGGCAGGTCGGCCGAGTCGAAGACTGCCTGGACGAAGTTCTCGAGGTAGCCCGGCTGCTGAAAGACCGAGACGCGCTTGCGCAGCCCGGACGTGCCGGGGTTCTGATCGGCGAAGGGCTTGGTCGCAACCGTGAGGATCGTCATGGCCAATTGCGTGTAAGTCGAAGAGGAAGGGAACCTACGACCGTCGAAACGCGCTCGACAGCCACCGGAGCTGCTTCAACGTGTGCGCCCGGGCTGCGGCGCTGGCCCGCAATTCGCCTATTGGCGATTACGCCGGACCCAACCGTCGTGCTCCGCACGATGTCGTGCAACAGGAGACTCTCTCGAATGTCGACCAACCTCGGGCAGCGCGCTCGATCTCATCTTTCGCCTCTCGCCGTCATGCGGACCGCATGCGGCCTAGCACTCGTCGTGTCCGTCGCTGCTGCCTGCGACAAGCTGGGCTGGAAAGAGCCACAGCGGAGCGAAACCGGCGGCGAGGTGGACAACTCGTTCAAACCGGAGAAAATCAAATCAGTGAAAGGCGTTGCGATCGCGGACGTTCGCGCCGCGGTCGCGAAACGTCTGCAGCGGCCACGCCCGAAGCCGATCAGCGAGGCGCAGTGGAAGCACGCCGTGAAGCTCTACGCCGAGTACGGCGGCTCTCCGATCTGGCTCGATGGCGACGGACTCCGCGAGCGTCGCACGAAGACGCTCATGACCGCGTTGCTCAATGCCGACGCCGACGCGCTCGCCCTCGATGCCTATCCGCTCGACGATCTGCACCGGCTTCTCGCGACGCTGCTCAAGGCGAAGCGGCCGAGCGCCGAGCTGCTTGGCGACGTGGACGTCGTGTTGACCGCGACCTACGTCGCGCTCGGGCAGGATCTGCTGACGGGTCAGGTGGATCCAAGCAGCGTGTCGCAGGACTGGCACATCAAGGCGACGCCGGCCCAGGTGGATTCCGCGCTCGGTCGCTTTCTGAGAGACCGGCGGTTCGATATCACCATGACGCAGATGCGTCCGGAGTATCCGGAGTACGCGGATCTGCAGAAGCAGCTCAACCGGTTCCGGCAGCTCGTCGCGAAGGGTGGCTGGGAATCGGTGCCGGAAGGCAAGGCGCTCAAGGCGGGCGATTCCGCTCCGGCCGGGCGCCTAACGGCATTGCGTGATCGACTGCGCGTCGAAGGGTACGACGTGGGCGCGCTGACCGACTCCGGAAAGGACAAGGGCACGGTCACAGCCGTATACGACCGGCGGCTCGCCGGGGCCGTCGCGCAATTCCAGCGCGAGCACGGCATCGGGGTGGACAGCGCGCTCGGCAAGGAGACGGTGCAGGCGCTCAACGTGCCCGCCACGTTCCGGCTCGGCCAGATTGCCGCGAACATGGAGCGCTACCGCTGGATGCCTCGCACGCTCGGGCACAAGTACGTGTTCGTGAACGTTCCGGCGTTCCGCCTCGACGCGTACGACAACGGCAAGCCGGTGATGAACATGAAGGTGATCGTCGGGGCGGAGTACAAGGACAAGAACACGCCGGTGTTCTCCGACTCCATGCAGTTCGTGGTCTTCCGCCCGTACTGGAACGCGACGGACTCGATCGCGGCGAAGGAACTGTGGCCGAAGGTCGAGGCCGACCCGACGTTCCTCGACCGGAACGACTACGAGATCGTCACGGAGAATGGCAAGCAGCGCATCCGCCAGAAGCCGGGCGACAAGAACGCGTTAGGCCTCGTGAAGTTCATGTTCCCGAACTCGTTCGACATCTACATGCACGACACGCCCGAGGACCAGCTCTTCGAGAAGGACGTGCGCGCGTTCAGCCATGGCTGCATTCGCCTCGAGAAGCCCGAGGAGATGGCGCAGTGGGTGCTCGGCTGGACGCCGGAGCAGGTGAAGAACGCGATGGAGAGTGGCCCGGATGACCGGCGTGTGAACCTCAAGCAGAAGGTGCCGGTGTACATCGTCTATTTCACGACGTACACGCGCGACGGTCGCCTGTACTTCGGGAATGACCTGTATGGTCGCGATGGTCCGCTCGTGGCTGCGGTAAAGAACGGCGCCCAGCCGACGGTCAGCTCGATTCAGGCTGTGCGTTTGCTGCGCGATCTCGCGGAAGATTAGGGTACGTAAGGGGTCAGAGTCCTAACGGGTCCTTCCAACGCAAAGCGTTGGAAGGACCCGTTAGGACTCTGACCCCTTACTCATTGAATTATCCCGCGCTCGATGTAGATCGGGCGCACGTGCGCGCGGAACTTCGGAAGCCCGACCGCGAACCGGATGCCGCCTATGATGCAGGCAACACCGCCAAGTGCGATCGTGGCCGTCGGGCCGATGCGGTCCGCGACCACGCCGGCGATCAGGCTCCCGATCGGGGCAGTCCCGAGAAACGCCATGGCGTAGAATGCCATCACGCGTCCCCGCAGTCGCTCCTCGACGATCGTCTGCAGCACCGTATTCGTCGACGCCATGGTGACCATCATCCCAGCGCCGGCGATGGGCAGGACCACCATCGAGAGCAGCGTACTCCGCGAAAGGCTGAACAGCACGAGCCCGACGCCGAACGCACAGGCCGCGATGGCGATCACGCGGCCGAGCCCGACGACCGTTCGCCGCGAGGCGAGGTAGAACGCGCCAGCGAGCGCGCCACAGCCGGAGGCCGTCATCAGGAATCCGAGCGTGTGCGATCCGCCGTGGAGCACCTTGATCGCGATCGCCGGCATGAGCACGGTGTACGGCATTCCCATCGTGCTCACGAGCGCGAGCAGCAGCAGCGCCGATCGCACCGGCGGAAAGCCCGACACGTAGCGGAATCCGTCGAGCAGCTCCTCGGAGATTCGCTTGGGCGAAGAGGCCTTCGGACGCGCCGCGACGCGCATCGCCACGAGTGACGCGATGACGGCAATGTACGACACGCCGTCGATGAAGAAGCACCACGCCTCGCCGACCGCCGCGATGATGACGCCGCCGATGGACGGCCCGATCACACGGCTCAGGTTGACCATCGACGAGTTGAGGGCTATCGCGTTAGGCAGGTCGCTGCGATCGTTCACCATCTCCACGACGAAGGACTGCCGAGCCGGCGTATCGAACGCATTGATGATGCCCTGCGCCGCCTGCAGGAGCAGCACGTCCGTCACGGTGATGATCCCGGCGAACGACAGTCCGGCAAGTGCGAAGGACTGCAGCATCGAGAGCACCTGCGTGACGACCAGGATGCGATGCCTGTTCCAGCGGTCGACGAGCACGCCGGAGAACGGCGCGAGAATCAGCGTCGGGATCTGTCCGAAGAAACCGACGACGCCGAGCAGCAGCACGGAACCCGTGAGGCGGTAGACGAGCCAGCTCGTGGCTACACGAGTGATCCACGTCCCGACCAGTGAGACGGTCTGACCACTGAAAAAGAGTCGGTAGTTCCGGTGTCTGAGCGCGCGAAAAACGCCGGTAGCGGGCGGCGAGGCTGGCGAATCGGGTGCGGCGGAGGTCATGCTTTCTGCATGACCGAGACCCCGACCACCGCGGGCAAGAACGAACCGCATCTCGCCGCCCCCGACGTCAACCCGTCCTTCACCAAGAGCGCGTTCCTCGGAGAGATTCGCGAGGAGCTGGTCTTCCCGTTCCCGGCGCTGAGCGACGACGAAAAGGAGTCACTCAACGCAATCCTGGACGCCATGCACGACTGGGCGCAGGCTTCGGTCGACTCATCGAAGTTCGACCACGACGGGCGTTTTCCGGACGAGGTTCGGCACGGGCTGCACCAGCTCGGGGTCATGGGACTCAGCATCCCCGAAGAGTACGGTGGGTTCGGCGCATCGGCCAAAGTCTACAACAAGGTGTTCGGCGAGCTCGGCTCGATCGACCCGGCGCTCACGGTGTATTTCGGCGCGCATCAGTCGATCGGCTGCAAGGGGATCATCCTGTTCGGAACCGACGAGCAGAAGCAGCGATTCCTGCCGAAATGCGCGACCGGCGAGTCGATCGCCGCGTTCTGTCTCACGGAGCCCGGATCAGGCTCCGACGCGCAGGCGATGCGGTCGACCGCGGTGCCGAGCGCCGATGGCTCGCACTACGTCCTCAACGGCACGAAGATCTGGATCTCGAACGCGGGCTACGCCGACATCCTCACGGTGTTCGCGAAGGTGCCGGTGGAAGTCGACGGTGTGCGCAAGGCGCGGGTGACCGCGTTCATCGTCGACGCGCACGCGGACGGCGTGAAGCTCGGCAAGCTCGAGGAGAAGATGGGGATCAAGGCGTCGGACACTCGAGCCATCTCGTTCGAGAACGTTCGCGTGCCAACGGAAAACCGGCTTGGCGATGTGGGCCAGGGTTTCCGAATCGCGCTCGAGATTCTGAATTCGGGCCGCCTCGGTCTCGCAGCCGGCTCGGCCCGCGGAACACGCCGCATCATGCGAGAGGCGATCGCGTACGCGAACCAGCGAGAGCAGTTCGGACGCGCCATCGGGTCGTTCGAGATCATCCAGCGCAAGATCGCGACGCTGGCGGCCGAGTGTTACGCGCTCGATTCCGCGGTCATGGTGACGGCCGGGATGGTCGATCGCGGCGGCATCGACTTCTCGCTCGAGACGGCCGCGTGCAAGGTGTTCGGGTCGGAGCTCGCGTTCCGCGCGTCGAACGAGGCGCTGCAGATTGCGGGCGGGATCGGCTACTCGAAGGAGTATCCGTACGAGCAGGCCGTGCGGGACTCGCGGATCAATCTGATCTTCGAGGGGACCAACGAGGTTCTGCGTGCGCTGATCGCGCTGATGGGATTGCAGCAGCCGGGCGAACGGCTCAAGGCGTTAGGCACGGCCTTCAAGGCGCCGATCCGTTCGCTGGGCGCCATTGGCGAGTATCTCGCGGGGCGCGCGCGCCGCCAGATCACGAAGCAGCGTTTCACGCTCGTCCACCCGTCGCTCGAGCGGGAGGCGGGAATGATCGAGACGGCGGTGCACGATCTCGCGCTCGGCGTCGAGGACGCGATCCTCCGGCACGGGAAGGGGATCATCGATCGCCAGTTTCTGCAGGAGCGCATGGCCAACGCCGCGATCGACATCTACCTCGCGACGACGGTCCTGTCGCGGACGACGTGGGAGATCGAGCGTGCCGATGGCGATGAGGGAGCGAAGGCGCAGCTCGATTGCGCCCGGATCTTCATCCCCATGGCATACCGCCGTGCACGTCGAAGCATTCGCGCGCTTCGAAAGAACCAGGACGCGAGGTTGAAGGCGATCGCCGAGTCGTCGCTCGAGACGGGGGACTTGGGCCCGGACGTCTGACGTTCAAGCGGTTTCAAGGGGAAACCGCTTGAAACGATAACGGTTTCTTTGTGTAGTCCCGGCGCCCACGGAATCGTCAAACTCGCATGCGAGTGCGGGCGATACTCACGGTCTCCCTATTAGCTGCCGCAAACCTCTCCGCACAGGCGGGGACTCCCTCCATCGACACGATCGCGGAGGCGCGGCGGTTACGCGACGCGAACGACTTCGCCGGCGCGGCTGCGTTGATGCGCTCGTATGTCGAGTCGCACCCTGACGATCCGGGATCCGCTCGCTTTGCGGCCCTCATGGCGTACTGGTCGAAGGATCAGCCGACGGCCGATGCGATCTACGCTGGTGCGATCGGTCGTCACCCGAGCGACGCGGAGCTCCGCCTCGAGTACGGCCGATTCCTCGTCGAGACCGGAAAGCCCTCCCGAGCGCGGGACGTCCTCGCGCCGCTCACCGCGAACCGGTCCACGTCCAATAGCGCCCGGCAGATCGCGCGCGCGCGCACGCTGCTCGGCACCGCCGACTACTGGCGGGGGGATTTCACCGGCGCGCGTAACGAATTCCGGACCGCGCTCGCCCTCGACTCCTCCCTCGCAGATGCCCGCCGCCAGCTCCTCGAGATCGAGACTGCCGCGGCGCCGTGGGTGCGGGTCGGCACGGACCTGTGGGACGACGACCAGCCACTGCGCTACGCCAGCTTCAACGCCGAGGGCGGATGGTTCGTCACTCCGCTGACGCCGATCGACGTGCGAGCGCGATCGTCGGTGTACGATGCCGACAGCGCCTCTCACGCGATCCTGGCGGCCGAGGCGAGTGTGACGAGCTATTTCCCGGCCGCGCATCTCGATCTCGCCGCAGGCGCCGGCGTGCTGGACCGCTCGTTCGGTGAAGCGCTCGACTGGACGGCACGTGTATCGTTAGGCGTTCGGCTGCCCGGGACAGTGCAGCTGCAGGCGAAATACGCACGATCGCCGTATACGAATACCGTGCGCAGCCTGGATCAGGGCATCATGGTTCAGGCGCTCGAGGCCAACGCGCGATTCGGCAAAGCCGTGAGCTGGAATGGCGAGCTGGGTGCGCGCCACGAGATCTATCCCGACGACAACTCGGTCTCGAGCGGGTTCGGATGGATCCTTGCACCGCTCGCGAGCGGCGAGAAGGGCGCGCTCCACATCGGTTACGGCTTCACGGCGCAGTCGGCGGCGGAGAGCCGATTTCTGCCACGAGCGGACGTCAACGTGCGTCCCGGCGACCCGCCGACCATGATCCCGGGGGAGTACAATCCGTATTACACGCCTGACAACCTTCGCGTTCACTCCGCACTCGCGAATGCCAGTGTGCGGCCAACCCGTCAGCTGCGGATCGAAGCCGGAGGACGCTACGCGCTCAGCGCGCGCGAGGACGCGCCAGTGCTTTATGGCGTTGCGAGTCCGCCATCGGCAACGGTGGAGCGAACCTTCTACGAGCGATCATTCACGCCGTGGAGTGCGCGCGGGACCATGGATTGGAACGCAACGCCCGCGATGCGAATTTCGCTGGGCGCCGAACACGGCCGAGAAGCGTACTACCAGTTCACTACCGCGCGCGTCGAGCTCACCTACACTTTCGTCCCGCGTGTGCACGAGCGCGAGGATCTCCACTGACCGAACCATCGCTCTGGCGGCACCGCTCGGCGCACCCTGTTCGCCCCGTCGACCGCGTCATCGTCGTGGCGCTCGTCGGCGTGGGCATTGCGTCCGTCATCCGGCTCGCCGATTACTGGTTTCGCGCCGACCACGTGGACAGCCCGGCGTTGTTCGTTCTTCTCTCGGTCGCGTTCTGGTACGCCGTATTCCGGATCGTGCTCGGCTGGATCAACTACGCGGCGGTCGCGAAACCCGACCATCGCGTCGCACCACAAGGCCGCACCGTGGCGATCTTCACGACCAGCACGCCCGGTGAACCGCTGTCGATGTTCGATCGGACGCTGGAGGCGTGTCGTCGCATTCGCTACCCGCACACGACGTATCTCCTCGACGACACGCGTGACCCGCGGTTTCGCGAGCTCGCCGCGCGTCACGGAGCGGTGTGGCTGGAGCTGCTGGACGTGCCCGGCGCGAAGGCGGGCAAGATCAATCGGGCGCTCGCCGCCTCGACCGAGGAGTTCATCCTCGTCCTCGATCCCGACCACGTTCCGTTCCCGGAGTTCCTCGACCGAGTGCTGGGGCACTTCGACGATGAGCGCGTTGGATTCGTACAGGTCTCCCAAGCGTACTACAACCAGCGTCGATCGTTCACCGCGGCCGGCGCCGCCGAGCAGACGTACGCATTCTACGGTCCCGGCCAGATGGGTTTGTACGGACACGGCGCGTGCGTGGCGATCGGCGCGAACTGCACCTTTCGCCGGTCGGCGCTCGAATCCATCAATGGCCATGGTATTGGACTCGCCGAAGATCTCGTGACCGCGATTCGCATTCACGCGGCGGGGTGGAAGTCGGTCTATGTGCCGGAGGTCGTGAGTCGCGGGCTGGTGCCCGAGGACCTCGGCTCCTTCTACCGACAGCAGCTCAAGTGGGCACGGGGAGTATACGAGGTCGCATTCAGCGAGCTGCCCGGTCTCGCGCGCCGGCTCGCGTGGCGACAGCGCCTGTCGTACCTGGCGATCGGCACATACTACTTGTTCGGCGTCACGACGCCGCTGTTCCTGGCGATCCCGTATCTCTATCTCTGGTTCGGCGTACAGCCAGCGGTGCTGCCGTTCGCGGAGTTCATCACGGTGGCGACGCCCGTTGGCATCTTCGGGGCGGTGATATACCTCGCGGTTCAGCGGTGGATGTGCGACTCCGCGACGGAGCGTGGCATCCACGCGCGAGGCCTGGCGCTCAAGATCGCGTGCTGGCCGGTGTTCCTCGCCGGAACGCTGCTCGCTATCGTCCGCGCCGATGTCCCATACATTCCCACCGCGAAGGAAGCGGTCAGCGGCAGATTCGTTAGGCTCGCCTGGCCGCAACTGCTGTTGATCGTCCTGTACTTCGCGACCCTGGCACGCGTGCTTGCCGTGCGGGCCTTCCACACTGCGGAGGGCTCGCTCGAGCTGAGCGCGGAGGCCGTGTGGGGAATGGTCGCGTTTGCGACCGTTCCCGTTCTCGCGTCGTTCGGCGCGTTGTTCGCCGCGTGGGAATCACGCCGCCAGCCCGCGACGGCACCGTGGGACGCCATCGATCTCACCGAGATCGGGGGAGCCGACGCATGAGGCGGCGGTATCGCCTTCTCCTCGTTGCCGCGTTCTCGGCGTCATGCGCTGTGGCCATCCTCGGCCTTTCCGCGCTCGGGGATGCTTCCGAGGGTCCATTGTCCGCGGCGTTAGGCTGGATCGGTGCGGCGGCTGGCTCGATCGAGCATCGCGTGCGGGATCGCCTTGCCGGACCGCCTCGGCGCGAGACCATGCGCTGGCTGGAACCATATCGCACGTCCGCGGAGCGACTGCGCAAGCCTGACTTCGTCTTGCTGGGCGCCTACGACAGCGGGATGCCGCGCACCCTCGATGGCATCCTTGCGCTCGAGTCGCGGCTCGTCGCGCCGCTGCCGCTCGTGCAGGTCTACAGCGCGTGGGGCGACAAACCCGACCAGCAGTTTCCGGTCGAACTGCTCACGGCAATCGAAGGGCTGGGGTCGATTCCGGTCGTGACGTGGGAACCCTGGCTCGTGGATTTCGAAAACGTCAGGCACCCCGGCATCGCGCTTCGCGACAAGCGCGATTCGCACGGGCTCGGCGCGGTTGCCCGCGGCAGCTACGACTTCTACATCGACGTGTGGGCTCGTGCGGCCGCGCGGCTCGGCAAGCCGTTCTTCGTCCGCCTCGCCCACGAGATGAACGATCCCTACCGGTATCCGTGGGGTCCGCAAAACAACGCGAAGGAGGAATACATCGCGGCGTGGCGGCACATCGTGGATCGTTTCAGGCGCGCGGGCGCGACGAACGTCCTCTGGGTTTGGTCGCCGCACGTCGGGTACGAGTATTGGGAGCTCTACTACCCGGGAGACGGGTACGTGGATTGGGTCGCGACCGGTGTGCTCAACTTCGGCCCGATCGCGCAGTGGTCGAAGTGGTGGACGTTCGGCGAGATTTTTGGCCAGAAATACGCGCGGCTCGCGTCGTTCGGAAAGCCGGTCATGATCGCGGAGCTCGGCTCACTCGCCGTCGGCGGCGACCGCGAACAGTGGTATCGCGATGCG
>JAJKIV010000081.1 GCA_021154285.1 Gemmatimonas sp. | reverse complement strand
GCAATAGCAGTCGGCTTAGTCGGCGATTTGTCGTCAGTGGTATATCCTCGGAGCGCCCGTAGTAACGCCTAACGTCGTGCGAGAGGCGGAAGGTGCGAGAGCTCGCGGAGGAAATAGCTCTGCGACACCCCGGATCAGCTGCCGTTGAGCGACTGATCGGCGTCTTGCGAATCTTCTCGGATCATGATTTCAGCGCGGCCGAGTTTCGCTTGCGCCAAGCCGTCGCCCGCAACCCGAGTGACGTGTTAGCTCACGGACTGCTTGGCCTCGTGCTGGTCACAAACGGCCGTGTCGCAGAGGCAGACCTCCACAACAGGCGGTGCATCGCACTCGATCCGCTCGGCACCTTCCGCCACTTCCTTGCGGCCAACAACTGGGCTGTTGCCGGACAGTTCGCCGACGCCGAGGCGGCCGCATCCGCCATGATCGAAAATGATCCGCGCTACCCCGAGGGGTACCACATGCGGGGGTACACGCGGAACTATATGGGCCGCTTCCAGGAGGCGGAGGACGACTTGACGCGGGTTCCGGCGTTGGGAAACCGGAGCGGTTGGCCCCTCGCCAAGCGCTCGATCGCGCTCACCGGACTCGGTCGCTTCGACGAGGTCCAACAGATTCTCGACGCGATGCATGCACGCCGCGCGACGGAGTTCATCACGCCGGATGCGATTGGCTGCGTCCATCAGCTGCTCGGGCAGAACGACGAAGCATTCCACTGGCTCGACCGCGCCGTCGGCGAGCAAGCCCTCTGGGCGGGTTTTGTCGGAGTCGATCCGATATTCGGGACGCTCAGGCGCGATGCGCGGTTCGAGTCCTTCTGCCACGCGCATGGCCTTCCGCTACGACCGCTGCCGCCGTCGGCGCTCGACAAGTTGGCGACGCCCTCGAAGTGACACACCGGCTCGGATCCACCCGCCCTGGTGGAACCTAACGATCGGCCGCGCGACCACTCGGTTGCGCGGCCGATTCTCTTTCGGCGAGTGCGACGTCGCCAAACTACTGGAGAGGTCTCACTGATGGATCGGGCGCGATGTTCTGGTTGAGTCGGAAGAAGTTTGTCGGATCGTACTTCCTCTTCAGTGCGACAAGCCGATCATACTTGGTACGACCGTACGCGGCCCTTACACGCTCGTCACCTTCGTCGCCTCCTACGTAGTTCACGTACACGCCTTCGGCCGCGAACGGCCGCATCGCGGCGAAGATCTCGCGCGTCCAGCGGATATGTCGATCTGGCGCCTCGCCGTGCGGCCATACCGAAAAGATCCCCAGACTGAAGTGCGCCCCGCGCCCGTCAAACGCAGTCTCCTCCGGCCCGACGCGGCCGACCGCCCCCTCGAGGTGTTCGATGAGGATGGCCGTCTGCGGCGACGTCACTCGAGAGAATTGGTCCACGACCATCTCGATCGCCGGATCCGAGAGCTCGCGCATGAGGCTCGACTTCCAGTAGTGATGGCGCCCGGCCGGGAATCCGGCGTCGAGCATGGTTTGCAGCTCGCGATCGTAGCTCATCGGGCGCACCATGTCCGCGAGGGGCGAGCCGAAGGCGCGGAGCGGGCGCACCGTTCGCTCCGCCGCGTCGATTGAGCCCACGCAGCAGAGGGCGATTGCCAGCACCGGCGAGCCATCGGGCGAGCTGACGAACGCCGCGGTCGAGGTCAGTTCGTCGGGCGCCTCGCGCGCATAGTCACGCCAGAAGCGCACAACTTCCGGCGCTCGCGCCAGTGGATGCAGGATCATTACGGCGAGCACGGGCCCGACGGCGTGGAGCCGGTACTCGAACGACGTGACGATGCCGAAGTTGCCCCCTCCGCCGCGGACGCCCCAGAAGAGGTCTGCGTTCTCGGATGCGGTTGCGCGGACCGACTCTCCATCAGCAGTGATCAGGTCAGCCGAGATCAGATTGTCGCAGACCAGCCCATACTTCCGCATCAGCCAGCCGAGGCCACCGCCGAGTGTGAGACCGGCGATTCCCGTCGAGGAAATCTCGCCGCCCGTGGTGGCCAGGCCATGCGCTTGCGTCGCCGCGTCGAACTCACCCCAGGTGAGACCAGGGTCGGCGCGAACCGTTCTTCCGGCTGGGTCGATGCGGATGCCTTTCATGCTCGAGAGGTCGATGACAAGCCCGCCGTCGCACGTGCTGTGACCTGCCACCCCGTGACCTCCGCCGCGAACGGCGACGAGGAGACCGGCGTCTCGACCGTACCGGGTGGCGCGCTTGACGTCGTCCACGTTCCCGCACCGAGCGATGATTGCAGGCCGCCGATCGATCATCCCGTTGAAAACCCTGCGGGCAGCGTCGTAGTGCGGATCGGCCGGTAGGATCAGCGTGCCTCGGAAATCTTGCTGAAGGTCTGTCATCGCTGAAGCGGTCATACTGCGTCTCCTAACGAGTGAGGATGGAACGAGTCGTGGTGCGGGAACGGACGCCGACCGAGATAGCGCTCGAAAGCGCGGGCAGATCCACGGCGTTAGGCGATGGAAGGTGGTGGGCCGCGCCGAGCGTTCGGCCGCGCAGGAGACTAAGGAACGTTCGCCGGCCGCAAAGTCAAGCAACTCGGCAACTACACGGCCATGGAGGGTCGCCACCGCGCCGGTTCACCCCTGGATGGTTGCCTGCCCCGGACCGTCCGCGTTCGAGCATAATGCCAACGACAATCCGTCGCCGGAGGCGTATCACGCGCATGCACAGGCGAACCCAGCCGGCACCTAACGCGATTGGCGGTACTCCTCGCTGTCGGAGCGGCGGCTTGTGCCGACGGCACCGAAGCACCGCCGGTGCCGGATCACGGCACAAGCGGCGTCGCTGCCAGGAGGGTTGAGCCGTGCCCACGGCTCCTCCGGACCGACTGCACCATTCCCATGCTCGCGTCGACGACACCGGACTCGGGCCTAACGCCTAACGAATACCAAAGCAGAAGCGATACCTGTATGGTTAGTGAGTGGTTGCGTGCCGGGCGAGCGGCGGCCCGACCCGTACGTCGTGAACACGACGCGCTTCAAGCGGAACATCGAGGCGCACTACGCGCAGGAAGGCCGATGAACTGGCGACCAGTCGCGGCGCAGCGCCACGGCGTCTAACCGGCCGGCGACCTCGGCCTGGTGCGCCGGAGATAATCGACGAGCACGCGCAGCGCCGGCGAGGCGTGCCGGCGCTCCGGGTAGTACAGGTAGAACCCCGCGAACGGCGTCGAGAACTCCTCGAGCACCGGCACGAGTTCGCCGCGCGCCACGTCGTCATGCACCTGGTCCTCGTAGAGCATCGCGAGGCCGACCCCGGCTCGCGCGAGGCGCGTGAGGACCGCCGCCTCGGTGGTGAGCACCCGCCCCCGGAGCGCCACGGAGAAGTCGCGCCCGTTCTCGGTGAACTCCCAGCGGTAGGGCGGCGCGTCGGGCGTTGGGTGCCAGTTGAGTATCTCGTGCGCGACAAGGTCGCGCGGGTGCTGCGGCTTCGGACGCCGAGCGAAGTAGGCCGGCGCGCCGACGGCCACCAGGCGGAGGTCGCCCGAGACCGGCACGGCGATCATGTCCCGGTCGATGACCTCGCCCAAGCGGATCCCCGCGTCGTATCCCTCGCGCACGATGTCGATGGGCGCGTTGCTCACATCGACGTCGAGGTCGACGTGCGGGTGCGCGGTCAGGAAGCCGGCGAGCAGCGGCCCGCTTAGAAAGCTCTCCGCGGCGTCCGCCACGTACAGGCGCAGCGTGCCGCGCGGCTCGCCGCCAAGCTCCCCACGGCGGCGACAGTCGTGCGCACCTCGTCCAGCGCGGGCCGCACGCCGGCGTAGAGCCGGTCGCCTGCCTCGGTGAGCCGAACGCTCCGCGAGGTGCGATGGGCGAGCACGACGCCGAGTTGCCGCTCGAGCTTCCGCAGCGCCTGGCTCACAGCCGAGGCGCTCACGCCCAGCCGCTCCCCGGCGATTCGGAAGTTCCTCGCCTCAGCGAGCGCGGCGAACACGGCCATGAGGTTAAGGTCTTCGGTGACCATGAAGCCATGCTTCACGGCCCGTACAGTGCCGTCAAGTAGATCAACCGGCTCAGAGGGGTTTGGATTCCATCACACGCCCGGCGACCCGGCGCCACGACGACAGGAGCAGCGACCATGAGCAACGACTCGAGCAAGCATTCGACGCCCGCCCGCGGACCCTACGCGGATGTCGCCCCAGCGCTCGACGAGATCACCCGGAAGGTGCTCTTCGGCGACGTCTGGGAGCGACCTGGTTTGTCGAAGCGCGACCGGAGCCTGATCACCGTCGCCACGCTCGTCGCCGGCTATCGGACGAACGAGCTGCCCTTCCACCTCACGCGGGCGCTCGAGAACGGCGTCACGCAGGACGAGCTGGTCGAGCTCATCACGCACCTCGCGTTTTACGCCGGCTGGCCGCCGGCGAGCACCGCCGTTGCCATCGCGCGGCGGGTCTTCGACGAGGCTGCAAAGTGATCAAGACCGTCCGCCGAGGAGCACGATGAACATCGCGTGCGACGGCTCGCATGCGTCCATGGGAGGTGTGGCGAGCACGGTACGCGCTGAGACGCGGAGCTGCTGGCTACGGCCCGTGCGTGTGAGACGCGCCTAACGAGGAGCGACGAGATGGAGATGCAGAGACGGACGTTGGGGCGGAGCGGGCTGGAAGTGTCAGTCCTCGGCCTCGGGTGCATGGGGATGAGCTGGTCCTACGGCCCGCCCAAGGACCGGGGCGAGATGATCGCGCTGCTGCGCGCAGCGGTAGAAAGCGGGGTGACGTTCTTCGACACCGCCGAGGCGTACGGCCCGCTCGAGAACGAGGCGCTGGTGGGCGAGGCGCTGGCTCCCTTTCGCGGCCAGGTGGTGATCGCCACGAAGTTCGGCTGGGCGCCGAACCCCGGCGACACAAACCGGTGGACGGCGCTGAACAGCCGGCCCGCCCACATTCGCGAGGTTGTGGACGGGATGCTCACGCGCCTGCGCGTCGAGGTCATCGACCTGCTCTACCAGCACCGCGTGGACCCCGACGTGCCCATTGAGGACGTCGCCGGGACGGTGAAGGGCCTGATCGCCGCCGGGAAGGTGAAGCACTTCGGCCTCTCGGAGGCGGGCGTGGCGACGATCCGCCGCGCGCACGCAGTGCAGCCAGTGACGGCGCTGCAGAGCGAGTATTCGCTCTGGTACCGCGCCCCCGAGCGCGATGTGCTCCCCGTTCTCGAGGAGCTGGGGATCGGTTTCGTTCCCTTCAGCCCGTTAGGCAAGGGCTTCCTGACCGGCGCCGTCACCGCCGAGACGAGGTTCGGCACAGACGACTTTCGCAGCACCATCCCGCGGTTCGCGCCGGAGAACGTGCAGGGCAACCAGGCGCTGGTCGACCTGCTCACTCGGTTCGCTGTCGCCCACCAGGCGACGCCCGCGCAGGTCGCGCTCGCCTGGCTACTGGCAAAGCAGCCGTGGATCGTGCCGATCCCTGGCACGACGAAGCTGCATCGCTTGGACGAGAACCTCGGCGCTGTTCGCGTCGCGCTCTCCGCCGCCGACCTGCGCGAGTTGGAAGAGGCGTCTGACCGCATCGAGATTCGTGGGGCGCGCTACCCGGAGCTCCACGAGCGGCTCACGGGCCGCTGAGGGGGGCACGTATGCGGACGATGACAACGTGGACCGTGGCCGCCCTCGTGGCGCTCGTTGGCTGTACGCCGGCACCGCGCGGCCCCTCGCCCGGTAGTGCGATAGGCGCGACGGAAGCGGCGACGCGCTCGCCGCTCGTCGGCTCCTGGCACCTGGTCGGGCTGGAACTACCGGGGCCGGACGGTGCGCTGCGGCGCATCACCGACGCGAAGGGCTCACTGATCTACACGCTCAGCGGCCAAGTGTCGGTGCAGGTGATGTACGCGAACGCGGGTGACACGCCCAGCAGCGGGCCGGTGCAGTACGCGCAGGCCGGCTACGAGGGCTCGTTCGGGCAGTACGTGGTCGATGCGGCGTCCGGGACGGTCACGCACCGCTACGACGGCGCGAACGTGCGGTCGTTGCTTGGTCAGGATCTGCCGCGCCGCTACGAGCTGACGGGCCGCCGGCTCGTCCTCCGGTCGACGCGGACGGACGAGCGCTGGTCGGTGGTGTGGGAGCGAGACGGCACCACGGCGCCGCAGTAGTCGGTCTTGAGAATGGCGGGTCAGTTCGGGAACGGCGAGCTAGTGGCCGGATGCGCGCGCTGGTGGTCCCGAAGGCGTGAGTGAGTCGGGCCGGCGCGTACGACAGCGCCGGCCACACGGCAGCGGCGTTACGGTTTGATTTCAATGCGCCGCGGGCGCGCCGCCGCTGTCTTCGGCACCGTGATCGTGAGCACACCGTGCGCGTACGTCGCCTCGATCTTGTCGCCCTCGACGTACTCCGGGAGTCGGACCGCGCGCTCGAACTCGCCGCTTCGGCGCTCCGCGGTGTAAACGCGAAGCTCTTCGTTTTCCTCCCGTCTGAGCGACGGCTGCTTCGTGCCGCGCAGCGTCAGCGTGTTATTCTCGAACGAGATGTCGACCATCGACGGATCGACACCGGGTAACTCGGCCGAGATGAGGTACGCGTCCGGCCGCTCTACGACGTCGAGCGACGGGACAAAGAATCGCTGGCCGTTCAGGTTCATGAACCGATCGATCTCGCGGTCAAAGCTGAGTACACGGTTGAGCGTCGGCATGAGCTGGCCGGTGGTGATCATGGCAGTCTCTCCTCAACAGAGTGGGTTTAAGAAAGGTCGCCACGGCTTTTGGCCTGTCCGTCAGGTGGTGCGACCGTTACGACGCCGGAGAGAAAGCAGTGGCCGTGCCCGAAATCGTAGGCCAGGTTGGCCAGCGTTCACCGACGAGCCCGATCGGTTTGACAGACCGTTTGCCAACTTTGCACTATTGGCAGTTCCGGGTATCGAAAGTCTGAGTCCGGTGTGACTTGAGCTCCACCAAACCAGATCGACGATATGAATCGAGTCGTGCCGACCACACGACCACCACCACACCGCAGCTCCGCTCTCCAACGACAAGATCGTATTCGAGCCGCAGCGCTCGCAGAGTCAGTTTTCGGGCAAATCCTATGGATCTCAAACGCGAAGACCTGATCCAAACGTGCGCCGCATGCGGCGGGAAAGGTGAGCTCAGCGAATCGTCAGGTGGCTCGCTCGGTCGGGACGCCGGATTACGCATGTCGTTTGCAGGGACGTGCGAAGCGTGCGGCGGGAAGGGCTATACGCTGACCCCCGCCGGTAAGGTGCTCGCGCAATTCATTCGCGACGTTCGTTAGGCTCGGCGAGCCGGGGCTCGGATTCACGAAAGAGCCTCACCACGAGAGCCAGCGCCGCAACGAGGGACGCCAGCCGCCCGGCGCCCCGATACGGACGAACGTTCGCACCAGGCCCGCGTGCCGGACCACCGCTGGATGAATGCGCGACGAGCCGGCGAAGCCCGCTGCCCCGCGCTTGCCTAACGCGGAAGCCCAACAAGTCTCATGAAAGCCGCACTCATCGATCGTTACGGGACCAATGACGTGGTGAAGGTAGCGGACATTGCCGTCCCCCGAATCGGACCCTTGGAGTTGCTGGTTCGCGTACACTGCGCCAGTGTAAATCCGCTGGATACCAAGACGCGCGATGGAAAGTTGAAGACGCTGCTGAAATACCAGTTCCCACTGGTGCTGGGCAATGACCTCTCCGGCGTGGTTTCCGCGGTGGGCGCGCGGGTGACGCGCTTCAAGAAAGGCGACACGGTCTATGCTCGCTTGGACTCGGACCGCATTGGAACGTTTGCCGAGTTTGCCGTGGTCCGCGAAGGCGCTGCCGCCCTCACGCCTAACAACGTGACGTTGGAAGAAGCCGCGTCACTTCCGTTGGTTGCGCTGACGGCATGGCAGGCGTTGGTGGAGATCGGAAAGCTGGGCGCCAGCCAGCGAGTGTTGATTCAGGCGGGCAGCGGCGGGGTGGGAAGCGTAGCCATCCAGCTCGCCCATTACCTAGGCGCAACGGTCTTCACCACGGTCGGGCAACGCAACGTGGAATTGGTGAAGCGTCTGGGCTCGGATGTCGCCATTGATTACCGGAGCGTCCGTTTTGAAGCCGTGGCCAAAGACTGTGATGTGGTGCTGGACAGCGCGGGAGGTGACACGCTGGTGAGGTGTTTCCAGTGCGTGAAACCCGGTGGCGTGGTGGTGAGCATTGGCAGCACGCCGTCAGCCCGATTTGCGCGGAGCTGGGGTCTCAACCCGATCATCGTCCTGGCAATCGGCGTGATGTCGCGGAAGGCGACGGCCGCAGCGCGGCGCCACAACGCGCGGTATGAGTACCTTTTCGGTCCGCGTGCCGACGGAGATCAGCTCAGAGAAATCACGCGGCTGGTAGAAAGCGGCGCCATCAAACCGCTGGTGGACAAGGTCTTTCCGCTCGAGCAGGTGCGTGAAGCGCTCGCGTATTCCGAGTCCGGGCGGGCGACGGGAAAGGTGGTGATAAAGCTGGCGTGAGTATTCCTTGCCTTCATGTCCTCCGTTCGCATTCCGAGAAAGGGCGCAATCGATTGCATGTCGTAATTTGTGCCGTCGCATTTCGCTTAAGAGTGCGGCACACCTGGATCTTCGTGATCAGCAGCGAGACGAATCGACCCTGGAATCCGCCGCCAGATATTCATTCCTCCGACGTGGGTTGAAGCACGATGCACGACGGTCGCGTCGGCCTGGCGCGTGGCTTGATGACAACCGGGCTCCTCGCGCATCAACGTCGCCGGCATCGCAGGAGCCGACTCGCCTGTCTTCTCGAGTGGAAGCCAGAGCGTGAACGTCGTCCCGGATCCGACCTCGCTTCGTAGCGTGAGCTGCCCGCCTAACGCGTGTGCGAGTCGCTGGCTGATGGCCAGTCCGAGGCCGGCGCCGGATGTCTCGGCGG
>JAJKIV010000080.1 GCA_021154285.1 Gemmatimonas sp. | reverse complement strand
GCCAGGTTGTTGTTGGCAGTTGAAAGTTTCCCGAGTGTTTTACCAGGGACCCGAGTACCTGGGCACGCGGCCACAGCTTCACTAACCCCGTCGAAGCCAGTCGCCCCCGTAAGGCTCGAAAGCTAACGGCCACCGCTCTAGAGATCAACCGGATCGACTGGCTCGACTGGCTCGAATCGACTCGAACTGAAACGGCTAAGCTGTTTTCTGGACAGATCCTGGAACGACGCAACGGACGCGGTTTCTGCCCTCGGCCTTCGCCTGATACAGTGCTCGGTCCGCCGTCGGGAACAGCGCATCGTGCGTTGCCACGCTGTCAGGATAGCTCGCCACGCCGAACGACGCTGTCACCGAGATCGGCCGGCCCGCATACAAGACCACCCGCGTCTCGATCGCTTTCCGCAGGCGCTCGGCGAAGTCCCGCGCGCCGTCCATGTTCGTCTGCGGCAGCAGCACCGCGATCTCCTCGCCACCGTACCGGGCGCATGTATCGACGTTCCGAACGCCGTCCTGGAACGCCTGCGCCACGCTCTGCAGCACCGCGTCGCCGCCATCGTGGCCGTGGGTGTCGTTGACCGCCTTGAAGAAATCGATGTCGGCCACGACGAGCGACGCGGACCCGCCGAACCGATCCGTTTCCGCCAACACGCGCGTGATCTGCTCGTCGAAATGGCGACGATTCGCCAGGCCCGTGAGCTGGTCGGTACGGGCGCGACGCGTGACTTCCTCGATCTCCCACATCGTTTCGAGCGACACCGCCGCAATCGCCGCCAACAGTCGAACGTTCCGAACCTCGGCAATCAAAACGTCGCCGGGCTCGTCGCCCTCGATCACGATGGCGCCAATGACCCCCGCTTCGCGCTTGAGCGGAATGATCGCCATCGACCCGATCGGACGCGGCGTTTCCCACGCCCCGTAAATCCGGGTGTGCCGCGCGATCATTCGGGCGTCCTCCCAGACCTGCGGGAGGCCGTTCTTGCACATCGTCCCCACCTGCGAGTCCTCGCTGATCGGCCAGCCCTCGGCGATTCGATGACCTTCGGAAACGCTTTGGACCTCGCCATCATTCGAGCTCGGGTGCCACCGGACGAGCGCCGCACGCGCGGCAGACGTGACGGCGAGTGCCGTCTCGCAGATCGATCGCCCGAGCAGCTCGATCGTTCGGTTGGACTGGAACTCCTGAGCGGCGCGCAGGAGGGCCTGCGTGCGTCGATTCTGGCGACCGACTTCTTCCCGCGTCTCGAGCAGCTCGGCCAGGACCGCCACCTGCGCGGTGTAGCGCGGTACCCAAACCTTGAGATCGTCGCGCGACGGCTTGAGTCCCGCGTCGGCAGAAATGCTCAGTGCACCAAACGCGCGCTTGAGCCCTGCCACCGGCCCCATGGCGATGCGCGGGCCCGGCTTGCCTTCGTCGAAGTGCACGATCCGCTCTTCGGCGGACCACTTCACCAGCGGCAGCCACTCGGCGTGGTTGAACTTCGTGGGCTCGGTCTCGGCGCCGTCGCCGGAACAGGCCGCGGCGACGAGCGTGTCGCGGGCGCCGGTCCATCGCCAGAACACGACTTCATCCGCGCCTAACGCGTCCCGAACGTCACACAGGTACCGGCTCAGCACCTCGGTCTGACGGCGCTCCTCCGCCTCTTTTCGCGTGACTTCGATGCCGCGACGCAGATCGGAGGGCATCGCTTCGAACGCGCGGGGCGTGTCCGTCCGTTCGCTCCCGAAGACGCCGTCGGAGCGTGTGGCCCGGCGGCGCTTCTTGGCGTTCTCCTGCGCACGTTTGACCTGCCAGGCCGGGAAAAGGGCGATTGCCGCGAACACGACGCCGCCGCTCATCATGTTCGAGAAGGCTATCGTGCCGCCGACCGAGTAGTGGATCGCCGTCAGCGCGACCAGCGCACCGGCGGAAACCGAGATAGCCGTTCGAATATTCTCGGCGCCGGCGATGACGCGGATGCCGAGCGCCAACGCGACGACGGCGGGAGAGCCAGGGCCGCCGGACGCCGCGGCCAGCCAGGTCACGGGCGCCAACACCGCCGCGATGTACGGCTTGATGAGCTCCCGTGGCGGCGGGTCCAGGCGTTGGCTGATCAGCAGCCACGCGTAGGTCACTGCCGCGACGGAGGAAGCCGCCGCCGTGCCTGACGCCCAGCCGGGAACCGACATGCCCCACGCCAAGGCAACCATGCCGGCGAGTGCAAGCAGCCACGCGGCGACCGCGGTCACGTTGGCCCAGATCCGCGTTTTCACCACAAAAGAGATTTTGGCGGGAAGCTACGAGATCGACGCGTGTGTGATTCGCGATGCGGCGACGGCAGCACCGAAACCGTTGTCGATGTTGACGACCGTAACGCCGGAGGCGCAACTGTTTAGCGCGGCGAGCAATGCAGCCACGCCACCGAAGCTCGCTCCGTAACCAATGCTCGTCGGGACCGCGATGACCGGCCGCGCCACGAGGCCACCCACCACCGACGGAAGCGCGCCATCCATCCCGGCCACCACAATGACTACCGATGCCCTGGTGAGCGTCTCGGCGCCCGCCAGAACGCGATGAATGCCGGCGACGCCAACGTCGGTGAGGCGGTCGACAGTGTTCCCTAACGCGCGCGCGGTCACGGCGGCTTCCTCGGCCACCGGAAGGTCACTTGTGCCCGCGGTCACAATCAGGATGGTTCCACTCCCAGACGGTACGGGCTCCGCGGGCGCGAGGTGGGCGCAGCGGGCAAGCTCGTTGATCTCCGCCCGCGCGAATGTGCGCCCCAACCGGTCGAGCGCTTCGGGACTCGCGCGGGTCACCAGAAAGCCCTCGCCACGGGCGGCGATGTGGTCCGCGATCGCCACGACCTGCTCCGTTGTCTTGCCCTGGCCCAGGATGACCTCGGGATATCCCTGCCTGAGCGCGCGATGGTGATCGATCGTCGCGAACGGGAGCGACTCGATCGGATCTCGCGCAAGCCGGTCGAGCGCAGTGTTGATGTCGAGTTGCCCGTCCGCGACCTGACGCAGCAGCGCCAGCACACGGTCGCGGATCACGCCTCGGCGGGCTCCAGGTCCGCGGTATCAACGGCCTCGAGGAGATCGCTCTCGACCGATCGTTCCTCGATCCATCGGAGGTAATCGGCGAAGATCCCCTCGACCTCGCCGAAGCCGTTGACGACGTGGAGCCGTCGCCGCAGGTCAGCGGAGTTAGGCAGGCCCTTTACGTACCAGCCGAGGTGCTTGCGAAACTCGATGGCGGCGCCTTCAGGGTCGGCTTCGTAGCTCTGCACCATCGCCGCGTGCTCGAGCGCAATCGCGAACCGCTCGGTAACGGAGGGCGTGGTGGGTACCGGCGTGCCGTCGATGAGCGCGCGAGCCTGCGCGAAAATCCATGGTTGCCCAAACGATCCGCGCGCAATCATAACGCCGGCACAGCGGGTGTGTTCACGCATACGAAGCGCGTCGGCGGCAGTTTTGATGTCACCGTTTCCGATTACCGGGATCTCGAGCGCAGCCACCGCCGCCGCGATCTCATCCCACCGCGCGTTCCCGCTGTACATCTGCGTGCGCGTGCGCGGATGGAGCGTCAGCGCTCGCGCACCCGCGTCCTGACAGCGCAGGGCGATGGCGACCGGGTCACGCATCTCCTCGTTCCACCCGCTGCGAATCTTCACCGTTACCGGAAGCGACGTGGCTGCCGCGACGGCGCGAATGACCGTCTGTACGAGATCGAGATCTCTGAGGCAGCCGGAGCCTCCGTTCCGCTTCACGACTTTCTTGACGGGACAGCCGAAGTTGATGTCGATGAAATCCGGCTGGAACACGTCCGAAACGAGCCGCGCGGCGTCACCCATCGCGACGGGATCTGCGCCGAAGATCTGAACGCCGATGGTGCGCTCGTCGGGGCCGAAGCGAAGCTTGCTTAGCGTTGCCTCGTTCTCGCGACGGATCCCTTCGGCGGACAGGAACTCGGTGACCACCACGTCGGCGCCGTGCTTTCGGCACATGCGCCGAAACGGCGACTCCGACACCCCCGCCATTGGAGCGAGAATGACCGGGATCTCGTGGTCTACCGGGTACGGAAAGCGCATTGAGGCAAGCTAACCGGGCTCCAGATGTGGTGCAACGTGAAGATTTGACACGACTTGCCGAGCTGGATAACTTCGGTCGCTCAGGGGCGCCGGCTGCAGGTGCCCCTCTTTTCTACGAGGCCAAGGGAACGCGATGGAACTGCGCGAGTTCTTCTCCGAAGACGCCGTGAAGCTGGAGCTCGAGGGTACGTCGAAGGACGAGATCCTCAAGGAAATGATCAGCCTCCTAAAGCTCGACGAGAAGTCCGAGGGGATGCTGTTCAAGATGCTCAAGCGCCGGGAGAATCTCGGCTCGACGGGGATCGGCCGAAGCATTGCGATCCCGCACTGCCGCTCGCTCGTCGTCAACAAGCTCCGCGTTGCGTTCGGTCGCAAAAGCGAAGGCGTGGACTTCAAGGCGATCGACGAGAAGCCGGTGAAGTTCTTCTTCCTCATCGTCGCGCCGCCGCTGGAGGTCTCGAACCAGTACCTCCCGGTGCTCGGCAAGATCGCGCAGTTCTCGAAGGAGCCCGATGTGCCCGATCGCCTGCTCGCGATTCACACACCGCCCGAGTTCATGAAGCTCCTCGAAGAAAAGGGAGTGTAGCTACTCCCACTCGATCGTCGCGGGCGGCTTGGAACTGATATCGTAGACGACGCGATTCACGCCGCGCACTTCGTTGATGATCCGGCTCGAGACGCGGGCGAGCGCGTCGTGCGGGAATGGGAACCAGTCGGCCGTCATGCCGTCGGTGCTCGTGACTGCTCGCAGCGCGACCACGTTCTCGTAGGTGCGGAAGTCTCCCATGACACCCACCGACCGCACCGGTAGCAGCACCGCGAACGCCTGCCAGATGTCGTCGTACAGTCCCGCCGCGCGAATCTCTTCGAGATAGATCGCGTCCGCCTTTCGAAGTACCTCGAGCTTCTCCTCGGTCACGTCACTCAGCACGCGGATGGCGAGACCGGGCCCGGGGAATGGATGCCGCCCGACAATCTCCTCCGGCAGACCGAGCTCGCGCCCCACGTTGCGCACCTCATCCTTGAACAGCTCTCGAAGCGGCTCGATGAGCTTGAACTTCATCCCGGGCTTGAGGCCACCGACGTTATGGTGCGTCTTGATCGTGACTGATGGTCCGCCTCGCGGCGACGCACTTTCGATCACGTCCGGATAGAGCGTTCCCTGAACGAGGTAGGCGACTCCTTCGCCGACTTTCTCCGCTGCTTCCTCGAACACGTCGATGAACGTGTGGCCGATGATCGTTCGCTTCTTCTCAGGATCATCCACACCGGCGAGTGCGCCGAGGAATCGTTCTTCTGCGCGGACAGTGACAAGATCGATCCCGAGGTTCGCGCGGAACGTGCGCTCCACCTGATCGCGCTCGTGCATGCGGAGCAGACCGGTGTCGACGAAGATGCACGTGAGCTGATCTCCGATCGCGCGATGTACGAGCGCGGCCGCGACGGCGGAGTCCACTCCGCCGGAGAGCCCGCAGATGACCCGTGCGCTGCCAACGCGCTCGCGGATCCGCAGCGTTTCCTCATCGATGAACGTGCCCGGAGTCCACGACGGGCGCGCGCCACACACGTCGAACACGAAGTTCGAGATGATATCCGCGCCACGCGCGGTGTGCGCCACTTCCGGATGAAACTGCACAGCGTGAACAGGCTTCGACTCGTGGCGCATCGCCGCGATCGCGACGCTCCCGCTGCTCGCGGTCACGCGGAAGCCCGGCGGCGGCACGTCGACGTGATCGCCATGACTCATCCACACCGGCGTTTTCTCTCCGGCATCGAAGCCACCGAACAGGCCAGCCGGCTCGTTCACGACAAGATCCGCACGACCGTATTCGCGTTTCCCAGCGCCGATCACCTCCCCGCCCTGCAGGTGCGCGATCAGCTGCATTCCGTAGCAGATGCCTAACACGGGCGCAATGTCGAGCAGCGCCGGGTCCGCACTCGGTACATCCTCTCCGTACACGGAGTTCGGCCCGCCGCTCAGAATGATGCCCGTTGGCTTCCAGTTTCTGATCCACTCGACGGTGCGCGTCGGCGGATGAATCTCGGAGTAGACGCGGGCTTCGCGAACACGACGCGCGATGAGCTGGGTAAACTGGGAGCCGTAATCCAGGATCAGGATCCGGCTCGAATCTTTCACACCTTCCACGCTGGCTCCGTCAGGGAAATGAATTCGAGAGATTTCGTTTCGAGGTCCAGCACGGCGGCAGCTGGTGTTCCATG
>JAJKIV010000079.1 GCA_021154285.1 Gemmatimonas sp. | reverse complement strand
GATCGCGAATCCGGAACCCCGTCGTCGTTTCGAATCGCGTCGCGTAGACGAGCCAGTGTCCGTCGGGCGAGACCACCGGACGAAGGCCGCCGCCTGGTTCATTCGTCAGCGTGCGTTGCCGACCGGTGCGACGGTCGAGTGCGACGATCTGAAAGAGCCCGATCTTCCCCTCGGCAGTGAAGCTTCCGCCGTCATGCGAGGAGAAGTACATCGTGCTGTCGTCGGGCGAGAATGCCGGACCGCTGTTCGACGTCTTCGGCGCGTCGAGCGTCGCTGGAACGATCTGCACGCCCGTCCCGCCGGCGATCGCGTACATCCAGAGCGGATGCTGACGGCCATAGTCGTTCGGTCCGGGATACGGCTCCGTGCGACGCGCGACGATGTACTGTCCGTCACGGGTCCAGGTCGGCGACGAGAGCCGAGCGTCGACTTCGTGCGTCAGACGGCGGAGATGTCCGCCGCTCCGATCCATCAGCCAGATGTCTTCGTTTCCGCCTCGATCTGACGCGAATGCGATGGTGGAACCGTCGGGCGACCAGCGCGGCATGTAATCCCACCCCATGCCGCTCGTGAGACGCGTCGCATCTCCGCCGCCGATCGGAACGGTGTAGAGATCGCCCAGGAGGTCGAAGACGATCGTCTTCCCGTCGAGTGAGACGTCGAGCGACATCCACGTGCCTTCATCCGTCGTGAAGCTCAGCGTGCGAACTGGCGTGATCGGGAGTGTACTCCCAGTGTCCGCGCGCTGCGCTGTCTGAGCCGACGCGACTCGCATCGGTGTTGCGAGCGTCGACGCGCAGAGGGCAACACCGGCGACGCGCGTTCTGAACAGAATCATGGAGTAATCCTTGGAGGCCAGACTAGGTAGGTGGACAAAAGTCTTGGCTAACCCAGTGAATCAGCGCCTTCAGCAGCTCGGTCCAGTTCAAGCGGGTCGTGGCGTCGTCGCACCGGGTCCGGGATGCAACCCAAGGCTGAATCGAGAAACGACAATTCTACGACAACCGCAACACCTCACGCGGATGCACCACGAGCACGACGATGACACGGATTGGCTCCAAGAACGTCAAACGATCTCAACCCCTAAAACCGTTCTTTGGTTTTTGAACAACAGAACCGAGCGCTTGCCGGGCGGAACGGCATATCAATGCCGACGGAGGTAATCCGCGTGATCGTCGTGATCGTTGTGCATCCGCGTGAGGTCTTTGATGGCCTGAAACGGGAGAAGACTTTTGTCCCCCCGTACTCTATCGCCAGCCGAGCGCGGGCGCGACGTGCGTTAGGATGGATTCGATCACGTGCGCGTTGTACTCGACGCCGAGCGTGTTAGGCACAGTGAGAAGGAGCGTGTCCGCCTCGGCGATCGCCTCATCCGCTCTCAGCTCTTCGACCAACACGTCTGGCTCGGCGGCGTAGGTGCGACCAAACACCGCCCGCATGTTGTCGATGATGCCTATCTGGTCGCTGCTTTCATCGCGACCGAAGTAGGCCCGGTCGAGATCGTTCATCAACGCAAAGATGGATCGAGACACCGACACGCGCGGTTCTCGCGTATGCCCGGCCTCGGCCCATGCTTGCCGGAAGACGCGGATCTGGCGCGCCTGCTGAACGTGAAAGGGCTCGCCGGACTCGTCCTCCTTGAGCGTGGAGCTTTGCATGTTCATCCCGTGCTGTGCGGCCCACTTCGCCGTCCCATTCGAAGCGGAGCCCCACCAGATACGGTCGCGCAGTCCCTCCGAGTGTGGCTCGAGCCGAAGCAGCCCGGGCGGGTTGGGGAACATCGGCCTGGGATTGGGCCGGGCGAACCCGTTGCCTTTCAACAGGTCGAGAAAAACCTCGGCGTGACGACGGCCCATGTCCGCATCGGTTTTGCCTTCGGCCGGCGCGTACCCGAAGTGACGCCAACCTTCGATGACCTGCTCTGGCGAGCCGCGACTGATCCCGAGCTGCAGCCGTCCGTTGCTGATCAGATCGGCCGCGCCCGCGTCTTCTAGCATGTAGAACGGGTTCTCGTACCGCATGTCGATCACGGCTGTCCCGATCTCGATGCGGTTCGTCCTGGCGCCGACGGCGGCGAGAAGCGGGAAGGGGGACGCGAGCTGCTGGGCAAAATGATGCACGCGGAAGTACGCGCCATCCGCGCCGAGTTCCTCTGCCGCTACAGACAGCTCGATCGATTGCTGGAGAACATCGCGAGCGGACCTCGCGGCTGACCCGCGCGATGCGCTCCAATGACCAAATGACAGGAAGCCGATTTTCTTCATCGAGCGAAATCTGTTGGAGACGATGTAAGTGAAGCCGATGAAGTTTACTGGAGCCGACAAGACCGTCGCCGACGAGGACGGACACACAACTTGTCGGTACGGGTGACGCGCCGTAGCTTCGGTCGCCTTCAACTCAACTTCGCGATTCGCAAGGAACAACAATGACGCGTCGATCCCTTCGCCAGCTCGCAGTCGCGGTACTCTTCGTTCTCCCCGGATCCGCTGCGATCGCGCAGAACGGAAAATTCGATCTCGAGAAAACGAAGACGGTGCTGACCGGCGTCATCCAGAAGACGCTTGCCGAGAATGGTGTTCCGTCGATGTCGATCGCGCTGGTGCGCGGCGACTCGATCGTCTGGAAGGCGGCGTTCGGGTATTCCAATATGGCCACCCGCACGCCCGCGACGACCGAGACGCTCTACAGCACCGGCTCGTCGTTCAAGTCGGTCACCGCAACCGCGGTGATGCAGCTTGCCGAGCAGGGCAAGCTCCGACTGGACGATCCGATCAACCAGTACCTGGGCGAGACCCAGGTACACGATCAGAGCGACAAGCCGGTGACCTTCACCCACATCCTGTCCCACTGGTCCGGGCTCAAGAGCGGTGCGGAGACCCAACCGATCTGGAGTCGGAAGTTGCCGAAGACCCTCGAGGAGCTGACATCGGCGCTGACCTCGGTTCGGGCGCCCGAAACCAAATGGGAATACAACAACTTCGCCTATGGAACGGCGGGCCTGTTGGTGCAGAAGATCTCGGGGCAGGAGTACGAGCAGTACATGGTCGAGCACGTGCTGAAGCCGCTCGGCGCGAGGACGCCACATCCGGTCTATCCTTCGCCCGAGATGGTCGAGAGGATGGCGCTACCGTACGCGGCCGGGGGCTCGCTCTCTAAACCCACGCCGGTGGCCCAGGTGCATTTCGACGTCTATCCCGCCGGCGACGTCTATCTGACCGCGGAAGACATGGCCCGCTACCTCGTTGCGCAACTCAACGGCGGCGTCTTCCACGGCAACCGGATCCTGTCGGAGGAATCGGTGCGCGAGATGCACAAGCCACGGTTCGGAGGCGACTACGGGTTCGGGTTCTGGATGGTTCATGACAGCGCCAGTGGCCACACCCTGATCCACCATGGCGGCGCGATCGCCGGCCAGCGTGCGTTCCTGATCGGCGACCTCGACGCCAAGGTCGGCGTGTATTACATGACCAATTCCGACTACCTGCCCGACGCCACACCGCCCGCGCAATCGGAGATCGTCTATGCAGCGCTCAAGCTGTTGCGCGGAGAGCAGTACGTCCCTCGGCCTGAACGGAAGGGCATTGCCGTCGACGAGAAGTTGCTGAACAGCTACGTCGGCACCTACGAGGTGGGTGGCGCAACAGTCGTCGTGCGGCGCGTCGGCCGGGCCCTCGCGTTTCAGCAGGATGGCCAGTCGACGCTCACCGAGTTGGTCGCAGAGACTCCCGCGCGTTTCTTCCTGCGGGGTAGCAACATCACGATCACGTTCGAAGGTGACGGCGGCAGCATCGACCGACTCGTCGTGGAGGCCGCGGGCCAGCGTCAAACAGCGACCCGCCGCAAATAGCTGCCGCACGGAGCGAGACAACGATGGGTTTGCGCGACGCGTTCCAACGGGTCTCCCAATCGCCGACCAACCCTCATGCCGCGGCGGCACCGCGAACGTTCGACGTCGCCGACCTGTATCGCGGACCTGTCTCTCCGGCCGATGAGCAGTCGGCGGCACCCGCCACGCCGCTCGACGAGAAACTTCGGCAGGCGTATTTCTGGATCGTCAACACCGCGATCATCAGCCCGCACTACGACGTCGAATTCAATCAGGGTCCGCCGCAGTCGTTCGTGTTAGGCGACGTCAAGAGCCGGCTCACGTTA
This sequence comes from Gemmatimonas sp., assembly GCA_021154285.1. Taxonomy (GTDB): domain Bacteria; phylum Gemmatimonadota; class Gemmatimonadetes; order Gemmatimonadales; family Gemmatimonadaceae; genus JAJKIV01. The sequence continues at coordinate 15,270 of JAJKIV010000079.1, read as the reverse complement.
CCGTCGGCTCAGAGCTACTCGAGCTACGTGCTCCTCCCGCTGCTGACGTTCGCGACGCGCCGCAAATGCCTGTTCGTCGGAGGGCCCGGTCGGGGGAAAACCGCGAGCGCGATCCTCATGGGCGTGTTGAGTGGAGCGTCCGTACGTGATGTACGGCGCGCCATGCAGCATGGACATCCGCAGATGACCGTCGCGGATCTCCTCGGCAACCCACTGCCGGCGGACCTCGTGAGCGCGCAGCGCATCGAGGACATTCGCATCTCGTGGCGCTCGTGGCTGGGAATGCGTGTGAAGATCATCGACGAGTACAACCGGATCCCCACGCGCACGCAGAGCGCGCTCCTGACGGTCATGGGGGACAACTACGCCGAGATCCTCAATCACATCTACGAGTGCCCGGATTCGGCGTGGTTCCTGACCGCGAACGACGAGCAGGGCGGTGGGACGTACCAGGTCATCGAGGCACTGCGCGACCGTATCGACGTCATCGTGCAGGCGCTGGCGTTCAATCCGCGATTCCTCTCCGAGCTGCTCGTGCGCATCGAGCAGAGCGTGCGGCCGGAAGAAGTCGTGCCGCGCCAGATCATTTTCACCGAAGCGGAAGTCGATCGATTACAGGGCGAAATTCACGGCGTGCCACTGCCACCCGAGGTGCGCCGACGGCTGGAGTTCTTCGCCAGCCAATTCGAGTTCTTCGAGGGTGCCGCGGAACAGTTCGAGTACAAGACGAAGGACACCGCGCGACTCGCCGGCGTCGAGTGGGCCGGACTCACCGCACAGGATACCGGGCGCGATCGACTGAAGGACCTCGGCTGTCAAACGCGCAACGGTCTTTCGGTGCGTGTGTTGATGACACTGCTCGTGTACGCGAAAGCGCTGGCGTATTTCCGTGGCAACCGAATCGTCGAGCTGGACGATGTGCGTCAGATCCTGCCGTTCGTTCTTCGCGACAAGCTCGTTCCGGATTCGGACGCGCCGTTCTTCGATGCGCCGGGCAACGCGAAGTATCGCGTCGACCGCGTGGGTTGGTTGCGCCAGATGTTCGACCTCTCGTGCGCGGAATACGATCGATTGAATCTTGACGCCGAGGACCCGGTGGCTGCGCTGGCGGCGGAGTTCCGTCAGGGGCTCGACGGCGTCTCGCGCACTGACGCGCGCGCCCGACTGGTGAAGATCGAGCGTCTGATCGCCGAGTGGTCGAAGGGTCGCAAGCTGTACGGCAACCTCTATGACGACCTGTTGAGCCTCAAGTACATGCACCAGCGCTACACGAACTATCTCCGATGGCTGGAGACACAGTGACGTGAGCGCAGCCGTCAGTCCTACGCTCAGCGCCGTACTTCGGGCGGAGCGCCATCAGCTGAACGAGCGCTTCGCCGCGGCGCGCGTGCGTCATCCGGATCTCGACGCCGAGGCATTCGCGGGATTCATCCGCGGCGCCGTCGATCCACTCGTGGGGGCCGTGGCTCGCACTCGGTTTGAACGCGTGGCTGACGTTACCCTTGCCGCGTACGACATTGCCCTGGAGTTGATCGGCCAGAAGCTGGTCGGACGTTCGGCGCGCACGCCGCATGTCGGTGGCGCGTGGCGGCGCATACTCCCGGAGGTAGCGCCGCTGATCGCCGCGGCGCCGGAGCGGATGATCACCGCGGTGTGTAACGCGTCGCATCATCTGTCTTCGACTACCGGTGCCCGACCGGGGGCCTGGATCGAGCTGATGGCTCGCCTCGGGGGACAGTGCACGGATAGCTCCATGTTCCTCACGCTCGGACAGGTCGCTGCATGGCGTGCCGGCATGGCACACTTTCGTGAGAGCGCGATCGCCGCCGCGGACAAGCTCCCGGAGCCGCTCGTACTCGCCGCGATCGAAGCGCCCAAGGCCCGGTGGGCGGAGGTTCGCGATCGACTCAGGTCGGATCCATGGTACGATCCAGCCGCACCTAACGAGACGTCGGCCACGGCTCGTGTTGTGGCGCGTGTAGGGGCGTTCCGCGGCTTCGGTGGGTTTTTCATCGAGCCGCCCACGGCGGCGATGGCGGACGGGCAGATCATCGTCGGCAGTGGCGGCGAGTGGTGGCTGCTGAGCGCTGACGCATTCGGCGCCACATTTCATCGTGCGACGCGGGAGGAGTTCGACCGCGGACGCGCGGCGTCAGGGTTGCCGGAAGGAATCTCTGTGCGCGGGGCGACCGCGATGGTCCGCGGCTGTAGCGTCAGTCTCCCCGACGCGTTCGGCGAGGTGACCAGCGCGTGCGCGAGCCGTACGACGCTCGCGCTCACGTCAGCACACACACACGCGGTCCTGCTGGTCGCCCTGCCCGTCGCCTAACGGCCAGCCGTGTCGACCCACTCGCTCGAGCCTCTTCGGGACACGTGGACCGCCGCCTGGGACACGGCGCTGGCCGCATGGAGCAAGTTCACGCGGCTGCGCCCGCCAATGCTCTGTCTAACCGAAACCGATGCTCGTCGCGAAGGACTGACCGGCAGCTTCGCGATGATCAGGCTGCACGACCAGTCGGTTGTCGTGAGCCTACCCGAGGTGGTTACGTGTGGCGTCGCGCAGTTCCCCGTAGAGGTGCTCGCGCACGAGATCGGCCATCACGTGCTGGCACCAGCGACCCTCACCGATCACGGCCGCATGCTCGCGCGGATGCGGTGGGCGCTGCCAACCGTCGAGCACCACGCGGCGATGGTCGCGAACCTGTACACCGATATTCTGATCAACGACCGACTGCAGCGGAGCGCTGGTCTCCGGTTGGCGGACGTGTATCGTACGCTCGGCACGCGGGCGGGCGGGGGTGCGGGCGGCGCGGTGTGGGCGGTTTACACCCGCATGTACGAAATCCTCTGGAGTCTGCCTCGCGAGTCACTCGGCGGTGGGCGAACGGACGACCGTCTCGAGGGGGATGCCTGGTTAGGCACGCGGCTGGTGCGGAGCTACGCCCGCGATTGGCTCGACGGCTCCGGACGATTCGCCGCGCTCCTCCTGCCGCATCTGCTCGAGGACGCGAAGTCGGCGAAGCTCATCGAGAAGCTGCTCGATACGCGCGACGCTGGTGTCGGAGGCGACCCGGCCGGCCTGGTCGACGAGGATGCTGGAGAGCGCGAGGGCGCCATGCATCCGGCGCAGGATCCGGCGCTCAGCGGCATCGATGATGACGACGGCGAAGAGAAGGGCGCGCAACCGAAGGAGGTTGCAAGTCCCGGCGGCGCGCGCGGGCAGGCGCGCGAGCCGTTTCAGTTCGGTGAGCTGTTGCGGGCGGCGGGCGTCGTGATCTCGGACCATGACGCCGCGGTGAAGTACTACCGCGAGCGCGCGGCTCCGTACCTGATTCCGTTCCCAACGCGCCGCTTCCCACAGAGCACTGACCCACTTCCGGAAGGCTTGGAACCGTGGGACATGGGCGATGCGCTCGACGCGGCCGACTGGCTGCAGTCGGTGCTGCAGAGCCCCCACATCGTGCCGGGAATGACGACGGTGCAGCGCGTCTGGGGTACGGCGGAGGGCGGGGAACCGGCGCGCGTTCCGCTCGACCTCGATCTGTATGTCGACAGCTCCGGCTCGATGCCGAATCCGCAGCAGCGCACGTCGTATCCGGCGCTCGCTGGCGCGATCCTCTGTCTGTCGGCGTTGCGCGCCGGTGCTCGAGTACAGGCGACGCTATGGAGCGGCAAGAATCAGTGCACGACGACACGCGGATTCGTTCGCGACAGCACGGACGTGCTCAACGTGCTCACGGGATACTTCGGTGGAGGGACGCAGTTCCCGATTCACGTTCTTCGCGACACGTACGCGACGCGAGACGCAGCCGCCCGGGCCGTGCACATTCTCGTCATCTCGGACGATGGTGTGTCCACGATGTTCGACAACGACGAACGCGGCGGAAGCGGGTGGGACACTGCGCGGACGGCGCTCGAGCGGGCTCGTGGCGGTGGTAGTCTCGTGCTGAACGTGCCTGACGATTGGGAGAAACGCAGTGTCGATCGTCCGCGCGGCAAGTCCCCCGCTGCGAACTGGGACCTCGCGGTTCTCCGAGCGCGTGACGAGCAAGGCTGGCACGTGCACACCGTATCGTCGCTTGCGGGGCTCGTGGAGTTCGCACGTGCGTTCAGCCGCGCGCGCTACGGCGATGCGATCGAGGCGCCACGATGATCGTCGTCTGGCGAGTCACGCAGAGGTGCAACCTCAGCTGCCCGTTCTGCGGATTCGACCGTCGCCTTGATCGCGTACGTCGCGATGTCGACGTCGAGACGGTGGCGCGCTTCGGTGCGCTGCTTTCGGAGTATCAGCGCGCCACGGGTGATCGCGTGCTCGTGAGCTGGATGGGCGGCGAGCCACTACTGTGGCCGCCCCTTCGCGAGCTCACCGAACATTTCACTCGGCGACTCGGCCTGCATGTCAGCACGACGACCAATGGAACGCCGCTTGGCTCGAGCGTCGTTCGCGATCACATCACCGAGCACTTCAGCGAGCTGACGATCAGCGTCGACGGTATCGGCGTAGTGCATGACGACCTGCGTGGTTGGCGCGGCGGGTTCGCGCACTTGCGTCGGGTGATCCCGATGCTGGTCACTGAGCGACAGACTCGTGGGCGCGGTCCGCTCCTGCGCGTGAACGTCGTGCTGATGCGAGATACCGTCAGTGAGTTCGAGCGCCTGTGTTCCGAGCTTGCGAATTGGGGAATTGACGAGATCACATTCAACCAGCTCGGTGGCGATGACAGGCCGGAGTTCTTTGAGGCGCACCGGCTGCTACCGAGTGACGTGGAGTGGTTGTCGGCAAACGTTCCGCGCGTGCGGAACGATCTCGGATCGCGTGGCGTTAGGCTCAACGGCACGGAAGGGTACTTGGGGCGCCTCATCGCTACCGCGAGCCGTCAACGCATCACGGTCGACGACTGCAGGCCGGGCGAGCAGTTTCTCTTCATCGACGAGCTCGCGCGAATGGCGCCTTGCAGCTTCAGCACACGTGACTACGGTATTCGGCTCGAAGAGATTGACACCTGGGAAGCGCTCGAGCAGCTGCCGCGCCGCTTCGCGAACATGCGCGCGGCGTCGCGCGCGGCATGCTGCGGCGATTGCCACAGTACCCATGTGTTCGAGAAGTTCCAGGCGGCTCCGTTGAAAAGGGCCGGCAAGGTAACCGCCATCGCTCCTGTATAACTTCATGGACCGCGAAGGGCCGATCCTCGAAGCACTAACGCGACGACTCGCCGAAACTCCGGCGGAGTTTCTGGCGGAGCCACGCATCGGGAATGTTGGCCGGGTCCACACTGACGCCGTCGTCGGTGACCTGCTTCGTCTTTTGGGGCACGACGTGCCGGTGCGCGATCTTGCACCGTTCTCGGCGAGTGACCGTCGCGGCGATCGCAATCGACTCGGCATCACGCTCGTGCTCGCGTGGCTGCTTGCGGACGACTGGTTTGTTCGCAATCGGTCGGACGTGGCGGCGCTACTGACGCTGCTTGGTACGACGGCTGGCGAGCTCGCAGAACAGACCGCGGCCACCAAGCTCGTAACCGATCCGGATCGACGCGAGGAGATGGCGCGCATCGCGCTCGCACGACTTGGCCTGCGCCCCGCGGGTGAAACGATCGCTCAGGCACAGGATCGGCTCACGACGCTGAGCTCTGCCGAGCGACAGCGGGTGATGCGCGCCGCCCGTGTGGCGGAGGAGCGGGCGAGAGCGATTCGCGAAGCGCTGGTGCGGAAGGCTGCCCACGAGTCAGCTGACAAGTACACGCGTGACTGATCACATCGTGAATCCGCTCGACGCGGAGATGACGGACGCAGCGCGCTATCCGACGCTGACCGAGCACGGACGGCGCCTCATCGACTTCATGCGCGAGCACCCGCACGCCCCGATCTTCAGGAACGAGAGCGGCAACAGGCTGACCGCCGCCGATGTCGATCGTGTTCGGGCGTTCGAGCGGGAAGTCGCGACGACCGACGTTGGATGGAATCCGGCTGGCGTGCCCGAGTGGCTCGACGCGTTCGTGGACCGATGCTTCGAGACGACGCCGTTCTATCGACGGTATGGCGCTCGTCCGCGTGACTTTCGCGAGATCCCAACCGTCAGCCGCGCGGATCTCGGGCGCGACATCGCGCAATTCGTTCCGGACGACATCGCCATCGATCGTCTCATCAATTTTCAGACGAGCGGCACGACCGGACATCCGCTCCTCATCGCGTCACTCCCGATCGTCGCCGCGAGCTATCTCGCGTTTCACAAGCGCGCGATGCGCCGTGTTGGTATCGAGCTCACATACGGCCGCGGTCAGGTCGGAGTCGTGCTCGTCGGGTTTCAAAAGAAGTGCTTCACGTACGTCTCCGTGACGCCGACGCTGGACGAGTCAGGGCTCGCGAAGATCAACCTGCACCTGGACGACTGGCGCAATCCGGACGACCGCTCGAAGTATCTGGACGCGCTTGCACCCGAGGTGTACTCCGGAGACCCGCTCGCGTTCGCCGAGTTGGCGACGCTGAAGACAAGGTGGCGTCCGCGTGCGCTGCTCTCGACCTCCATGGCGCTTCGGCCGGCGTTACGGCAGGCGCTCGAGGAACGGTTCGGCTGTCCCGTGTTGGATATCTACTCGCTCAACGAGACCGGGCCGGTCGCCGTGTTCGACAGCAGGGCAGGCGGGCATGTGCTGCTGCAACCGCGGATGTTCGTCGAGATTCTCGATCGCGACGGTCGCGTGCTACCAGCAGGTAAGCGAGGTGAGATCACCCTAACGGGTGGATTCAATCCGTGCTTGCCGCTTCTACGATATCGCACGGGCGACTACGCCGCTCTGCGACACGGCGCCTCCGAGCTAGTCCTGGTCGATCTCGAGGGCCGCCCGCCGGTGAGATTCCGCACGATGCTTGGCGAGTGGCTGAACAACATCGACGTGACGCACGCACTGAAGCGCTTCCCCCTCACGCAGTTCACCCTCCATCAGGCCGCGCGCGGTGATCTGGTGTTTCGCTTCAGTGGTTCGCGTGGCGACGACGAGGCAGTTCGCGGCGCGTTGCTGTCCCTCTTCGGACCCGCGCAGCCGCTCGCAACCGAGCCTGACGCTCGGTTCGACGACAAGGTCGTGCAGTACACGTCCGATATCGCAGAGGCTATGCTTTGAGCCGGCTTCCCTAACGAGACGACGTAAGCTGCAGGACCACCCGGCTCGTGCGACGCGCTGGACACATCACCTGGATCTCATCGGCAGTGGCGCCGGACAACTGGGCGCCACCGCTCGGGACCGCGGACTTCACATGGACGCCGCTCTGCAATGGTGGTCGAAAGGTGAGGTTCATCGCAGGTCCGGAGTTCTCGATCTCGAGCTCTATGCGGTCAGCAGAGCTCCGCACCCCGAGGCCGACGTTTTCGCCGCCGACTGAGATGTGGCGCACGCGAACGGAATCCCAGTCCGCCGGGATGCGCGGCGTGAAGGTGAGGCGCCGCTTCGACGCGTCGACGTCGAGGCCCAACAGCCCGCGCAACCCGCTCGAGATGAACGCCGCCGACGACCAGGTCTGATCCGGCACCGACTCGCGTTCCGGCACGAACTCGTTGCCGTTGAGGACCTCGTGCATGTGGCCCGGTGAGTCGAGGCCGAACCAGGGGACGAGGTCGCGCCAAAGTGAGGTCGCTATTGCCGGCCGACCGGCCTCGTAAAAAGCGGTGATCGCCTCAGCGGTGCTGAGCGCCCACACGCTGCCTCGCGCGTACGCATCCGGGTCGTAGAGCGGCGAATCGTTAGGTGTGCTGCGGATTCCCCACGAGGTGCGGTAATGCGGGGACGCGAGCGCGTCGAGCAGAGCGCGCTGTTCCGGCTCCCCGAGTAGCCCGTGATCGAGCAACGCAATGAGGCTGCCCGTGAGGCCCTCGACTGGTGCGCCGGAGCGGAGATGGCCGCTCACCCACTGCTGCTTGTGGGCGTCGTAGTAGGCGGTGCGGATCGCATCCCGTGCGGCACGGCTCCGCCGCATTGCGTCGGACGCCTGATCGCTGTGACCCGTTAGGCGCGCGAGAATGGCGAACGACTCGGAGGCCGTCGTCCACGCGAGCGAGAGCGACAGCTCATCACGCTGCGGATCCTGTTCGTCTCGCCCCTGCTGGCCGGCAGGGATCTCGGGTAGCGCGCGACCTGGCGGGACCGACGCGCGACAGTAGTCATACGCGGCGCGGATCGACGACCAGTGCTGCCTTGCGAAGTCGACGTCTCCCGTGGTCTCGACATAGTCGCGCATCGTGTCGAGAAAGTCGAAGCTCACGTCTACGTGGACGAACATGTACGGATACGCGCGTGCCCAGTCGAGAAATCCGGCGCTCTGCGACATCTCGTGCCAAATGGCGCCTGTGCGCTTGTTCTGGTAGCGCATGATGAACGAGAGCTCGTCGCGTGCTCGCGCGTAGGCGCCTTCGCGAAGGAGCGCGTCGGTGGCGACGAGCCCGTCGCTGGCGAAGAACCAGGCGTACTGCGGCCGCCGCGCGCCGCGCGACGGGCCGTAGCCCGCGACGAGTCCGCACCCGAGCTGCGGGTTACACACGGAGCTTTGCTCGAGCGTCACCTGGGCCCACTTGAGGGCGCGATTCACCGTCGTATCGGGCGTCTCGACATCGATGACGTCCATCGCGGCGTAGCGGCTCCGCGCACGCGACTCGTAGTCCTGCGCGTTCGCGACGAGATTTGCCGCGATCGCGAGTGGCGCCTCGTCGGGCGTGCTCGCACCGGCGAAAGCAATAGTCGCGTTGCCGGACGCTCCCGGCGCAACGCGGACGGTAAAGCTGATACTCCGCTCGAATTCCGAGTCACGCCGATTGTTCTGGATCTGCTCGTGCGCGACGATCTGCCGTGATACCACCGCGCCTCGAACTCGGCGCGACGGCTCATCGAGCGTGTACGCGGAGTGTGTCGAGTCCCAATGGATCTCCTGGCCGCCGATGGCGCCCGGCCACATGAGGTTGAGCGACGGCGTGAAGTGCACGGTGATGAGCACCGGTCGACTCGACTCGGCCGCGTAGCTGATCGCTGCCGCGGGCAGATCAACCGGCGTGAAGACGCGTTCGCGGAGCGTGATACCGGCGGCGTTGTACACTCGTGTCGCGCCGATGGGCGTCTGCTCGATGGTGCGCAGCGCCATGCGTCCGTCGATGTCGCTCGTGTCTCCCTCGAGTCGAAAGCTGACCCAGTAGTGCCGAACGAGCTGCAGCGGATACGTCCAGATCTCGAGGCCGGGCGTGTTGTAACCGCCGACGAAGCTGCGCTTGCCCGGAACGACGACGAAGCGACCCGCGCTCGTCTCGGCGGCGCTCCATCGGAGATCGGTTAGTGAGGCGGGCGATTGCGCGAACCCACGGCACAGCGGCGCGAGCAGTCCGACGGTGATGAGCGCGCGGCGCATAAGGCGCATGGTGAGAATCGCTTTTCCTCCGCTCGTCGAACCGGTGACTGCCCGCATTCTTAAGCTATAATTCCCGCGAATGACGACAACGAGCATGCACCTCACCGGCATCTTCATCTATCCGGTGAAATCACTCCGCGGCGTCCGGCTCGAGGAGGCGCCGCTAATCAATGGCCGGCTCGTCGGGGACCGAACGTGGCTCTTGGTCAACAAGTTCGGCCGTTTCATGCACCTGCGTGACTACCCGCAGATGGCACGCGTGGAGGCGACCATAACGGCGGGCGGACTCACCGTTCGGACCGACACGATGCCGAGCTTCGAGATCGAGTCGGTACATGGCGCGTCAGGCGAGCCCGACGTGACGCACGTGCGGCTCTGGCGTCGCAGCGCGCCGGTCGTCGCGGTCGGCGGCGACGCGGATGAGTGGTTCACTCGCGCTCTGGGCGTCGCGTGCCGGCTCATGGCGTTCGTGCCCGATGCCCCGGCGCGTGACGTCCCTCCGTACGAGGTCCAGTCGAGCCTGCAGGACGCGACGCCGTTTCACCTAACGACGGAGGAATCACTCGCTGACCTGAACGCGCGAATGGCTGCGCCGATCCCGATGAATCGCTTTCGCCCGAACCTGGTCGTGCGTGGCGCGGCGCCATATGCGGAAGATCGGTGGAAGTCGGTCGCGATCGGCGATACGGTGCTACGGTGGATCAGGCCGTGTACGCGATGCGTGGCGACGACGACCGATCACGAGACAGGCGAGCGGAAGGGCGGGGACCCGCTATTTACGCTCGCGCAGTACCGGCGCGTCGGCTCCGCGGTGGTGTTCGGCCACTATCTCGTGGCGGACGTGTGGGGTGAACGGCTTCGCGTTGGCGATCCCGTGACGGTTGTCGAGTGAGCGTCATGCCTAACGATAGAAGGCCGCGAGTCGTCATTCGGCGCGCAACGCGATCGCCGGCTCCGTGTTTGCCGCACGCCACGCCGGAACTATCGATGCGATGATCGCCACGATCGCGAGCATCGCTGCGACTGCGACCAGGACGATCGGATCCCGCGGCGAGGTGTTGTACAACATGGATGCCACGAGCCGCCCCATCGCGAGCGACGCGATAACCCCGAGCACGATCCCAAAGCCGACTGCGCGCATCCCTTCGCCCATCACGAGCCGCACCACGTGCGACGATCGCGCGCCGAGCGCCATGCGCACGCCGATCTCGTGCGTGCGCTGACTGACGGCGTACGCGATTAGGCCGTACGCGCCGACCGCAGCGACCAACAACGCGAGCGCGCCGAACATCGAGAACAACATCGCGCCCAGCCGCCATGGCTTGAGGCCTTCGTAGACCGTGTCGGCCGTGAACGAAACGGACGGAGGCTCCGCGGTGGGGAACGTTCGCCGAAGAATGCGGCGCATCGCGTCAGCCACACCCGTCTCGGTTCCGGCCGTGGTGCGGACGACGAGAATTGTCGGCATCGACTCGAACCCCGTGGTATGCTGCTCGACCAGTGAGAACAACCCAACCATCGGCTTCTCGACTACGGCGCCGTAGTGCGCATCACGCACCACGCCAACCACTCGGCTGCAGGGCGCCGTTTTGGGGCCGACGACGACGCACTTGCCGAGCGGGCTTTCCCCTGGCCAGTAAACGCGCGCGGCCGTCTCGTTGAGGACGACTACAGGCTCCGATCCCGGCACGTCCTCGCCGTTGAATGTGCGCCCTGCGACGAGTGTCATTCCCGTTGCCGCGAAATAGCCTCTGGTCACCGCGATCAGTGCCGGATCCAGATCGTCTATGCGTGGCGGCACTCGGCCGCCGTCGAGATAGAGCGGAACCATTGCCCATCCCGCCAGCGGCGTGCTGCTCGCGAGCGCGGTGCCGCGGACGCCGGGCATGGCCGCAAGCTCGGTGGACGCCGCACGCATTCCGCTCGTGATCTCCGACGTATGCGCCGAGGTGTTTCGCGTGCGCATCGTCGCATCGTAGAACGACACCTCTCCGGTGATCATGTGATCGGTGTCCATGCCGAGATCGATGTCTCGAGCGCGGTTCAGACTGCGGATGAACAGGCCGGCGCCGACGAGCAGAATCACGGAGAGCGCTGCCTGACATGCCAGCAGCGCCGCGCGAGATCGCGACCGCAGCGCGTTGCCCGCGCGCCCTCCCGGTTTCATCGACGACATGACGTCCGGTCGCAGCGCACGCATCGTTGGTCCCACACTTCCGAGCAGTCCCGCCACGACAGCGACGAGAATCGTGAAGCCCCCGACGCGCAGATCGATCGGCGGAATGTTCGCGTCGGTCGGTGGAAGTATCATCCGTGCGAGCGCAATACTCCCCCATGAAGCGATGGTCATCGCGACCACTGCCGCGCAGAGCGACAACAAAAGCGCGTCGAGCACCGGGAGCGCGATCAATCGCCATTTAGGCACGCCGAGTGCGACGCGGACGGCGAGTTCGCGCTGCCGCTTGATCCCGCGGACGAGCAAAAGATTCGCGACGTTCGCACAGGCAATGAGCAGGACGATGCCGACGACTCCCGCGAGTCGCGTCGCGATCGCGACTTCGGTCTTTGGCTTGATCGACGGTCCGAGTGCGGCGAGGATGGGACCTGTGAGAATCGTAGCAGTGTCCGGACCCAACCGCACGTTCGCGATCTCGCCACGACGAAATGTCGTGGTCGCAACTGAGCGGATCCACGCATCGGACACCCCCGAAGAGACACGTCCGACGGCTCGCACGATATTGCCGTAGCGCCATTCTTGATACCACGGCAGAACGAGTTTCCGGTCAGGCGGATACTTCGCGAGCGGCAGCCAGACGTCGACCGGGTCAAGATCGATCCCCGTAAAACCATCGGCCATCACGCCGACCACCGTGACCCTCTGGCGCGCGATCGACACAACGCGTCCGAGAATCGATGGATCGCCCGCAAACACGGTCTTCCAGAGCCGATATCCGATCACCGCGACTTCCGATCCGTTTTCCATGCGATCTTCGTCGGTCGTAAACGTTCGGCCGATCGCGGTGCGCGCGCCGATCAAGGGCAGCAGATTTGCCGACGCATACACGCCGCGCGCGTTCTTGGCTCCTTCTTCATCGCCGACCTTGAACGTGTCCGGCGGCGTGTATGCCGCCAGTTCGACGCGTCCGGACAAGGCCGACCGAACCGCGTCGAACTGCGCATAACCGATGACGTCCCTGATTTCGGTTACGCTCCCGAGTGTCCAGTTCGTCCGCGCATAGATGCGTCGAAGCTGGTCAGGTTTGACGACACCCACCGGCTGGCGGAAGAACAGCCGGTCCGCGAGCGAGAAGAGCGCGGCACTGGCGCCGATGCCAAGCGAGAGCGTGGCGACCACCATCGCCGAGAACCGGGGATCGCGACGAAGCCCGCGCGCCGTGTACGCGAGTTCCTGGCGAACCGCGTCGAGCCACCGAGTGAGCAGGGCCATGCGAGATGTTAGCGAGTATTCAGCCCGGTGGTAGCTTCTTTCGCGAAGGACAGGCGACTTCCCCAAATAAACCCCTCAGGCCTCATAAGCCATGATCCGTCCAAGCGCGCTCGTGCTGATCACGTTGGCGGCGACGGCGTCCTGCCGCAAATCGGCCGACGGCAGCGCGAAGGTCCCCGATTCGTCATCTGGCACGACGAGCGTCGACTCGGCCCGGACGAGCCTAACGGCGACCGAGTGTACCATCGACGGTTCACCGCTCCAGTTGCCGAAGGTTACGGAAGCCAGTGGCGTGGCGTTCAGCGCGCGCACGCCCGGTGTGGTCTGGACGCACAACGACTCGAAGAAGCCGATCGTGTTTGCGCTGTCCGACAAGGGAGCAATGCTCGGCACAGTCCATGTGACCGGAGCGGAAATCGTGAACTGGGAGGATATCGCCGTTGCCCCGTGTCCCGGTGGAAGTTGCCTGTACATCGGGGATATCGGCGACAACCACGCATCCCGGTCATCCATCGCGATCTATCGCGTCCCCGAGCCGGCGCCTAACGCGAAGTCCACCGACCAGGCGGAAGTCATGCACGCGACATATCCGAATGGGCCCCGCGACGCCGAAGCAATCGTCGTGCTCCCGAAAGGAGACATGTTCGTCATCACCAAGGGTGAGGATGGCCCGTCGTACGTCTATAAATTCCCGACGTCGTTTCGCAACGGAGAGACGGTCACGCTCGAGTGGGTCGGACACGTCGAGACCAATGGCGGAGTCGCCGAGGAGGCGCCGAAGACCGAGCAGAAGCACGGGAAGGGGAGCAAGAGCGGCAAGAACGGCATCCACGACGACAGCGACAAGAGCGGCAAGCCATCCAAGCACGCCAAGAAGCAGAAGGAGATTGTCCCCGGGCGTTCCAGGCGCGGCGATCGAGTTACCGGCGGCGGCGCGTCGCCCGACGGCCGATGGGTCGTCCTTCGCACGCACCAGTATGTGAGCTTCTTCGCGGCCGATGAGTTCGTGTCGGGTACGGCCCGCCAACTCCTCAGATTCGACGTGACCGCATTGCAGGAGCCTCAGGGCGAAGGCGTCGCGATCGCAAACGACGGCACTTTGCTGCTCGTCGGCGAGGGCGGTGAGAAACACAAGCCTGGAACCTTCGCGCGTGCCTCGTGCAAGCTGCCGTCGCACTCATAGCTGCCCAGGGAACGCCGACGGCAGAAGCGGATATGTCATTCCTCGCTGCGCTCGGAATGACAACTGGTGAATGCCTAACGCGCGATCAGCCCCGCGCCGGCCTCGTAGGCGAAGAAGATCCCGAACACCAGACTCACGGCCCCGGCGGCAAATCGCAGCCCGCGGTGCATGCGCGTGAAGCGGTCGCCTGTTGCCGCGAACGGAAGCCCGATGGCGACCGTGATCAGCATCATCCCGCCGATGGTCCCAAGGCCGAACACCAGCAGGTAGAGCAGGGCCCAGCGCGCGCTCTGAATGGTCGTCAGCACCAGCAGCGCGACTGCGGCCGACCCCGCCAGGCCGTGCACCACGCCCACGATGAGCGGCCGCACGAGCGCGTACGCGCGGAGCCGACCGAAGTGGCGGTCGAGCCAGCTGACGGGCGTCCGCGTCGGGTCGTGTGGGTGCGACTCCGGCTCGTGCGCGTGCGCATGGGTGTGGACGTAGTCGCCATGCCGATGCGCGTGCGAATGGACGTGCTGGGTAGATCCATTGCGCGCCGCGTCGACTGTCTCGCGGAGCCAGCCCGTGACGCCGCGCAGGTTCGCGAGCCCGAGCACGCAGAGCATGAATCCAACGGCCATCTCCATGGACATGCCCACGCGCGGCGGGATCACCCACCCAAGCAGGATGATCGCGCCGCCGACGACCAGAATCGTCAGCGTGTGTCCGAGGCCCCAGGCGGCCCCGATGATCGCGGCCGCGCGCGAGCTTCGCTCTCGCGACACGATCGTCGCAACCGCGATGACGTGATCGGCATCGGTCGCGTGGCGCATCCCGAGGAAAAAGCCCAGCGCGAGAATCGTGGCCACGTTCGCCATGTCGCTTGCAGCCCCTCCACCATAGTGATGAGGCGCGGAGTATAACCGTGTAACTTCCTTGGAGACAATGACGTGGCGGCGCAGAACCGTATCGGTCGGTTAGCCCAGCTGGGCCTTATCTCGCGCGCTTCGTCATGTGCTTCCATCGGTTCGTCCCACGCGGCTTGGCCCTCCTCCCAACCGGGCCTTTCATTCAGCGCAGGGACGAACCGAAAACGTCGAGACACCCATTGAACAGCAGCGCCGCCGCTCCATTCCTTCCTCATTTCATCGAGACGGCCCCTCGCGAGCCTACTCGAGGACGATGGGTACGGTGGGCGCTGATCTTCGCCGCGTGGACGGCGTACGGCATCTCGCAGGGCCTGCTGCTGAAGGTGACCCTCGCGGGTATG
>JAJKIV010000078.1 GCA_021154285.1 Gemmatimonas sp. | reverse complement strand
TACGGGGACCGCAACGTGCTGCGGTTCTTCGAGGGCGAGGAAGTCGCGAGCGACACGCTGCGTCACCTCTTCACCAAGGCGGCGCTCAACGCCGGGTGGGCGTCACGCGCATCGCAGCAGGGCTACGTCAGGGTCGGAGCGCGGCTTCAGCTCCGCCGGGAGAACTACGCCGAGCTTGGCGTTCCGATCGACGATCGATCGTTCTTCGGTGAGCTGGCGGGCGTCGCCGAATGGAGTCGCTCGAACTTCTCCGTTGTGGAAGGGTACCGCGGGCTTGGCGGGCCGGAGGACGTGGATCTGAGCGCAACGGTGCGCGGAGAGCTGTGGGTCGCGCCAGCCCAGTGGGGATATGCGCGAGCCGGGCTTGGGCCGGCGCTCCGAGCGAACGTCGGCAAGTCGCTGCCTAACGGGTTCACGACCTTTCAACTGCGTGCGTCATCGCTCTTCACGAGCAAGGGACTCGATTCGGGAAGCGTCACCGGTCAGGGCGTGTTGACGCTGCTGCCAGCCTCGCGACACACGATCGTGTTCAACGCCCAAGGAGGTCTGCAGAAGAACGGGTATCCGGGCGAGGAGTTCGATCTCGGCCTGAACTTTGGTCCGCGCGCCTATCCGGCGCATGCCTTCACCGGTGACCGCGCATTCTTTACGACGGGCGAGTATCGCTGGGTTGCGTTTCCGGAGGTGTACAAGCTGGTGGCAATCGGCCTGGCAACGTACGTCGACTATGGCGGCGCATGGTATGCGGGTTCGCCCACACGCGTGGGAGCGGACGCCGGCGTTGGGCTGCGTCTGGGGTCGACGCGCGCAGCGTCGGGCAATGGAGCGACCCGCGTCGATCTCTCGTGGCGGTTCGCAACGGAGGAATTCGACAAACGATGGATTCTCTCAGTGGGAACAGGTTACCCGTTCGACATCTCGCGTTGACCGCGGTTTCGCTGGTCGTCGTGATGGTGTCGCCGGCCCAGGGTGGCGTTGCGGCGCGTGCCGCCGTGTCGGGCGTTAGGCAACACACCCCGGTCGAGGACTCGGCGGCCACCATCCTGCGTGACGCGGCGCGCACCGGGACGCTCTCGGGGCTTCGGTGGCCACGCTTCCCGTATTACCGCGATGAGCTCACCGCCCTCTATTCCGGTGTCGGGTGGCAGCCGGCGTGGACCAAGGATGGGCGCCCGACGCCGGCGGCGCGTGGCGCGGTCGATGTGCTCTCGAAGGCGGAGGAGCGCGGCCTGCATCCCGCCGACTACGATGCCGCGCTGCTGGGCCGGCGACTCGAGGTGCTGGAACGTGCATCCACCCCGGCGGCGCACGACGTCGGCTGGTTCGATGTCGTGCTCTCCGTCGGCGTGCTGCGCCACGTGTCCGACGTTCACATCGGTCGCGTAAACCCGAAGAATCTCTCGGTCGGCATCAACGTCGGGCGGAAGAAGCTCGATCTCGCGAAGGAACTGCGGGAGGCTATCGATCACGGGAGCGTGGCCGAGCTGGTCGGCAGGGCGGAGCCCACGTTCGTGCAATACCGGGCCTTGAAGGCAGCGCACGCCCGCTATCGAGCACTGGCCGCCGACTCGACGATCCCGACGGTCAAGGCGTCGGGCACGCTGCATCGGGGTGACGCGTTCGCCAGTGCATCCGCGCTGCGTCGGCGGCTGGCTGCGTTAGGCGACCTGTCGCCCGAGCCGACGACGGGGGATGACACGTATGACGATGCCCTCGCCGGGGCGGTTGCGAGATTTCAGGCTCGTCACGGGCTGCCACCCGACAGCGTCCTCGGGCGGGCAACGCTCGCAGCGGTGAACGTGCCACTCGCCAAGCGGGTCCGACAGCTCGAGCTCGCGCTGGAACGGATCCGCTGGCTGCCGGCGCTGGATAAAGGACCGTTCGTCGTCGTGAATGTTCCAGGCTTCGAGCTCTACGCGTTCGATTCGCTGAACGCCGACGGCGCGCCGGCTGTCACGATGAATGTCGTGGTCGGCAAGGCGGAGGTGGGGCGACAGACGCCGCTCTTCGAGCGCGACATGAAGTACATCGTCTTCCGCCCGTACTGGGTGATTCCTCCAGGTATCCTGCGAAAGGAGATTCTCCCGGCGATTCGGCGCGATCCGGGCTACCTGGCCAGCCACGACATGGAGATCTACAGCGGGTCGGGAGACACCGGGCCCGCGCTCCCGACGACGTCCGCGAATCTCGCCCGGGTGTCACGCGGCGAGCTGGGCATCCGTCGGCGTCCGGGGCCACGGAACGACCTCGGACTTGCCAAGTTCATCTTCCCGAACGATCAGAACGTGTACATGCACGGCACGCCCGCCCAGGCGCTGTTCTCCCGTGCGCGGCGGGACTTCAGCCACGGGTGTATTCGGCTCGAGGACCCGGCGCGGTTCGCGGTGTGGACGCTGCGCGATCCTAACGAGTGGTCGGCGGCCGCGGTGCGGAACGCGATGGACGGCCCGCAGTCACGCCGCGTGGACCTGGCTCGCCCGCTGCCGGTGCTGGTCCTGTACACGACGGCCGTGGTGCATCCGGATGGGGTGGTGGCGTTTTACGGCGACGTGTATGGGCATGACGCTCGATTGGAGGCGATGCTGGCGAAGGGGTATCCGTTTGGGCCGTAAAGCGGGGGACGGGCGGCAGGCGGCAGGCGGCAAAAGGCGCGTGTCATTCCGAGCGAGCGGCAGCGAGTCGAGGAATCGCCGTCGTCCCGAAAGAGGGGCGCGGTTCAGTTCCCAGTTCCTAGTTCCCAGTTCCCAGTTTCTCGCCAGTCGCCAGTCGCCCGCCGAAAGTCCAATGGTCGCAGGTCGCGTCCGGGGCGATGCTGAGCCGCGGCAACCAAGCACAGGAAAACCCGACGTAGCGAGGGGTTGCAGGCATCGCGCGTCGCACGACCGGAGGCAAAGAGAATGATGCGAATGAAAGCCATGACGCTCGTCGCCGCGCTGGCGGCGGTGTCGACTTCCGCGGCGGCTCAGGCGACCGCGGCGTCGAGCGCGGCGTCGAATGTGGAGAAGGTCGCGCAGTACAGCACGGACCAGCTCAAATCCGAGCTCAACCTCACGGCCGACCAGGTGCCGAAGGTTCAGAAGGTCAACGTGGCGACCGCGAAGTCGCTGCAGCATCTCATCGACAAGTACGACGCGGACACGAGCGCCAAGGCGGCTTCCGCCCTGACCAAGGGATTGGTCAGTGCCGTGCGGACGAACCAGACCGAGCTCAAGAAAATCCTAACGCCCGCCCAGTGGACCCAGCATCAGGGGAACAAGGCGCAACGTCTGGCGATGTCGCAGACCGAGGTCATGGCGTCCAACCTCGACCTCTCGCGCGAACAGATCCTCGACGTGCAGCGGATCAACATGGACGGCGCGAGCAAGTTGGTCGCCGCGCTGGACAAGCCGATGGCGAGCGGGAAGCCGACGCACACCGCGTTGCTCGAGGCGGCCAAGCCGGCAATCGATGCCCGAGACGCCGAGCTCCAGAAAGTCCTCACGGTTGAACAGTGGAAGCACATGCAGACGACCCGGAAGGCCTTCCGCTCGCTGCTCGTGGATCAGGCGAGCGCGCCGGCGCCTGCTGCCGCCGCCGCCGCACCGAAGCCGAAACCCTAACGAGCGGGATCCTGTCCGACACGCCGTCGCCCGCACCTCACGACCATACTCCCAACCGTCAACCGCTCAATCGGAGGTTTGTGATGCTCTGGCTCACTCGACATGCAGGCAGCCCGCGAGTCTCGGCTCGCCGACCCGAGGTTCTGCTTGCCGTCGCGGCGCTCGCGTTGGTGGGCTGCATGGGAAGCTCGATGAAAGTCTCCACCGACTATGATCGCGCGGCGAACTTCGCGCCGCTCAAGTCGTATTCGTGGCGCGTGGAGCAGCAGCTCCCCAATCCGCTCAACGCACAGCGACTCGTGGACGCGATCGACGCCAACCTCAAGGCGAAGGGGTTCACGAAGGTGGAAAGCGGCGGCGACCTCACGGTGACCTATCACGCCGCGACGGACAAATCGGTGGACGTCCAGTCGTTCCAGAGCGGCGGCCCGTACTCGTGCTGGGGTGGCTGCACGACGTCGACCACGGTCACGCCGGTGACCATCGGGACGCTTATCGTGGACGTCGTCGATGGGAAAACCAACAAGATGCTGTGGCGCGGCAATGCCACCGACACGGTCTCCGGCGACCCGAAGGAAAACGAGGCGAAGATCCAGGAGGCGGTGCACAAGATGTTCGAGAAGTTCCCGCCCAAGGCGTAAGGGCAGTCGGTCGTGACGGGCGGGGTACCCCCTGCCGAGTCGCGGTCAATGGCGGCGCCGCCGCCGCCTAACGTATCCGAATCGACACTGCTGGCCGTGGACCGCACCCGGCTAGCCCACGAGCGAACGCTCATGGCCTGGGTGCGGACTGCCACCTCGATGATCAGCTTCGGCTTTACGATCGCGAAGCTGGTTCCCGATCGGGACAAGGGGCGCGAAAGCTGGCTCTTCGACACGCACACGTTCGCGTCCATCATGATCGGCGTCGCGCTCGTTGCGCTGACGTTCGCCGCAATCCAGCACCGCCGCGAGATGCATTCGCTCCGCGCCCGGTATCCCGGCCACGTGCCCTACTCGAACGCGATGCTCGTCGCGTCGCTGGTGGCCGGCTTCGGAATCCTGGCCTTCGTTGGAGTGCTGGTAGGGCGTTAGGGCCTCAGAAGAGCTGGAAGCCGAGCAACACCTGGTCGTTGTGTCGCGATGCGACACCCGTGTTCCGCCGCTGGCCGTAGACGTATTCCAGGGCGATCGTGGTGTATTTGCTCGTCCGAAGCAGAAGGTTGGCCGACAGGAAATCGGTCCGCTCGAACGTGTCAGGGCCCGCATAGGGCGGTGCGTCGGCGTGCGCGGCGCCCGCCGCGAACACGGAGCGGAGCGACTCGCTCCACGGCTGCTCCCATGACGCGCTCGCGCCCCACGCCCGCCGTGTATCGATTTCACCATTGGGGCTCACGAAGGCGGCGCCCGCCTGGTCGAGTCCCTGCACGTAGCGGCCGATCCCGTCGCCCAACAGGCCCGCAACACGCAGCTCGTGCTTCGGTATCGGCTCGATGGCCGCACTGAGCTGAGCACCCCACGCGGTGGCCGACGGCGTCGAACCGTCCGCGAGCAGCACCTGCAACCGACGTGCGAGTCCTGATAGCTCGACGCGCGTGAATTTCCCGCGCTCGAGTGCCAGCGACGCCATCGCGTCAGGTGCCGGCGTTCGCGCCTGCTCGACCGCTCCGCCCACGTCGTCGCTGCTGGGATTTTCGACGGCGGCCGAAAAGGTAAGGTTTTTCGACAGGTGATCCGAGAACCGGATCTGTGCCTGACGGATCTCCGTAATGCCGCTCAGCTTCGACTCGCCCATCATCGGCGGCTTCACGCTGGCGTTCATGAACGTGGACCACGTCTGGCCGGCAACGACCTCGATGCGCTCGTTGCGCAGGCGAAGGTACGCATGCCGCAGCTTGGTGACCGACGGGCCGTTGAAGTCGATCTCGAGATACCCGCGCACGTCGCCGTGCTGCGTTCGCGCCCGCGTGTCGAGGAAGACCCGCGACAGACCGGCGGTCATGGCGTACATGCCGCCACCAATCTCGTTAGGTGGCAGGTCCTGGCCGGGGAAAAAATCGGGCGAGCGGTCGTTGGCGTCGGAATCGTAGAACCCCACCGCCTTGATGAAGCCGCCGATCGCGAGCGATACCTCGGTGCCTGGAATCACGAACGAGCCGGGGAACGCGCCGCCTTTCACGGCGTCCGCGTTCAGGTCGTCAACGCGGTCGCGTGTGTCGGTCGTGTCCCGCGCTCGCAGCGTGTCCCGCGCTGGCAGAGTGTCACGCCGCTGCTGAGCGAGCCCTGCCGACGCGATGAGCGCGAGCGCGACGACGAGCATGACCGTTCAGCCAGCGGTCAGGACCGGGACGCCAAGGAGACGCAGCGCCTCGACGATGGCCTGCACGCCTAACGCGACCTGGAGCACGGACAGGACGCTGCCGAGGATGCCCAGCGTGGGGCGGACCGCCGTCGTCGTCAGGATGCGGTCGGCCGTCAACATAGCGACGAGATCCCGCCCGAGGACGACCACCGCGATCCCAATGATCCTGAGCAGGATCTCGGTCTGACCCGCGCGCAGCGTCATGAGCAGGATCAGCAGCGCGGCGCCGTACGGCGTGATGATCGTCGGAAACGCGAGCGGCGAGAACGCCAGGGCAGCGACGGACGTCGGTCGCGCGACTGCGGAGGGACGGTCGGCTTTTTCGGCGTGTGCGTGCGGCTCGTACTGCTCCATCACGACGCGCAGCGCGACCAGAAACAGCACGAGCCCGGTGGTGAGCAGGAGCGCGCCGAGGGAGATTCCCCAATTCTGCAGGAGTCTCGAGCCGACCGTCGCCGCCGCAAATGCGCCGATCGCGGCGGTGACGATTGCCTGGAACGCGAGCCGTCGCTTGAGCCCGCGGTCCCACCCTGCCGTCAGTTTCGCGAACGGACCGATGACCTTGAGCGGCCCGATCATCACGAACAGGAACGTGAAAACCTTACCGAGGGAAAACGGGTCGGATGAACTCGGCTGAAAGAAAGGGATCACCAGCGCGTCGGGCGATGGTGTTCGCCGACGCGCTTCACGAGTGGTGGCGCCCACGTGCCGTCCAGCGCCGCAGGCTCCGGCCAGTACAGCCGCAGCGTCAGCGTGAACGGTCCCTCGCGCGGCGTGGGCAGCCAGTTGCTTTCCCTGTCCCGGCCCGGCGACTCGCGCTGGATGTACAGCATGAGCGAACCGTCGGAGTCATAGCGCAGATGGTCGCGGCTCCCGATCGCGTAGCGCTGAATGGGATTCTCCGCGAAGAGCTGCCGATCGTTGTACATCGTGAGCGACCAGAACGCGCGTGCGGGAGGAAGCCCGTTGCTCGGAAATCGGACCTCGTATTTCGCGTTCGAGTCGAACGGTGAGCCGTCCGGCATCGTGAACGCCGTCGGGAAGATCGCGTCCTCGACGGGGCTTGCGCCGAGCCCCATGAACGCGACCAGCGCGCGCTTCAGGTAGTCGGTGCCGTACGTCCCGACGGGGCTCGTCATCATGGCCCACCCGTTCATGATGCGAGCGGCGCGGGTGGCGTGGTCGCGGATTCTCCGCTGCGCGAAGGGGATCGCGCGGTCCAGCGCGGTCCAGGCGTTTTGCGACAGCCGCTCTCGCGTCACCGGCATGCCGGGCACAATGCCGAGCCGCCGCAACCGCTGCAGCTGCGGGTAGTCGTTAGGGTGCGGCGGGTTGTCGGCGGTGAGCTTGGCGAAGCGGCTGAAAAGTGTCGGGCCGTCCATCTTCGCGAGCTGACTCACGGGCGGAGCCGGAGGCATGATCGCGACAGGCGAGCCGGGGTCGGGAAGGACGCCCGTTGCTCGACCAATAGCCGAAAGGGGTACCGCTCGGAGCCCTGCCTGGAACGCGGTCACGTCGCCCAGGTCGAGCCCACCGTTCGTCTGGATCCGGCAGACGATCCAGCCCAGCGACGTCGGTGAGCGGAGGGGCTCGACGCCGTCCGGCAGCCTTCCCGTCCACCTCGGACCGACGATCGCGTAGCGCTGCGGCCCGGTCCCCGTGGTTCGCTTGCCGGGGGCGGCAAAGACGTCGCTCCACAGGTCGAACATGGTGAGGACGTAGTAGCGTCCCCCGGAATCCGGGACGCGCACGATGAGCGGGTCCTCGGAGACGTCGAACCACAGCACCGACTGCAGCGTGTCCACGTTGGGACGCGTACCAGCGGTAAACTGCGCGTCCGGGAGCGTCGGCGCGTGGGCGAACTGGTTCATGGGCGCGAGCGCCCGGAGACCGTCGGTTGTCGCGCCACGGGTGCTCGCGACTCGCGTCAGGTCCATGAGAACCAGCGGATAGGCGTACAGGTACGCCTCGATGGCGATCTCCAATGCCTCTTCGGCGGACAGTTGTCCGGCCGGTACGGGCACCTCACGCTCGATAGCGCGTCCACTCTCGATCTCGAGTGACCGGCGAGCGCGGTCCAGGTCGGTGACTCGCTCGGGTTCCATCGTCAGCCTCGTGTCGCTCGGGATCTCACGTCGCCGTCACTACAGCCCGCACACGTTGCCACTGCACTCCGCAAACCTGCCATTGGCCTTTCGCCTCCACCATGCACCGCCGTCACATCGCATGTCCAGTACCGGCACCCGAATCGACAGGGTGACTCGATCGCCGTGTCCGCCAGGTGCCATCTCTGCCGTCTCTGCCGTGGCGCGGTGGCGTTAGGCGCGCGCCACGGCCGCTATCACGAAGTCCTGGCAGGCTGGGGCGGCGCGGTCTCTCCGTCGTGGCGTGTCGTGAGCGAGACATCGCCCGGCCCCTGCGACATCCGAGTCTCGACGCCACGCTCGGGTGTTGCCAACGCGGCCGGCGACGTGAACCACTGATCACGCGGCACGACCTTCGGTATCTCCGGGTCACCCTCATACGCCGGCGTCATGATCTGCACACCGTACTCGTTGAAGACATCGAGGATGTTTCGATGCAGATCCGAGTAGGTCACGAGGAGTCGACGCGGCTCATCGGTGTAGGCGTTGATCTCGTAATTCACCGCGAAATCGCCGAGCGACCGCTGCAGCACGAACGGCTCGGGCTCGGCGCGAATGCCCGACGTACGACGCGCGGCCTGGATGAGCATCGCTTCTACCTGCCGCCACGGTGTTTCGTAGCCGATGCCGACGTTCGTGTGCACGATGAGCCCCGCGCCGCTGCGCACGAGCGCGCTGTAGTTCACGACCTCGTTGTTCAGAATGAGCGAGTTCGGAACCACGATCTGCTCGTTCTTGGGCGAGCGCAGGTAGGTCGTCAACAGCTCGACCTGGGTGACCTCGCCGATGGTGTCGCCAATTCGCACGCGGTCACCCACGCGGAATGCGCGCCGAAACGCGATGCCCAGGCCCGCTACCAGGTTGCCGATGACGGAGGCGGATCCGAGCGAGAACATCAGGCCGACGACGACGCCGATCCCCTTGAACGCTTCGGAGTCCGAGCCGGGGATGTACGGGTAAGCGATCACGAGCGCGAAGGCGATCATCGTGAATCGCACGATCCGCCCCGTCGGCTTTGCCCAATCTGCCTCGAAACCACCGAGCTCGGTCTCCCCGCTGGCCACCCGCGCGAAGAAAACCCCGACGAGTCGCAAAGCCCACCGGGTGATGAGTGTGAGAATGATCAGGAAGACGAGATCGGGTATGAACGACAGGAATCCTGTGGCGAGCGTCTGCAGCGGCTGAAGCAGGATGGTCGTGAGGCCGCGGCCGAGGGCTCTCGTCCACGGGAAGAGCACGAGGACGTAGTTGAGGTACAGGTACCCAGCGACCAGTGCGATGAGTATGGCCACGATCCGCACCGCGTGCTGGCCGGCGTTCCAGAGTTGCTCCCCGCGCACGATCTCGAGCGAGCTGACGCGCACGTCCTGCACCTTCGATCGATACCGGTCGACTACTGCCGCGCGGACTCGTCGCAGGGTGCGCCGATCCAGCTCCACGAGCAGGAGGAAGCCGAGGGTCGCAATCGCCGCGCGGTAGAAATCTTTCCAGAGCGTGGACGCTTCCCGCTCGCGCCGGAATTCAGAGATCGCTTCGGCCACGCGATCCCGGTAGGCCTGGGCCACGAGCTGTCTCGTTAGGCCCTCGAGCTCCGCGTCGGCGTCGAGCACCCCGAAGAGTCGCTGGCCTTTTGCCACCACGATCGATGCCGCTGGCGTATCCTGGACGATGAGCGAATCGACGGGGATCGTCGGGTCCCCCGCGACACCAGCGATGCGGTTCGCGATCTCCGCGGCGCGTCGCTCGGCCGGGTAGGAGGAGATCCCCCGGACGCGGAAGAGGGTGACCCCGTCGACGGTCACCGGCGCCGTGGGCAACTCGACGGGGGACTCCGGCGCTGCTCGGCGCTCGGCGGCCTGGGCCGAGGCCGAGTCCTGTGCTGCCGCCGCGCTGCCCCAGAGGAGTGCAGCGCCGACGATCCCGAACGAAAACCAACGCCCAACCGGCATAGTATGCCCCTCGACCCGGCGCGCGAAATTGGAGGCCCGGCAGCGCCCAGCAGGCAAGCCATCATGATGTCAATGCCGACGGCGGTGCCATTGAACCAAGGGCCAGCGGGCCCCGGAAATCGGCTTCGGCGTGCTGAGGGTTCGTGGTCTCAGCGAGTCAGACGCACGTCGTCTCGAGTCACCGGCGCTCGAGGCTGACCGTCGCCAGCGGATTTGCCATCGACGTAGACGAACTCGGTGGGCTGCGCGAAGGCGCTTCCGGAGGCCTCCACGATCGACGCGACGTCGAGAAACAACCCTTCGCGCACCGCGAGAAACTCCGCGAAGTCGGCAGTCAGCACGTACGCGAAGAGCTCCAGCTCGAGCGCGCGTTCTCCGAAGTTGATCAGCCGGATGCGCGCGGAGCCTTTCTCGATCTTCGGGTACGCGGCGAGCAGGTCGCGAACCGTGGCAAGGATTGCTCTGAGCTGGTCGGCGCTCGTGCCGTAGCGCAGGCGCATTGTGCTCTGTACGAGGATCTTCTCGCGCGAGGCAAAGTTCTCGATCCCGGCCTGGGCGAGCACGCCGGCGGGCACCGACACGAGGGTGTGGTCCAGCGTCCGCAATCGCACAGAGCGCAGCGTGATGTCCTCGACCGTGCCCACGCGGTTCGAGATGCTGCACACGTCGCCGACGGCGAGCACGCGGTCGCTCAGCAGGAAGACGCCCCCGAGGAAGTTCTCCACCGTCTTTTGCGCGCCGAGGGCGAGCGCCACGCCGCC
>JAJKIV010000077.1 GCA_021154285.1 Gemmatimonas sp. | reverse complement strand
GTCGGGAAGTTTTTGGCGATATTGCGGTCAGACCCCAATTCCCGTCGCACCATGCGCCTGAACGTCACACTCTCGATACTGCTCCTTGCTCTGGGCTGCCGCGAGTCCGAAGGCACGTACCAGGGGTACGCCGACCTCACGGCCAGCACCGGCGACAGCGCGTTGTCGGCCGTCTCGTCCTACTTCACGCTCGATTCGACGGCAACCGTGCGCTACGACAGCGCGTCCGCCAGTACACTCGAGCGGCTTTCGACGCGGTTCGGTGGCATCATGCGCCCTGACACCGTCGCGCAGTTCCATCGGCAGATGCTCGAGGGGCTCGATTCGCTCGTGCTCGCCATGCGGGTGCTGCACGAACGTGAGACGAGCTGCTCGGCGGAGCGCACGATCGACTGCGCCGACGCGCGCGACTTCGGCTACATCCTGGGCTCCATGCGGAGCGGTGCGCGCATCTACCTGGATGCCCGCCGCCGCATGCGTGAGACACTCCGGTCGCTGGGTGCCACCTTCCCCGACCCGCCCGCGGTCTCGCCGGCGGCACTCACGCGGCGTCCCTGACCCGTTGATCCCGGCAGTCCCGATTCCCGATTCCCCATTCCCGATTCCCGACGTCGCCCGCTTCTCGCATCACCGAGCTCCATGCATGAACGCGTAGACGTCGTCATTGTCGGAGCGGGAGTCGCCGGCCTCGCGGCGGCCCAACGACTCACCGAAGCAGGCGCGACCACGGCCATCCTCGAGGCTCGCGGACGTATCGGCGGGCGAATTCACACCGTTCGCGACGACCGCACGCCAATCCCCATCGAGCTCGGCGCGGAATTCGTGCACGGCTCCGCACCCGAGCTCGTGGAGATCGCCCGACGACAGAACCTCGTCGTGTGCGACATCCACGGCGAACGCTGGAGCGCCGAGCGCGGCAAGCTGAAACCGATCGACGACGACGAGTTCTGGGCACAGATCGAACGGGTCATGAACCGGCTCGATCCCCAGCGGACGCCCGATCGCTCCTTCCAGGAGTTCCTCGATCGCAAACCCGGCGGCGCCTCGCTCGCGCGCGAGCGACAGATCACCAGCGAGTACGTCGAAGGCTTTCACGCCGCGGATCCCTCGCGCGTGAGCGAACGCGCGCTCGCGGACGGCGGGGCCCCCGAGGACGAGGAAGACGAACGTCAGGCCAGGGTCCTGGACGGATACGACCGGGTACCGCTGGCGCTCGCCGCGTCGGTGAGCGGCGTTAGGCTCGCCCACGTCGTTCGTGAGATCGTGTGGGAGCCGGGCGCGGTCGAGGTCCGCTACGCGCGAGCGGGCAACGGCGAAGCCGCCATCGCCGCGCGCGCGGCAATCATCACGGTTCCACTGGGCGTCCTTCAACAAGAGAACGGGCCGTCAGCCATCGCGTTCACGCCGGATGTCACCGATACGCGACACGCGGCCAATCAGCTCGCCATGGGTACCGTCGCTCGCATCGTGCTGCTCTTTCGCGAGCCGTTCTGGAGCGCGCAGGCCATGAAGCGCAAAACCGGCGGGCGTTCGCTGGCCGAGCTCTCCTTTCTCCACTCGTCCGACGACGACGTGCCGACGTGGTGGACGGCCGGGCCGGTTCGCGCGGCAACCCTCGTGGGATGGGCAGGCGGGCCGAAGGCGACTCGTCTCGTGACACGCGGGCCAGCGGAGGTGGAAGCGCGCGCCATTGCGGCGATCGGGCGGCTGTTCGGCATGCGACGCCGACGCGTCGAATCACTCATCGAGGGCTGCTGGTATCATGACTGGCACGCCGACGCGTTCAGCCTCGGCGCCTACAGCTACGCTCTGGTTGGCGGAAGCACCGCGGCCAAGCGTCTCGCGCGGCCCGTCGCCCGAACGCTGTTCTTTGCCGGGGAAGCGGCGGACAGCGAAGGCCGAACCGGTACCGTGCACGGAGCCATCGGCACCGGGTACCGCGCCGCCGCATCCGTGATGTCCGTGCTGCGCCTAACGACACAACGACGCTCACGTTCACGCTGACCCATCAACCACGGCGTCATCATGAGTGTCGATCCACCCATCCGACCGCGATTTCAGGACCGCGCCGACGGCGGCCGTGTTCTCGCCGCGGACCTCGCCCGCTACGAGGGGCGCGCCGACCTGATGGTGCTCGCGCTCCCGCGCGGCGGTGTTCCCGTAGGCTACGAGGTCGCCCGCGCGCTTGGCGCACCGCTCGACGTGTTCCTCGTCCGAAAGCTCGGAGTTCCGGGACACGAAGAGCTCGCGATGGGCGCCATCGCCAGCGGCGGCATCCGGCTGATCAACGAAGACGTCGTCCGCGCGTACAATGTGTCCGACGCGGACATCGAGGCCGTCACCGCCGTGGAGCAGCGGGAGCTGGAGCGTCGGGAGCGTATCTATCGCGACAATCGGCGGCTGCCGCCACTTCACGACCACACCGTCATCCTCGTGGACGACGGGCTCGCAACCGGATCGACGATGCGCGTTGCGGTTCTCGCCCTGCGGCAGGAATCACCAGCGCGAATCGTGGTCGCGGTGCCGGTAGCCGCGGCGGAGACGTGCGACGAATTTCGTACACTCGTCGACGACGTCGTGTGCGCCGAGACTCCGTCGCCGTTCTACGCCGTGGGCCTGTGGTACGAGGACTTCGCGCAAACGACGGACGAGGAAGTGCACGACCTGCTCACGGCCAACACACAACGCTAGCCACCCAGCCACCCATGCGATTCACGATTGTCGGAGCCGGCGGTATCGGCGCGTACTTCGGCGGCGAGTTGGCTCGCGCCGGCCACGACGTCACGCTGTTCGCCCGCGGTGCACATCTCGATGCCGTCCAAGCGCACGGCCTCACGGTGCGCACGCCCGAGGGCGAGTTCGCGGCCCGCCTCGGCGCGACGAACGACGCGAACGAGCTCCCCGTGTCGGACGTCGTCATCGTCGCGGTGAAGAGCTATTCCCTGCCCGACATCACTCCGGTCGTGCGTCACGTGGCCGAGCGTGGTGCCGACGTGGTTCCGTTGCTGAACGGCGTCACGGCCGCCGATGAGCTCATAGCTGGCGGCGTGCCTGCCTCACGAGTCCTCGGCGGACTCGCGCGCGTGAGCGTGGTGCGAACGGAGCCGGGCGTGGTCGAGCGACGGAGCGGGTTTCAGAGTATTGTCGTGGGCGAGCTCGGTGGAGGACTCAGCGAGCGGGCAACCAGGATCGCGGACGCCTTGCGGAGCGCGGGCGTAGACGCCCGGGCCTCGGCGACTATGGGTGTGGAGCTCTGGCAGAAGTACGTGTTCATCACCGCCATGGCCGCGGTGTGTGGGTTGGCTCGCGCGTCCATTGGACCCGTCCGCGAGGCGCCGGGCGGACGTCGGCTCATCCAACGTGCAGTCGCGGAAGTAGTCGATGTCGCGCGCGCTCGGAGTGTGCCGCTCCCGGACGACGAAGCGCCGCGTACCGCCGCGTACATCGACACGCTGCCCGCCGCGATGACGCCGAGCTTTCTCCTCGACCTGGAGAGTGGTGGGCCAACGGAGCTCGACACCCTGAGCGGGGCGGTTTCCCGGCTCGCGGCCCAGGCCGGGATCGACACGCCGGTCCACGACACGGCCACAGCGGCCCTGGGCGTTAGGCGCTGACGAAGCGAGAGGGGTCGGACAACCGGCTGGATGGCCAGCGGAACTGCGTTTCCATGTGTGATGTTCCTCGCTGTTTCCGGACCGGGACCCATTACATTGGTGTGATTGCTCTGCCGTTCTGCCGATC
Source organism: Gemmatimonas sp. (assembly GCA_021154285.1). GTDB lineage: Bacteria > Gemmatimonadota > Gemmatimonadetes > Gemmatimonadales > Gemmatimonadaceae > JAJKIV01. The sequence continues at coordinate 5,932 of JAJKIV010000077.1, read as the reverse complement.
CGTCTGCCGATCGTGGTCGTCGACCATGCGTAACATTCCGGCGCCGCACCCAGCTTGAGCTCCACGGCCCCTAACGCGAGCCGCACCGCGGCACGCGCTGGTTACCTCGCGCTGATCTTCGCGACTGTACGGGACGCTGCAGTCGTTCTCGACGCCGACGGCCGAATCACCGATCTCAATCCAGCCGCAGAGCTGGTATTCGGCGCCGCCGCGGGCGACTGCCTCGGCCGCACGACCGACAACATAACGCCAGGCCTGAACGCCACGGACGACGACGCCGCGCGCCGTGGTGCGCTTCGCGACGGCCGATGGGAAGGCGAGATCGGCTTCGTGACACGCGATGGCCGACCGGCCACCCTGCAGGCGACGCTCGTCGCCATCACCAACCACCCTGGCGAAAACGGCGGCCTGGTCGCGATCTATCGCGACATCTCCGCCAGAAAGGCCGCCGAGGACGCGCTCCTCGAGAGCGAAAAGCGCCTGCGCTTCGCCCTCGAGGGCGCGAACGAGGGACTGTGGGACTGGAGTATCGACGGCGGCGACGTCTACTACAGCGCCGGGGCCGAGCGGATGCTCGGCTACGAGCCGGGTGAGATGGAGCGGCAAGCCGGACGTACCACGTGGGACCAGAACGTCCACCCCGATGATATGCCCGCGGTCCAGCGCGCGATCGACGCGCACGTCGCGGGCAACACGGAAGCATACGAGGCGGAGTATCGCTGCCGAACGAAGCAAGGCGGCTGGAAGTGGCTTCTGGGGCGCGGGAAAGTCGTCGAGCGAAATGCCGACGGCTCGCCTCGCCGCATGACCGGCGTCCACATCGACATCACCGAGCGCAAGCAGGCAGAGGAAACACGAACGCGGCTGACGGCCATCGTCGACGCCGAGCATCTGCGCGCCGAGGCGGCCATTCGCGAGAGCGAGGAGCGGCATCGCCTGCTGTTCGAGGAGAACCCGATCCCACTCCTCGTCATCGACGCCGAGACGCTGATGTTCCTGTCGGTGAACGCGTCGGCGGTGCGGCAGTACGGGTACTCGCGCGACGAGTTTGCGCGAATGTCGATTCTCGACATCCGGCCGCCGGAGGACGCGGAGCTTGCGCTCTCGCGTGTGGCCGCGCCGGTCGAGGTGCGCTCGCAGCGATCGGGTCCCTATCGGCATCGGCGACGAGATGGCTCGATCGCAATCGTCGACATCGTGTCGCGCGACTTCGTGTTCGCGGGGCGCCACGCACGTCTCGTTCTCGCCATCGACATTACGGAGCAACGCCGCCTGGAGGAGCAGCTCCGTCAGTCCCAGAAGATCGAGGCGGTCGGTCAGCTCGCCGGCGGCATCGCGCACGACTTCAACAACCTGCTGACCGTCATCAAGGGCAACGTGGAGCTCGCGTTGCACGAGTTGCCCCCCGCGGTTCCGCTGCGGAACGATCTGGAGCAGGTGGGCCACGCTGCGTCGCGCGCGGCGCTCCTCACGAGGCAGCTCCTCGCGTTCAGTCGCAAGCAGGTGCTCAAGCCTGCCGTCCTCGATCTCACCGAGGTCGTGGCCGAGGCGGAGCGGATGCTCCGCCGAGTCATCGGCGAGGATCTCACGTTCGTCACGGAGCTCTCACCTACACTCTCGCGCGTGACGGCGGACCGCGGGCAGATCGAGCAGGTGCTCGTGAATCTCGTGGTGAACGCGCGTGACGCGATGCCGGCCGGCGGCGTGCTCACCGTGGCGACGGGCGACGTGACGTTGTCGGCCGATGGAGCCGCGGCTCGCGGCGTGGTGCCGGGGCCGTACGTGACGCTTCGCGTGAGCGACACGGGCGTCGGCATGGACGACGCAACGCGATCTCGAATCTTCGAGCCGTTCTTCACGACGAAGCCCGTCGGACGAGGGACCGGTCTCGGTCTCGCGACCGTTCACGGCGTCGTCCATCAGTCTGGCGGATTCGTCACGGTAGAGAGCACGCCGCAGACCGGGTCGTCGTTCACGGTGTTCCTGCCGCGTGCCATGCATCTCGAGAATCCGAGCGGCGCCACCGGGTTTGCCACCGGCATCCCGCGCGGGTCGGAGACGATTCTGCTCGTCGAGGACGAAGACGCCGTGCGAACCGTGGCGCGCCGAGTGCTCGTGGAAGCTGGCTACACGGTGCTCGAGGCGGCGAACGCGATGGAGGCGATCGATCTGTTCGATCGATCACCTGGCGCGGTGGCGATGCTCGTCTCCGACGTCGTGATGCCCGGGATCAACGGACATGAGCTCAGTCGAACGTTGCGGCTGCGCGTGCCAACGCTGCCTACGCTGTTCGTGTCGGGATACAGCTTCGATGTGCGTGGAGATTCGTCAGGCTTCGACGACGAGTGCTTCCTCGCGAAGCCCTACGATCCGATCGAGCTCGCTCGCCGGGTCCGGTCCATCCTGGATGCGTCGAGTACTCCGGAGCGAGCGTGAAGCGCGCGCGGATCGCGTGATCGTGCGCGAGCTCAGGTGGCAGCACCTTGATGGCCACGGGCCGGTTCAGGCGCCGGTCTCGCGCGCGATAGACGACGGACATCCCGCCGCGGCCGATCTCGGCGTCGAGCTCATAGTGCTCGCCGATGGCGGCGAGGACGCGGTCATGCAGCGAGTCGGTCACGATCGATTTCTCCGACGTTGAAATCGACACCAGAACCTGTGCCGGCGCCCGCTATGCGGCAGCGCTCTGCCTAGATCATGCACTCGCGCAGGGTCCGAGTGGAAGGCCGGTCGTGTGTTTGGCGCGCCTAACTCTCCGCGGCCCCCCCCCCCGCGATACCACGTGGCGAGAGCGGCGCCGACGCGGCGGGTCCAGCACAATCGGCCATTGAGCCCCTGGAACGCTATCTCGACGGCCGAGTCGTTCCGGGGATATGATGGTAGCTTCCCTCAACGGGTCCGGCCGAGTCATGATCGACGCCATTCGCACCGCCGTTCTTTGGCTGCTCCTGCCGTCGCTCGCGTCAGCCCCGGCTCACGACACGCTGACCTTCACCGTCGACACCGTCACCACTTAACGTCCGATAACGTCCGAGCCTGCGAGGCACGGTACAGTGACGGACTTCCGCGAGCAGCTCCAAGCTGCGCTGGGGACTAGCTTCACGCTCGGCCGCGAACTCAGCGGCGCGGGAATGTCACGTGTGTTCGTCGCGGCGGACGTTACACTCGGCCGGCAGGTGGTGGTGAAGGTCTTGCCGCCGGAGCTCGCGGCCGACGTCAGCGTCGAGCGCTTTCGGCGTGAGATCCGACTCGCCGCCCAGCTTCAGGAGCCGCTCATCGTCCCGGTTCTCGCGGCGGGAGAATCGCACGGGTTGGTCTACTACACGATGCCGCTCGTCGAGGGAGAATCGCTCAGGGCGCGCCTCGAGCGTGAGCGCGAGCTGCCGCAGGGCGACGTTGTACGCATCATGCGCGACGTGCTCACGGCGCTCGCCTACGCGCACGCGCACGGCGTGATCCACCGTGACATAAAGCCGGCGAACGTGCTGTTGACGGGGCCGCACGCTGTCGTGGCGGATTTCGGAATTGCCAAGGCGCTCACAGCGTCGCTGACCGACAATCGCATTACCGCTACGGGAATAGCGTTAGGCACGCCTGCCTATATGGCTCCCGAGCAGGCGATGGGTGACGATAGCGTCGACCATCGGGCGGATCTGTACGCCGTCGGAACGCTCGCCTACGAGATGTTGGCAGGACACACTCCGTTCACGGGCAGCACGACGCATCAAGTGGTCGCGCGTGTGGTCACGGAGAATCCCCAGGCGCTGCTGTCGCAGCGCTCGAGTACTTCGCCGGCTCTCGCCGATCTCGTGCATCGGTTGCTGGCAAAAAACCCCGCCGACCGTCCGAAGTCGGCGGCAGACGTGCTGGACGAGTTGGCAACGATCTCGACGTCGGGTGAGCGTGCGGTGCAGGTGACGGCGTCCGCTTTCCCACCACCAAAACCGCATGCTCAACGCTGGGCGAAGTGGAGTGTGGTTGCGGCGGCGGTCCTGATCGCCGCGGTCGTGGGATTGCCGCGTTTGCGATCCGCCGTGTCGGGTGCCTCATCAGACGAGAAGGCCGGGCCCGCACTGGAGCAGCGGCTGCGTACCATCGCCGTGCTCCCGTTCACCAATGAAAGCGTCGACAGACAGAACGAATTCCTGGCCAACGGCATCACCGATGGATTGAACGGCGCCTTGACGGCGCTTCCAGGCGTGCGAGTAACGGGTCGGACGTCGGCGTACGCGGTCCAGGGAAAGAATCTCGACGAGCGCGCAATTGGCGTGATGCTTGGCGCGACGACGTTGGTCGAAGGGAGCGTCGCACGGTCGGGTGACTCCATGCGCGTCCGGGTGCAACTTGTGAATGCGGCTGACCGCGCGTCCGTCTGGAGCAACGCGTACTACCGAAAGGTTGGAGACGTGTTCGCTGTTCAGGACGAGATCGTGCGCGCGATCGTGTCCGCGCTCCAGGTCCAACTTGCCGCTGGAGGTTCAACACCATACGTGTCCGGCCTGACGGCGAGCGCGGATGCGTACGACCTCTATGTGCACGGCATGGCTCTCCATCATGCACGGACCGACCAGCTGAGGGCCATTCAGTATTTCAAGGAAGCGATCGCCAGAGACTCGCTGTTCGCCGAGCCGCACGCCGGGCTCACGGATGTGTACGTCAACATGATCAACGACTTGGGCCGAAATGATCTGAGAGAGCCGGCAAAGGCGGAGGCCCTGCGCGCGATTGCGTTGCGCCCCCAAAGTGGAGAGGCGCATGCCTCGTTAGGCTCGGTTCTGCTCCTCGACCGCGACCTGCCGGGGGCGGAACGCGAGTTCCGCCGCGCGATCGAGCTGGCCCCGAGCTGCCTGACCGCGCACGACCATCTCGCCCTCGTCCTCGCCTTCCGTGGTCAGCGCGACGAATCGTTTCGCGAAAGCCGTCTGGCTCGGGGGATCGATCCGATCTCCGGGATCATCGCCGACCATGGGTTCTGGATCTTCGGCATGGGACGACAGTACGATTCGTCGCTGGTCGAAGCGAGACGCGGTTCTGCGATAGCCGGTGGAAAGGACCCGTGGTACCACTACGTCGCAGGAGGATTGTTTGCGAGCCAGGGTAGATTCCCCGATGCCCTCGCCGAGTATCGAACAGGAATTGCGCTCGACAAGCAGGACACGCTCGTTTCACTCGACCTCGCCTACGTGTACGCCAAGGAAGGCAAGCGAGCGGACGCCGAGCGCATTCTGGCCAGGAGTCTTGCCCTCGGGGATAGTGCCGCCAAGGAAAACGCGGGCGGCCTGGCGCTGCTATATGCCGCGCTCGGGGACAAGGACCGCGCTTTCAACTGGCTAGCCATTGAGGCGATGGAGCCGGTGCTCGCCCCACTGTCAATCGGGACGGAGGCGGAGTACGACCAGTTGCATTCGGATCCGCGCTGGCCGCCGCTGATGAGACAGCTCGGGTTGGCTCCGTAGCTCACGCGCCGGTGACGAGGAGCAGTCGATTTCCGACAGATTGGGGTTCGCGAATGGCCGACATCACGCCGCGTTAGGCTGAGCGGCCGCGCGCAAAGTGTCGCGCAGATCGGCCAGGTTGGTACCGACGCGGATCCCCCGATTCGGCGAGATCGGTCTCGATGCCACGGGTCCCCGTACCGCCGGCAACGAGAACGACGGCCGCCGGGAGCAGCGCGCGGAGCGCGCGTAGCTCCTCGACCATCTTCGCGCGATCGCTGAGATACGTGAGGCTGATCGCAACGACACGCACGTCGGACACAATAGCTGCCGCGGCAGCGATCTATCCATCCTGACGAGCATGCAGTGAGAGATCGGGGGACACCCTTAGATCCGTCCAATAGTTGCAGCACCCGATTGGGACGTATACCTTCGCGGCACTCCAGCCAGAGAAGCCGGAATGAGCGAAGCGGTCCCACGACGCGATCCCTCGACGC
>JAJKIV010000076.1 GCA_021154285.1 Gemmatimonas sp. | reverse complement strand
CGGCAATCGCGCCCGCAGACACGTTACCGCCAGGTTACGGCGGAAGCGTTCCCGCGCGATAGAAGGATTCCCACTTCTCGCCGCCTAACAAGTACCCGACGGTGCCGCCGGCGAGGCCTCCGACGATCGCGCCGACGGCCGCCCCGGCGAGGAAATCCGAGAACTTCGGGTCGACCTCTGGCAGGTTCGTCGCGCCGAACAATACCGCGCCACCGAGCGCACCGATGATCATGCCCTTGATGGTCGATTTGCGGTGTGTGCGGCCGGTGCTGATGTCGATGGATTGAATCGCGTTCGTCGGGAGCGTGACGCGCCGAAACTCCTCGACCAGGACGGGCCCGGTGTCGAAGCCAAGGCGGCGCCTAACGCCCGCCGTGTCCAGCCGGATCGAATCCCGCGGCAGCGCCTCGACGAGGCCCACGTAGCGATCTTCCCGGATGCTCGGCGCCAGTATCCGGACCCGGTCTCCGAGGCGGGGCAGTTGTGGAGGTGGCTGGATCTGCGCCGTCAGTGAGGCCGGGCCTCCCGGTCCCACCGCCATGGCGACCGCGAGCATCGCCGTTCGAATTCCGGACATCTACTCCCCCTCCAACTCTTCGAGTCGAGCCTCGAACTCGTTCACCATTCCTGGATGACCGAACCGGCGTGACGCATCGATGCCTTTATGCAGCGCATCTCGCGCGTCTTCGATGCGACCCAACTTGACCAACGCGTCCGCGAGCCGGCCGTATCCGTTCCCCTCGTCGTCGTGATGCTCGAGGTATACGCGAAGGTGTTCCGCAGCTTCCTCGTAGAGTTGCGCTTTGAGCGCTTCGTTCGCCAGTCCGAATCGGGCGAGCACGTTCGACGGATTCTTCGCCACCATCGCACGCATTGCCTCCAGCCGAGACGTCGTCACCGGGCGAGCAGCTCCGTCAGAACGTCCGCAACCTTCTCGGGCGCCTCCTCGGGCGTGAAGTGTCTCGCGTCAGGCACGACCGCCAGGGAGGAGCCGGGGATCTCCGTATGAAGTCGGCGACCGATCGCCACCGGCAGGAACGGATCCTCCGCGCCCCAGAGAATCGCGGTGGGCGCCACGATATCCTTGAGCCGCGGTTCGATCGCCTTCGTTTCACTGCTGTCGAGCGACATCATGTGCTCGACGAGCGAGTCGCGCCCGTCAGGCTTGGCGAACGGGCGCACATACATCTCGATCGAATGCGTGCCGCGATCCGACGTGACATAACCGCGCATGAGGTCAGTGCGAAGAATCGAGAGCAACCACGTTGCCGGCAGATGGCGCGTGAGCGGTAGCATGGCTCGCGCGATTTTCACCTCCCGACCCGGCCACAAGTCGAAGCCGACAGAGTTCACGAGCATGAGGCGAGACACGCGAGTGGGCCACCGGACCGCCATAGTCTGTGCGATGCCCCCGCCAACATCGTGCCCGACGATGGTGGCGTAGTTGATCGCGAGCTCATCGAGGAGCCCAACGACGCGCTCGGCATGACCTCGAACGGACACATCCCGACCGGCTGGGCGGTCGCTTCTGCCGTAGCCGAGAAGGTCGACCACAACGACACGATGCCCTTTTGGAACGAGCGGAACTACGTCCGTCCAAAGGTGCGACGACGTTGGAAATCCATGGAGGAAAACGACCGGCTCGCCGGCTCCGCGACTTCCGGCGGCGTAGTAGTAGAGTCGTACTCCGTTTACGTCGATGAACTCACCCCGCATGCGGGAACGCTGCGGAGGGCTGCGGGGGACATCGATGGCATGAGCGCATTGCCATGAAGATCGGGTTCACGCGGCAAGATGTTCCCGCCAACGTCCTATCACAAGCGAAAGTGCTGAGCTGATACCGACTGTAACGGCTAGCCGTTGGGGCTCGACTAGCACCCTCTAGCGTCCCGATGCGAATGTGCTATCCTTACGCGCCTGTCGCCGGCCCCTTGCGGAAAGCGGAACGAAAGCGTTGTTGGACAACGACTTAATCGCATCCACGATCGTGACCGAACCAACCGCACACGTCGCCGCCACCCCGATTGTGCTCGCGCCCGGGCCCCCCGTGGAGTTCCCTATGACGTGGTTGCTCGACCACGCGTCGAACGCGATCCGCTACAGGGCGATCACGGACGTCGGTCGGTTGGGCGGAGAAATGGCGCGGGAAGCGAGCGTGCTACCCTACGCGTACGCCCCGGCGCTCGCGCTCGCCGTCGCGCAGTCACCAGATGGGATCTGGAACGGGGCCATGTTGGAGGTTCCGTCCGGGCGAGCGGACCATTTCGAGGGAGTCGGCACTATCAGCGCTTTTCGTCGCCTCCTCGAGTACGGTTGGGAAAAGGACACGCCGCCACTCATGCGGGCTCGTCGTGTGCTGTTTCGGCTGCTCGCCGAGGATGGTGACCCCGCGTACCTGTTCGAGCTAGCGCCTCGTGCTGACGAGGACGGCGACATCGCCCGCCGTGGTCGTGCAGTGCTTCGCGAGGCGGCCGCCGCAGCACTTGCTCAGGCTGGATACGAAGGAGACCCGAGACTTCGAGGCGCCGCCCTCCGCATTCTTGGACGTATCGACTCGTTCCTCAGGTCACCTCTCGCGCACAAGCCGTGGGTCCGTGTCGGCAACAAACAGGTGCTGGCCGCCGAGGCCGCGCCGCCGTCGATCTACGCGCTATCCATGCTCGCGCACATGCCGTTGTTCCGCAACGAGCATCATGTGCAGCTCGATCAGATCTTCCGTTACGTCTCGCAACCGCAGCCGCGTCAGGAGGCCCTTCAGCTGTGCGGGGCGAAGATCGTCGCGCAACCTCATCTGGTGCTCGGCGATCTTCTGCCTAACAGGAACGTCGCGGACGCCGACGTTCCGTTCGCGCTCGCGTGGCTGGAGCTGATGGCGCGACTGGGTTTCCTGAGACGAAATGAAGGCTGGGAGAAGTTATTCGATCGCTTCCTCGACGACCGCGATCGCGATCTCGTGTGGCATCCACACAAGGGGATGGCAATGCCGCGGTCGTCGAACCCGTTCGTGTGGCCCGCGTTTCCGCTGGAGCAGATGACGGCGGGCGACGAACGATGGACCGACGTGACGTTCCGTCTTGGACTCATCGCGCGTCTTTCGGGAAGACCGCTCGAGCTGATTTAGGAGTCACGCGGCAGGCGAACGGGCCGCCATGGCGACAAGTCGCACACCGAGTTAGGTTTACCTCACGAGCGCCGGCGGTCACTTTCTTGTCGAGCGCCACTCGTGGAGCCGATTCCCACCGCTTGGGGCATTGGCTCAACTGAAGAGCCAGTCTCTGCCCCGCAGGACATTCTCTTCGAAAAACTTAGCGTCCGCACGTCGCGCGTGATCGCGACGTGTCGGACATTGCTTTCGTGCGCCGGCCCTCGGGATGGACCCGAGCAAGCGGCCCCGGCGCCGCAACACAGGAATCAATGCACACGACAACTACAATCGAACCACACGACGAAGCCCTCCCTGCAACCCCCGAAACACTCGCCAGCTTCAGTGACCTGGGACTGAGTTCATTAGTACTCGCAGCGGTACGCGATGCCGGGTACACCGAGCCAACCCCGATTCAACAGGAAGCCATTCCGCTCGCGCTCAGTGGGCGCGACATGATCGGTCTCGCAAATACGGGAACCGGCAAGACCGCGGCGTTCACTCTGCCGATCATTGACCGCCTGCTCGATGGGCCCAGGCGCACTCGCGTACTGATCCTGACGCCGACTCGCGAGCTGGCGGCCCAAGTCGATGACAGCTTCCGCAAATACGGCAAACACTCCGAGCTCGGCGTCGCAGCCGTATTCGGTGGCGTTCCGATCGAGCCACAGGAACGCGCGCTTCGCCAAGGTGTGGATGTCATCGTTGCGACCCCGGGACGCCTGATCGACCACATCGAGCGACAGAATGTCGTCTTCGACGACCTCGAAGTGCTCGTACTCGACGAAGCCGATCGCATGCTCGACATGGGCTTCGCGCCGCAGCTCAACCGCATCGTCAACGAGATTCCGCGGTACCGACAGACGCTGCTGTTCAGCGCGACGATGCCTCCCGAAGTCGAGGCGCTCGCGAGGAAGTACCTTCGGAAACCGGTGGTCGTGCAAGTCGGCCGTCGGTCGTCAGCGGCGAGTACGGTCGCACACGCCGTGTATCCGGTGCCGCGCGAAAAGAAGACCGCGCTGCTCGTCGAGCTGTTGCGGAAGCCGGACATGGACTCCGTTCTGATCTTCTCGCGGACGAAGCATGGTGCCGACCGAGTCGTCCGGCATCTCGAGCGCGCAGAGATCACCGCGACGGCTATGCACGCCGACAAGTCTCAGGCGCAACGCACTCAGGCGCTGGACGGCTTCAAACGTGGCGCGATCCGTGTCCTCGTAGCCACTGACATCGCACAGCGTGGCCTCGATATCTCGGGCATCACGCACGTCATCAACTACGACGTGCCCCAGCAGCCCGAAGACTATGTGCATCGGATCGGGCGAACTGGTAGAGCCGCCGCTACGGGCGACGCCTACACGTTCATGGCGCCTGACGAGATCGCGATGGTCCGCACGATCGAACGAGTCATAGGACAGCAGATTCCGAGAATCTCGGTTCCCGGGTTTGACTTCGGCACTGTCGCCGCAGACTGACGAGTCGCTGATCACTTCCCGAGGGGCCGGCGCTCGAGCGCCGGCCCCTCGCTGCGTCATCGCCGCACGCGTCCCAGGCGAGATACGAAGATCGACTCGGCAGCTGATCCCCGCCGGACCACAAGCGTGAGATTCGAAGCCCCATACCCCAAGCCGTTAGGCGTGTAGGCCATCGAGTCTCTGGACGCGGCGAGCGTCACGCCGTGCGACGACGCGAGGTTGCGCCGCGCGATGGTGTCCGAGTAGCTGCGGACCGTAAGGCTCGCGGCCGCCGTATCGAAGGTGATCGCCGTGCGCGATGAGCGCGAAAGCGACCAACGTCTTGCTAACGCCAAGGTCGCGACGGTTTCGAGCGCCGCGGACCGAACGCTCGCGCGATCACGCCAACGGACCGTGCGTGGAATGGCGATCGTGCCGAGAATGCCCATGACCGTCAGCACGAGCAGGAGCTCAGGTAGTGTGGTGCCGCGTTGCATCCGTTCCCTTCCGTCGAAACCGGGCGCAACATACCGTCCTGGCGCAGGACCGCTGGCATCCGCACGTCGCAATCGACATCGCTTCACTGCTCACCACATCATGGAATCGAAGAGGAGGCCGATGCGCCAAGTCGCATGCGCGCTCATGCTCACGCTCGGTTGTGCGGCATGCCCGGCAAGCAGGGCTGACGTCGCGATGAGCGAGCAGATCATCCAGCTCGGCGACGGGTTGAATGACGTGAGGCAGGACTACTCCGCGCTGCAGCAGCAGGTAGACTCGTTGAGAGTCGTGGTCGCTCGTCAGGACACCGTCATCCGACAACTCGCGAACTTGGCGGGCGTTGCGATCGCACGATGAGGCGGCGGCACTGCCGTCGCGTTAGAATTTTGGTTCCAGCCACCCTATCGCTTCGAGTAATGACGATCACCATCGAGTACTGCACGGTTTGAAGCTACGAGCCGCGGGCCACCAGTTTGGCGGCCGAGATTCGTGACGCTTTTCCCGACGCTCGGATCGAGCTGATTCCGTCGGGAGGTGGTCGCTTCGAGGTCAAGCGCGACGGCCGCCCGATATTCGAGAAGTCGAAGGCCGGGAGACATGCAAGCTCTGGTGAGGTCGTCCGGCTTCTACGAACGCCGAACGACTAGCCTCGACCGGGGGGGTGACGGCGGTCGCCCTTAGAGACCGTCGACGATCACATTTACCCGCCAAGTTTTGCGACCAACAGGCGAACCCAACTCCGGTTCGCGGGTATCCTGAGTAGCGCATCGACGGTGCCCGCTGTGCGGGCTGAGTCGTCCGACCCCTTGGGGGCGCGTGACTGAGTGGTTTCGATTGCGCTTTCTAAGACATTGAATAGGATTTCGTTACCCTGAAGACGCCGACGTCGGCCGTGCGTCCGTAGTGCGCCGGTCGGGTGTCGCCGTCATGAGGGCTTCTGGAGTGTCAATGACCCGCAGTCTGTTCGTGCTCGTGCTCGCCGCAGTGGTGGCCGGCGGTTCCTCGGTGCAGGCGCAGATTCGCCCGCAGCCGCAGGACCCAAAGACAGCCGTGCCGACAACGCATCTGCCCCCGCCGGGGATGTGCCGGATCTGGCTGGACAACGTTCCGCCAGCTCAGCAGCCCGCACCCACGGATTGTGCGAGCGCCGCCCGCAACCTGCCGCGCAACGGACGACTGATCTACAACGACACCGCACGAAATTCCCGACTGCCAATCGTTAATTCGCTCAAGGAGCCGACGCCTGAGCCGCGTAAGGCGCCTGACGAGCGGCCGCCGGCGAAGCCCGTTCGTCCGGACGGGAAGCCAATCAAGCCCGATCGTCCGAACTAGGCCGCGTCATCAGCGGGCGACACCGCGTTCGCCCGGATGAACCAGAGCACGTACATTTGTCGAAGCCGTCGCGAGGGGAGTCCGATTCCCGCCTGCGACGGCTTCTTCTTTGCACCCGGGTGACGCCGTGCTCCGACAGGTTCAAGACCGTTCCCTCCCTCCGGATCACGGAGCGTTCGTCGCCGCGGAGCCGCCGACCGGACGCGTGATCGTGATCGCGCCGACCCGTGCGGCGTGCGAGACGATCGAGATCGGGCTCGGCCTCCGGATCGAGACGTTTCTCCAGCGCGAGCATGGCGAGCAGGTCCGGACGTTGGCGCGCGCCGGACGAGGCTTCGGGATCGTCGCCGGCACCGGCACGGGCAAGACCCTGGCGATTCGGCCGATCGCGGAGGAAATACTCCGCGCTCCGCTGCGGATTGGCGTCGTCAATCGCGAACGGGAGGCGACTCCGGAGACGCCATCCTGGAACGTTATCATCGTGACGACGGGCATCGCCCGCCGCTGGTTCCAGGATGGCGACATCCTGCCGCACGATACGCTCGTCGTCGACGAGATTCATCAGACATCGGCGGAGTTGGAGCTGTGTCTCGCGCTCGGTAAGCGCGTTGGCTGCCGATTCATCTGGCTGTCGGCGACCGTCGACCCCGCGTTCTACGCGCGCTATCTCGACTCCGCCGATGTCGTGCAGAGCTTCGCGTTCGACCCGTCGCGCGCGGCCGCGGTGAAGGTAGTCCGCGAACAACCGGTGCAGTTCCTCAGCGATCGCTTCCTGCAGCAGGTCGTTAGGCAGCGCCGGGGGGTTGGGATGTTCCTGCCGACTCGGGCATCGGTGGAGGAGGCGGCTCGCTACGTCGCCGAGCGATTCCCCCGCGTCAATGCTGCGTTCTATCATGGCGGTGAGCCGATTCGAATCATTCGGCCATTCCTCGAGGACGGGGCGGAGAAGCCGTTTTTTCTCGCCATGACCGCGGCGGGACAGAGCGCGCTGAACGTGAAGGGCCTCGACACCGTCATCATCGATGACACGCGGTTCGCGAACGTGATCGAACGCGGGAAGAACGTCCTCACGCGGCTGCACCTCGGCGCCAACGAGATTCTCCAGATGGCGGGCCGCGTACACGGCCGGGTCGAGGGCGGGCGTGTGTTCATTCTGTCGGACCGGGACATCGAGTTCTCGGCGCTTCGGCCCACCGAGCCCGAATTTCAGCTGGCCGGCGATTCCGAGCGTGTCGCACTGACGTGTGCCGACCTGGGTGTGCGGGCCGACGAGCTCGATCTCCCGATCGCCCTCGACCGTCGGGCCTACCGTGAGGCCGTCACGCGACTCGAGGCGCGTGGGATCATCGAGAACGGGCGGCTGTCTCGTTATGGGAAGTTGGTCGAGGCGCTTCCGGTCGAACGGCCCTGGGCGGAATTGATCGTTAACGCCGACGACGATCTCGTGCCGTACCTCGCGGTCATGAGCTCGATCGAGTCGCTCCATCGCATGACGCGCGAAGATCGGGATCTGGAAGGTCTGATCGTGCCGGGCAGCGACCACCTCACCGCGTACAACGTGTATGCGGAAGCGTTCGCAAGCGCCGGATACATGGGCGAGGTGTACGGATTGCCGCGCCACGTGTTCGACGAACGCATCGACGAATGGGCCGAGCAACGCGGCGTGCTCGTGAAGGCGATCGAGGACACCGCCCTGGCGATGGCGAGCGTGTATCGGGGTGTTGGGTTACCGTTGCCGGGCCGTCTCCCATACGCACGCGAAGGGACTCGGCGCACGTTTGCGGACCTCCTTGCGCAGTACATGCCGTTCGATCTCGTCATCGACGAGGAAACGGCTGACGGGCAGGAAGCACGCGTTTCGAAGACGAGCGTCTGTGGGAGCTGGGGACCCATTGCTGGAGAGCTCCGCTACTTCGCGGATCGCTTCGGGGTGCCGCGCGCGTCGATCGAGGGAACGCAGATCCCGATCGAGCTCGTCAGGCGTTATGCAACTCGCGGTGCGGCCGACGTGGTGTATGATCCGCGACGCAAGCAGTCAGCGTTGGCGCTGCGAACGACGCTCACGTATCACGGATTCGAGCTCGAGCGTGAATACGAGGCGGTGGATGAGTTCCCGCCCGAGCTCGCGGCGAAAATTCACACCGTGCTTGCTGAAGCGCTGGCGCGAGGTGAAGCACGTCACTCCGCGCTCAAGCGACATCGCCCGCAGATCGAGGAGGTCCGGGAGGTGTATCGGCGGTCCGGTGGGGTGACGCCGCGACTCGGTGTCGCCGAGCTGACCCCACTTTACGAGCGTGCGTTGGCTGGTGTGGGCTCGATGACCGAGTTTCGGGCGACTCCACTGACGATCGACTTCGAGCACCTCGTGCCGGCAGACGAGCGCGCGCGCTTACTCGCGCTCCCCGACTCCGTCGTGATTCGCGGCCGAGAAATACCGATCGACTACGACGTCGAGGACCTGGAGAAGCCGGCGCGCGGAGTCGCGCGTCTGCGCTTGCCGGAGAAGATGGCGCGAACGTTGACCGAGGACGAGCTCCCGCGACTCGATCGACCCGTGCGGTTCACCGTCCTGCGCGGGCCCCGCGGTGCAGTGCGGGCGTCGACTCTCGACGAACTGCAGGACATTCTCGACCGACCGTGGTCGCCTGATGAAGTGGCGTTCGTCGAGCGCTCGACGGATCGGACGCGGCGCGACGAGCGACGTATCCGCGAGGTTGCGCGCGAATTTCGGCGGCCGGCTCGGAAAGGTCCTGGGCGTCGTCGACGTCGCGGCCGCTGAGGTTACTCACGTTAGGCAGCCCACTCGGCGCCGTGGAGCACAGCGCCGGGCTCGTGGTCAGCGCAGCTCGCGCGTCGCGGGTGAGCTGGGTGTCGACGTATGTGCATGGGGCATGTCGACGGGTCCTTCCGTACCATTGCCGTTGGACGCTTCGTCGTCGGTCTGGCGCATCCTCACTCGGTGCCGCGCGGCCTTGGCCCGGTTACCGCACGTCGACATGTCACACCAGCGACGCCGCCCGTTCTTGGTTCCGTCGAAGAACACCCGCGGGCATCGCCCGTCGGCGCACCGACGGATCCGGGCCAACTCGCCGATGACCAGCGCATCGGCCGCACTCTCGACGACCGGAATCATCAAACCCGCGAACGCGTCGCCAACGGGAACGAAGCTGCGGGCGAAGCTACCATCGCCTTTCGGCTCGAGGCGCCTCGTACCGGCACTTCGTCCCAGGATCCGGTTGATCTCGGCGAGGGTGTCGGTGCGTGCCTTTTCGGTGGTGTTGCCTCGTTCGGCGAGCGCACGAAGCGACGCGCGTACACGGCGCGCATCGACAAGAGCCGCCGCAGCGCCGGACGGTTGCTGCACGGCGCGCCGTCGCAGCCCGGCTGCGCGCTCGGAGTCGACGACGTTGGCCGCTTCCAGCCATTGAACGAACGTCTCGAACTCGCGCAGGGCATCGTGCCGCACACCGCGACGGAGATCGTCCGTGTTGACGAAATCGAGCCAGAGCCGCTCGCCGATGAAGGTGAATAGCGCATTGTCGCGAAGTGGCAGCGACGCCGCACGCGTGTCGGCAGGCGAGGTCTCGACCCGGTGTTCAAGCATTGGCGGCAAAGCTTACCCCCGTGCATGAAGCCCGGCAAGCGTGCAGTCGAACTTGTCGCGGCCTCGACACGAATTGTCGACCGACTCGTCGCCGAGCAGAGTCTGCGTAGATTTCCTTCCCGTAACTCATGGGTCGCATGTCGGCAATCCAGCCTGAGTCCAAATCATTGGCTACACTCGCAACTGCGACGAATGTCGTGGTGGGCTCGACGAACCCGGTGAAGATCGCCGCGGTGACGGCTGTGCTCGAGCGGACCGGAAGCCGCGCGCGAGTACGCGGGCTCGCGGTGGAGTCCGGCGTCCGCGATCAACCCGAAGGTGACGCGGAGACGATTCGTGGCGCCACGCAACGCGCGACGACCGCGCTCGAGCTGAGCGACGCCGATTTCGCGATCGGCATCGAGGGTGGTGTGGTGGAAGAGGCGGGCTCGATGCGTACGTGCGCGTGGGCCGCGGTCGTGGCGCGCGACGGGCGGGTGGGCGTCGGTGGATCACTCGCGATGACGCTCCCTGATCGCGTCGCGATGCTGGTCCGCGGCGGCATGGAGCTCGGCCACGCGATGGATCGCGTGAGCGGCGGTCGTGACACGAAGCACGGGGCCGGCGCCGTGGGCATTCTCACGGGGGGGCTGGTCGACCGGCAGCGCGCCTACGAAGCGCTCGTCACCTACGCGCTCGCGCAGTTCCTGGCGCCGGCTTACTTCGACGGCGAGACCCCGTGATGGGAGCGCCATTCGTCGTACGCGAGTACGTCAGGTGGGGCGACGTGGACATCGTCGGCATCATTCGCTATGACGCGTACCTCCGGTTTTTCGAGTACGCGGAGTCCGAGCTGCTTCGGACGGTCGGATTGCTCTACCACGAAATGGTGGCGCGTTATGCAATCACGCTGCCGCGCAAGGTCATGCACGCCGAGTTCATCACACCGGCGCGCCTCGACGAACGCCTCACGATTCACACGTACGTGAGTGCGGTCGGGCACACATCGCTCACGGTCAACTTCGACATGTTCGCCGATGACGGAACTCCCCGTGCCAAGGGGTACCTCGTCGTCGTGGCGGTGGACGTTGCATCGCTTGAGAAACAGCCACTCCCCGCGGAGCTCATCGAGCGACTCGCGCTATACACCGTGGCCTAACGACAGACGGGGCTCGGGGCTTCAGTCCGCAGGCGGGACCTCGAGGGCGTCCTCCCGGTACTGAATCCACCCGGTTGTCTCCTCGGCCACCAGCTCGACCTCCGTGCCAATGGGAAGCGTGAGGTTCGGAACTTCGTGGCCGGCCGGGAAGTCCATCAGGATCGGCACATTCAAGTCCGAGACGAGATCGAGCAGAAAATCCTCGAACTCGTCCTCCTCCGACCGGTCGAGCGAGAGGTGGCCGAATACGATGCCTTTCACGCCTCGGAGCAGTCCGGCGGCGCGAAGGTGCACGAGTCGCTCGTCGGCGAACGACATTGGGTCGCGCGTCTCTTCCACGAAGAGGATCGCTCCGCGGGTATCGATCTCGTACGGCGTGCCAATCGATTGCTGGACCAGCGAAAGGTTGCCCCCAGTGAGCCGACCCACGGCGCGCCCGGGACGGACGGCGCGCGCGACATCGCGCCCCATTCTGGTCGACGGACGCGGTGTCGTGAGCGCGGTCAGGAGCGAGGCCATCGTCGGGTCTCGCGTACTCGGAATGAGGTCGTCTACCGTAGGCCCGTGAAAGACCCGTAGTCCCGACCGACGCATCAGCCAGAGGTGCAGGGCCGTAATGTCGGAGTAGCCAACGAACGACTTGGGATTTCTGCGGAAGACCTCCGGCTCCAGGTGCGGGATCATGCGCGCGGCGCCGTACCCACCGGTGCCGCCGATCACGGCTTTCACGCGGGGGTCCAGCCACATTCCCATGAAGTTCTCGGCGCGCCGTTCGTCTTCGATGCGCTCGAAGCGCCGCATCGTCCCGATCTCGCTGTCGAGGACCACCCCGTAGCCGGCGCGCTCCAGCGCTTTCACGCCGCGGTGCAGCCACCCCTCGCGTGGGGCATAGGAGGGTGCGACAACGCCGATCGCATCACCTTTGGCCAGTGGCGCGGGACGAAGAAGGGCGGGTAGCTCGGATCTGTGTTCCTCCGGTGTCACTTCCGAAGGGCTCCAGGCGTCGATGGCGGCAGATACAGACACAGCTCAGTGGAGTACAGCGGCTTGAAACGGGCTACTAGATTCTAACACATGACGGCGCCTGAGCAGGGCTCGACCTATTTTCGGAAAGGATTCGGGCTCAAGGGCGAGGTCGAAGAGACCCTCGCTGCCGACTACGACGGGTCACTCGTCGACTTGCTCCGCTCCCGTGATCATACGCTCACGGTCAGCGGCGTAACAGTTCGGCTCGCCCGCGAATTCGGGTTCTGCTATGGCGTCGAGCGGGCGGTCGAGTATGCCTACCAGACACGCCGGAAGTTTCCGGATCGCCGGATCCGCCTCGTCGGGGAGATCATCCACAACCCGCACGTGAATCGCCGGCTCGGCGAGATGGGGATCGAGATTCTCGCGCCGGGCCAGGACGCCGATGGCAAGCCGGTGTTTGACTATGGCGGAGTTTCGCCGGACGACGTCGTGATCCTGCCGGCATTCGGCGTGACCATCCGTGACTTCGAGACGCTGCGCGCCCTCGGCTGTGTTGTTGTCGACACCACGTGCGGATCAGTGCTGAATGTCTGGAAACGGGTCGAGAGCTATGCACGCGACGGCTTCACCGCGCTGATTCACGGCAAGCACTACCACGAGGAAACGCGCGCGACGGCGTCGCAGGTCGGGCGATATCCGGGCGGGCACTATCTCGTTGTGCGTGACATGGGTGAGGCGCGGATCGTATGCGCTTACATCGAAGGGAGCGGAACGCGCGAGGAACTCATGACGCGGTTCGCCATTGCGGCGTCTCCCGGCTTCGATCCCGATTTGCACCTGCGCCGCATCGGCGTCGCGAACCAGACCACGATGCTTGCGCGAGAGTCGCTCGCCATCGGTGAGGAAGTCGGGTGTGCCGTGGCACGCCGGTACGGCGACGAGTATCGCGCCGAGAACTTCCGGACGTTCGATACGATCTGCTCCGCCACGCAGGATCGGCAGGACGCGGTGCAGGAACTGCTCCGCGAGTCACTCGATGCCATGGTCGTCATCGGGGGTTACAACTCGAGCAACACCATCTCGCTGGCGGCGTTATGCGCCGAGCGTGTTCCGACCTACCACATCGAGGACGCGACGAGTATCGAGCCCGAGGCGCGCCGCATCACCTTTCGGCCAGCGGGAGTGAAGCACAGCGAGGCCTCCGCGGTCGACTGGATCCCCGATCATGCGGGCGTCCGCATCGGGCTCACGGCCGGCGCCAGTACGCCTAACAACAAGATAGGCGAGACCGTCGCGCGAATTTTCGCGACACGCGGCATCGACGTTCGCATCGTGGACGCCGCCTGATGGCGCTGTTTGGCCGCTCACGCACGGCCGCACCGGCTCCTCGCGTCGAGGATTTCGGATTTGCGGAGCTTCGTGGCGGCGGGTCCCGTGTCGTGATCGTCCCGGCGCTCGGCGGGAAGATCGCGCAGATGGAGCTTGGGGGGCGACAGTGGCTGTGGGCCAGCGAGGTGATGGCATACGCGACGCCTGACGAGAGCGCGTCGTATGCCGAGACCGCGGACACAGGCGGCTACGATGAGTGTTTTCCGACCGTGGCCGCATGCAAGGTCCCCACGTGGGTCAAAGGGTTTGGCGGAGTCGAGCTACCGGATCATGGCGAGCTTTGGTCGCAGGCGCCTTCCATCGACGTGCGGACGTCGCCCGATGGTCAGAGCGCGACGACGACCTGGATCGGTCGGCGCCTGCCGTACCGCCTGACGCGTGAGGTCCGTGTCACGCCGGCGGGTGCAGTCGAGATCGAATACGAGGCGACGAACATGGGCTCGGAACGGATTCCGTTCATCTGGTCCGCTCAGCCGTTGCTTCCCCTAACGAGTGAGACACGCATCGAGATCGCCATGGCCACTCGGCTGCACGTATACGCGCAGCACGAGATCTCGCTCGGCCTCGGCGCGACGGATCTCCGATGGCCGATGGTGCGGTCCCAGGGAAAGTTGCTGGATCTCTCGCGGCCGGTCGCGGTTGCCAAGCGTTATGCGTGCAAGGTCTTTCTCGAGATGCGTGACGGCACCGCGTCGGTGATCGAGGGCGGCCTGCGGCTCCAGCTCACGTTTGCGATCGACGAGATCCCGCACATCGGGTTGTGGATCAACCACGGTGGGTGGTCGCCGACCAAGCGCATGAAGCCGTACCAGAACTTCGCGCTGCAACCCTGCATCGGCGCGCCCGATACGCTGGAAGAGGCGCTCGGCGCCTGGAAGAGCGCGCACTGGCTCGATAGCGGACAGTCGCGTCGCTGGTCGATGCGATGGCGCGCGATCCCGGAGGCGCCGCTCGCCGAAGACGTCAGAAGCTGAACTGCGCCTGGAGTCGGAGAAACCGGCCTTTCTGATGGTTGTCGGGCGCCGCACTGTCCCGGTAGAGCCGGTCCGAGATTGCGTAAGCGGCCGTCAGCTCGAATCCGGTTTGGACATTCCACTCGATCCCGGGTTCGTACTCGTGCACGACGGAGCTTCTGGCGTCGGGATCCGTCTTGAACGCGCCCTGGAAGTATTGCGCGCGCGCATACGCGAGGAGCCGGCGTTCACCCGGTCCCTGCCACGCGTACGACACAAGGCCGTAGCCACCCGTCAGATGCTGCTCGGTGACGGCGTTGGTCGACGCGTCGTACTCCGGACCTCTTCCCGTCGTCCATTCCGCCTGCGCTCCGAATGGCTGCGGAAATAGCACCAGCGACGCACCAACACGCTGGTCGGTGAAGTCGTCCACTCCGCCGACCCCCGCGGCGCGCTGTCCTGGCGCGATCGTGTACGTGCCGCTGAACGCGTATCCGTTCGCCTCGAAGTACCGAGACCCGACTCGAAACGGATACGCGACACGCGCGATGGCGTGCGGCGTGTCGTTCATTTCCGGCCGGTTTCCGCCCTGTCCGTTGTACAGCCCAACAGCGACTACGCCGTAGTCACCTGTCCCCTTGAGCTCTGGCGAGGCGATGTCGCGAATGCGTCGCCTCGCCTCCGCAGGTGTCCAGAAGAAGAAGACGCCGAGGTCCTGCTCACCCGGTGCGGAGCTCTCCATGGCGTCCGCGCGATCGAACGGCGCGCGTCGGGCGCTCGACTGCAACGCCTCGAACCCGGTCGGAACTTCGCTTTGACCAACTCTCGCGCGAAACGCTTTTGCGCTGTCGAGATAGATGTCAGCGTAGTAGTGCCGCAGCACCAGCGTATTCTCTCTGCCGCCGACTTCCGTCGTGAAATCCGGCTGGATGCTGACGCTGAGGCGATCACTCACCTGCGCGCTGATCGAGATGCGCGCTCGGCGCAGGAAGAACCCACCGTTGTCGCCGATGGAGCGATCGCAGGTCGGGCACTTCAGCTGGTCGTTCGTCTCGAGCAGTCGGTTATAGCGAAACTGGGCGTAGCCGTGGATGGACAGGCGGTCATACCAGGGCCGGTTGGTGGCTGTCGAATCCTGAGCACGCGATAGAGTGGGGGCGGCGCACACAGCGACCATAGCGCACACGGCGCCGACGAAACCTGAAACGCGCATCGAGGTACGAAGGTTCACTTCGCGGTGGCGCGAAGCGTCGAGAGCCAGGCGGGCGAGAGCGTGGGAGTCTTACCCACTCTGCCGCGCGACGCAATGCCATCCCACACGAAAACCGTTCGTGATTCGCGGCGGCTTGTTGACGCGTGATACGCGGTGGATATTGCGCTACCGGCGCGCAAATGCGCGTTGCGGACACTGCACCCGTCAATGACTCAGACCGCCGATCGAATCAGCGAGCTACGCGCGAAGGGGCGGCGAGCTGCAGTTGCGACGCTCGTGGCAACCACCGGGGGTGCGATTCGTCGCCTCGGGGAGACAATGTGGGTAGACGACCAGGGTGCGATCGTCGGCTCGGTCACCATTGGCGGTTGCGTCGATGGGCGCGCCGTAGAGCTGGCCGAAGAGGCTCTGCGCAGCGGAAACTCTCGACGTATTTCGCTGCCGCTCGGCGATGAGGACGCGTGGGCCTTCGGTATGACGTGCGCCGGCGCAGTGGACCTGCTCGTCGAGCCTGTCGATGCGAACACGCTCGCTGACCCCGTGGCTATTGCCTCCGATGCGGTGACGGATGCGCTGCGCCGTGGCGCATCAGCAGTCGAGGCCATCGCGTTGGGCGCACGTCCGTCGCGGCTCGTTGTGCTCGAGGACGGGACACGCATTGGCACGCTCGGCGGCGAAGCGCTCGACGCCGAGTTTGTTGCGCGCGCGCCGACGCTGATCGATGAACGCACGACGGGAGTCATCACCCTGCCTGCCGATCGCGGGTCCGTCGAGGTTTTTGTTCAAGTTCATGCGCCACTTCCAGCTTTGGTCATTGTCGGCGCGACGGATGTCGCCGCCACGCTCGTGCAGCTCGCGAAACCGTTAGGATTCGAGACGACGATCATCGACGGTCGCGATCGATGGGCGAATCGAGAGCGATTTCCAACCGCCGATGCATTGTTGATCGGCATGCCCTCGGAGCTGGTTGCCACCGTCCCGCTCGCGCCGTCCACAGCGCTTGTGCTCCTGTCGCATGACTTCAAGTACGATCTGCCGGTGCTCGAAGTCGCGCTGCGAACGCGTGTGGGGTACATCGGCGTGCTCGGAAGTCGCCGTCGCGCCAATGCGGTGCGGGAGTTCCTGAGCGGCATTGGGGCGAGCGACGACGACATGAGGCGAGTTCGGATTCCGGTAGGTATGGATATCGGCGCGCGCGCACCCGCGGAGATTGCGTTGAGCATCCTCGCGGAGCTCATCGCGATCCGCGGCGGTCGCGTTGAAGGCGGGGCCACCTGATGCATGCGATTCGAGTCGCGCGCGCGATGGCGCAGACGGCGGATCTCAGCGGGCGTGTACTGTGTCACGAGCTCCGGTCGAGCGACGGCCGGGTGGCGATCGCAAAGGGGCGTGTGCTCGACGACGCCGACTCGCGGCGTGCCTTGGACCTGCCGTGGACGGAGCTGCATTTGCTCGCACTAGACGCGGAGGACGTACACGAGGATGCGGCGGGGGATACGATCGCCCGCGGCGTTGCCGGCGACGGCGTTTCCGTCCGTCCTCCATCAGGCGGTCACTGGCCGATCGTGGCGGACTGGCGCGGCGTTCTTTCGATCGACATCGACCGCGTCGTTCGCATCAACGAGCTCGAAGGCCCATGCGTCTACTCGTTATACGATGGGCAGGTCGTCGAGGCAGGCGAAGTCGTCGCACGCGCGAAGATCATCCCATTCGCCGTGAGCCGTCGCGTGCTGAGCGATGTCGAGTCCATCCTCGGCCAACCGTCGGGCGCCATTCACGTCCGCCCATTCCGCGAATACCGTGTCGGAGCGGTCGTGCACGAGTCGATGGGAGAGCGGGCGCTGACCCGATTTCGCGATGCCGTCACCGAGAAGATTGCCTGGTTCGGTTCGACGTTAGGCACGCTGGCCGTCACTCCGCCGGACGTCGCGTCGATCGCTGACGCGTTTGCTGCAGCGGCGCGGGGCGCGGACATCCTTCTGGTCGCGGGTACGAAGGCGATGGACCTGCTCGACCCCACGTTTGCCGCGCTGG
>JAJKIV010000075.1 GCA_021154285.1 Gemmatimonas sp. | reverse complement strand
GGACTGTATCGATCACCCCGCGGGTCGAACAGCGGCGCGTCGTCGAGGATCCACTCCACCGGCAGCTCCACCATCCCCGTCGGCTGGCCGTTCTGCAGCAGCTCGTACGGACGCTCGTCTGCCATGAGTGAGCTCTCGTAGCGGAACCCCAGGTCGCGCAGGATCGACAGCGTGTTGGGGCTGAAATTCCAGCTCGGCGCGCGATACCCGGTCGGCTTGGTTCCCGTCATGCGCGTCAGCTCCTCGAGCGCCTTCGTGAGCAGCGCGCGTTCGGCGGAGTCGGGAAGGGTGGTATTCATCTCGTGAATCCACCCGTGCACGCCGAACTCGTGGCGGCCGCTCTTCTTGATCAGGTCGGCCATCTCCGGCGCGAGCTGAAGACTCACCGAGGGGACGAAGAACGTCGCCGGGATGCGGTTCTTGTCGAGCAGCTCCACCACGCGACGCAATCCTTGCCGAGACCCATACTGTCCCATCGATAGCGCGCCGGCGTTCGCGTCGCCGAAGCGGAGCGCGACCGTCTCGTTGTCGACGTCGAACGAGAGCAGCACCGCGACGCGCGCCCCGTTCGGCCACGGGGCGGTGAGCAGGTTCCGCCCGGCCCTCACGGTATTTACGACAGTCCTCACACTGTCCATTGTCCATTGCCAGCCAGGCTTCGTGGTTGTCTGAGGAACCGGCTGCGCTTGCGCGAGCGCGAGCGACGGAACGAGAGCGGCGAGGGCAGTGCGCTTCATGGCGGACATGGCGAATGGCCTGTTGGAGATCACCGCGAATGTGCGCCACTTTCCTGCTGCGCGCACGGGTCCTTACGATTGAGGGCCCGCCACGACCGCACCTCCACAGGAGCCAGGATGCGCCACAGCAACCGTTGTCTCTTTGCACTCGCTCTGCTCGCGTTCCCCGCTACGCTCGCTGCACAGACCTTCCGCTCGGCCGACACCGTCATCAAGAAGATGTGGCAGGTTGGCATGGAGCAGTCGCAGACCGAGAAGCTCGCCCAGGTGCTCGTCGACTCCATCGGCCCTCGGCTCTCCGGAACGCAGGGCTTCGCGAACGCGGTCGACTGGCTCGAGAAGACGTACACGGGGTGGGGCGTCCCGGTGCGGCGCGAGAAGTACGGGACGTGGCGGGGGTGGCGACAGGGCACCGTCCACATGGAGATGATCGGCCCGCGGTTCCAGAACCTCGAGGTCGAGCTGCTCGCGTGGAGCCCGCCGACGCCGAAGAACGGGCCCGTCGAGGGCGACGTCGTCGTCATTCCCGACCTCGCCGACTCTGTCGCCGCGAAACAGTGGCTCGGCACCATCCGCGGGAAGTTCGTGCTCGTGTCGGCACCGGAGATCACGTGTCGGGCGCCTCAGGAGCTCGAACGGTATGCGCGTCCGGCGACCGTCACCAAGATCAACCAGCAGCGGGTCGAGAATCAGCGCGCGGCGGCAGCACGGGTCCGGGCGCTTGCGCCGGGTGCGCAGCCTCAGGAGGTGTTCCGGACGGCGTACGCTCGCCTGGATTCCTCGGGCGTGATCGGCGTCGGAACGCTCACGTGGTCCGGCGGGTGGGGAGTCGACAAGATCTTCGGGTCGAACACGCAGAAGGTCCCGAGCGTCGACATCTCGTGCGAGGATTACGGTCTCCTGTACCGCCTGGCGACGAACAAGCAGGGGCCGCGGGTGCGGCTGACCGTGGAATCGCAGGCGACGCCGGCCGAGGTGCCGATGTTCGACGTGGTCGCCGAGCTCAAGGGGACGGAGCTGCCTAACGAATACGTCCTGCTCTCGGCCCACTTGGACAGCTGGCATGGCGCGACGGGTGCCACGGACAACGGGACCGGCACGCTCACGATGCTCGAGGCGATGCGAATCCTGAAGGAGACCTACCCGCACCCGCGCCGGACAATTCTTGCCGGGCACTGGGGCGGCGAGGAGCAGGGGACGATCGGCTCGCTCGCATTCGCCGAGGATCATCCCGAGGTCATTCAAGGACTACAGGTGGCGTTCAATCAGGACAACGGGACGTGGCGGGTGGAGATCCTCGAGGGGCAGGGCTTCCTCAAGGCGAGCG
Source organism: Gemmatimonas sp. (assembly GCA_021154285.1). Lineage (GTDB taxonomy): Bacteria > Gemmatimonadota > Gemmatimonadetes > Gemmatimonadales > Gemmatimonadaceae > JAJKIV01. Next base: position 11,377 of record JAJKIV010000075.1, on the reverse strand, counting down.
CGAACCTGGCGAAGTGGGTGGCGCAGCTTCCGGCGGAGCTGACCGACAGTGTGAAGCTGCAGGTGCCGGGTCCGCAGGCGAATAGCGGCAGCGATCACACGTCGTTCCTGTGTCGCCCGGCGCCCGCGTTCCGGCTACAGTCGAGCTACACGGAGTACCGGCAATACACGTGGCATACGAACCGGGACACGTACGACAAGATCGTGTTCGACGACCTGAAGAACAACGCGACGATGGCGGCGATGCTGGCCTATGCGGCGTCGGAGGATCCGGAGCGGACGTCGCGGGAGGAGTCGACGCTGCCGGCGTTGCCTAACGGGCAGCCGAGGCAGTGGCCGACGTGTGGGAAGGCGAGGAGGAGCTTTGCGCAGCCGCCGGCGGGTCGGTAACGACGGACCTTCGCCTACCGTAGTGGATCTATCCCGCCGGGATGATTTGCCCAGTCACCGAAGTCGAACTTGACGGATGGCACTTCTACCTTATAACGACTGTATTACCAAATCCGCCGGCGATTCCCGCCGCGTGGATTGGCTCAGTCGTCAGGAACCCACGTCGAACTGGTCTTTCCACGGGGGGCGAACACGGTGTCAAACAAGTAGGTTGGTAGGCCGCGCGTCTCTCCGAAACCCGACTCGTCGGAGAGCGCACCCTCAACAAGGCGGTCCGCATGCGCTCTGTGCGTTGCGATGTCTGTGGCACGAAGGCGCTCGTCGCCGCGTCGACGTGCCCGAAATGCGGTCACGGATTCGAGAACCGTGATGGCTTCGGCGATCTCTTGCCGCTCGCACACTGCACGAGCTGCGACTCGTACTATCCGCACAGCGTTGGCGCATGTCGTTGGTGCGGAACCAAGCCCGAGCGTTCGCCAATCGGACCGTTAGGCCCCTACATCTGGAAGGGCTTCGGCGGTCTCGTGCTCGCGTCGCTGGCGATAGGCGCATGGCTCGTGAAGAACGAGAAGCCCTCAGAGCCGAAGCCAGCGCCCCGAACGTTCGTCGCCGACACGCTCCCCACCAATCAGCCCAAGGCCGAGTCGTTCGGACGCAAGATCTCCTTGGCGCAGCCGGACTCCGCGACCGCCGGGCCGACCGATTCTACGGTTGTCGTTCGCACCGAGTCCGCGCGCGACACGACGATCGCCCGGTCCGTCGTGGACACGCTGCCGGCCGATTCGACGTCTGTCGTTGCACCCAAGCGGGTCGCGATGCAGTCCGCGGGAACGGTGCTGCAGAGTGACTCGATGCCTTCGACGGTGGAAGCACCAGCGGCTCCGCCACCCGAACCGGTAACCGCGCGCCCGGTGGAGAAGGCGACACCACGCACGGTCGCCAAGACTCCCAAGCCCGCTGCGTCCAACGCGGCACTGGCTCCCAAGGCCCGCACAGTCGTGCCCCCAACCGCGCGGGCGCCCGCCGCGAAATCGACGCCACCGCGCGCGATCGCGAAGGCGGCTCCGCGGGCGACCATTACGCGCGCCGCGCCCCCTCCGAAATCGACTACGCGAGCGAAGACCCGCAGCGGCTGGGTGACGTCGGTCGCACGCAACTGGGCCGTCGTCCGATCGAATCCGACGCGTCAGTCGCGGATCATCGCGTCGATCGGCCCGAACACGCGCGTGCAGCTCGGCGAGACACGCGGGGATTGGCGGCGGATCCGGACCAAGGGTCTCTCCGGCTGGGTCGAGCACCGCACGCTCATCGCGACCACGTACACGCCTCCACGATCTCGGCTCGCGGCCCGCTAGTCGTAGCTGTTAGTCGTTGGTCGTGAGTCCTTAGCTAAAGACTCGCGACTACCGACTAAGCACTAACGAGGTGGCAGTACGATGAGCGCGATGTCCGAGTTCTCCCGGACGCGCTCGAACAGGATTTGCTTCCCGTCCGGTGACACGTCGAATCGCTGCAGGGACTCGCCCGGTTTGAGCGCGGTCAGCCGACGGCGCTGCCCGGACCTGAGATCCACCGACCAGAAGTCCTGACGGCGGAATCCGCCCAGCTTCACCACGAGCTTGTCGCCGCTCGGCAGGAAGCGGTAGCTGTCGCCAAGGCGGTCCACGCTGATCTCGGGGATCGGGTATGGCTGACCGTCCGGCGTGACGGCCTTGAGCGGGACGATCCGCGCGCGTGACGCGCCCGAATAGACGATCAGCTTCCCGTTAGGCGACCACACCGGGTTCGCCGACACCGAGTCCACGAGCCTCACGGGCTGGCCCCCGTTCACGGGAAGCTTGAACACGTGCACTGCCGGACCGTCCCTGGCAGCGACGGCGATCCACTGCCCGTCGGGCGACCATGATGGCGCGCCGCGAACGTCCAGCGATTGGGCCACCGGTCGCGTGCCGGTCCCGGTCGTGGAGACACAGTACAGTGTTGAGCGCTCCGGTCGACGCACTGAGGCGCAGAGCTGGCTTGCGTCGGGCGATACCGCCACTGCGCCGTCGATGGCTCCATCGGGCGCTTTCCACACCTCGGTCGCGCGGTCACCAGCGAGACGCCAGACCGCATCCGCTCCGCCACGTGCGGCGAGATAGAGGAGGGTGCCGTCACGGGCAAATCGCGGCGCCGCAGACCGCGCCGTGGGCAGCGCGAGTCGTCGAGCCGAGTCTTCCCCGGCGACTCCCGTCACGATTGGCGCGGACCACAGCCCGACTGTCGGATTCGAGACCGTCGCCACCAGGCGCCTCGGCTGCCCGGCTACTTCTGCGCTGGCGGCGATGGAGATGTAGTGCTCGACGCCCGTGATGACGCGCTGCGTCGTACCCGTGCCGAGGTCCAACGAGTACAGCCAGGGTCCGGTGCCGTTGCTTGCGGTTGCGGTGTAGAGGAGCGTCCGGTCGTCGAGCGGGACCGGGTAACCAACCCTCGAGTTGTGGCGTGTCACCCGTTCCGCCTGGCCGCCCGCGACCGGAATGCGCCAGATGTCCATGTCGTTAGGCGGGACGCCATGTGTGAAAAACACGGACCGGCCATCGGGAGACCAGCTCAGGTGATGTGAGTGAATCCCGCCCTCGGCCACGTAGATACGGCGCGGATTCGCGCCGTCGCGGTCGGCGACGTAGATCGGATCGCCGGGTGTCGTTTCGTGATACGCGAGTTTGGAGCCGTCGGGCGACCACGCGGCCATTACGGCGGTGCGAAGAAACGGCCGGAAGGAGCCGCCGTCGCTCGGTGCGAGCCACACGCTGGCCGGCGCCGCGATGTCGGCGACGCGAATCCAGGTGCTTGCGCCGTCTCCTGAGAACCCGACGTTGCGCACGTCCTCGTTGAGCAGCTGCGGGTATTTCCCGCTCGTGAGATTCGTAAACTGCTCGCTGCCCACGCGCGTGACGTACGCATCGAACACGCTGTCGCGGTCCGCGAGAAACGCGACGCGCTGGCCATCGGCCGAGATCGATGCGTCGACCTCGGTACCGGGGAAGTCGGTAAGTCGTTCCACGCGGGCGAGTGCCCAGCGGGCTGACCACGACGCGTTAGGCCCGGCGGCGCGCTGGCGCTCGATGAGGAAGGCGGCGGCCGCGATGAGCGTCAGCACGGCAGTCGCAGTCAGCCAGCGAGCACGCCGCTCCAGTGGCGCTCTCTCGGTCCGCCCGCGCCCCGCGATTCGCTCCAGTCGCTCGACGAGCTCGTTGGCCGTCTGCGGGCGGTCGCTTGGATCCTTCGCCAGGCACGCCATCACGAGCGCGGCGAGCGAGGCCGGCACGTCGGCGCGACGGGTGGTCACCGGCGCTGGCGCTCGCGACAGATGCCCCGCAAGCACATCGTCGCGCGTCGCACCGACGAACGGGGGACGTCCCGCGAGCAGCTCGTAGGCGAGTGTGCCGACCGCATAGATGTCGGCGCGGTGATCGATCTGCGGATCGCCCACGATCTGTTCCGGCGCCATGTACGCAGGCGTACCGAACGCCACGCCCTGCGTCGTCGTCGGTGCGGTGTCCGCTTCGGCTCTCGCCTCGACCGACGCGTTAGGGTCGGTCGGGGCGAGGCGCGCTTCCGTACTTCCAGCGACGATGGCCTTGGCGACGCCGAAGTCGGTGACCATGGCGTGGCGGCCGGACAGCATCACGTTGTCCGGTTTGATGTCGCGATGCACGATGCCGTGCTCGTGCGCGTGCGCCAGCGCGTCCGAGACGTCGCGGAGGACCGTGACCGCATCATCGATCGGGAGCGGCCCGTCGCGGGCGAGCCGTTGGCGGAGCGACAATCCCGTTTCGAACGGCATGACGTAGTACGGCGAACCGCCGGCGCTGCCCGAGTCGAAGAGCGGGACGATGTGCGGATGCCTCAGGTTTGCGACGATCTCGATCTCGCGGAGGAACCGATCGCCGCCTAACGCCGAGGCGAGCATCGGGGACACGACCTTGACCGCCACATCGCGCCCGTGTCGGAGATCGCGGGCGAGGTAGACGGTGGCCATGCCACCGCGGCCGATCTCGCGGCTGAGGCGATAGCGTTCCGCCAGCACCTCGGGGAATCCGGCGGCGGTGGGGTCGTCGAACAGCGCGCCGAAGCGCTCGGCCGCCGGCGCGTCGATGAGCGGTGCCTCGCGATCGATTTCAGCCAGAAGGCGCTCGAGCTCCGCCCGCCGCGCTGGATCGCCGTGGCTCAGCTGCCCGATGACCTGCGCGCGTTGCTCGAGCGGCGTCTCGAGCAGCGTGTCCAGCAGCGATGAGAGCTGCGACCAGCGATCAGTCGGGTCGGGTCCGGGCGTCATGACGCGCCTTCGATGCGTCGCGGTTCAGGACTCGAGCACGTGGCGGAGCATAACGCGAGCTTTCACCCAGTCACGCCGCACCGTCCGCACGGTGACACCGAGTGACTCCGCGATCTCGTCCTCGCCGAGCCCGCCGAAGAACCGCAGCTCGACGACCTTCGCGAGCCGCGGTTCGCTCGCGGCGAGTCGCGCGAGCGCCTCATCGAGCTGCAGTAGCGCGTCGGCCTGATCGTCCACGGCGATGGCATCGTCGTCGAGCGTGATCCGACGTCGTGTGCCCCCACGTTTGAGCGTCTCACGTGCCTTCGCGAAGTCCACGAGCACATGCCGCATTGCGAGCGATGCGACGGCGAAAAAGTGCCCGCGGTCGCGCCACTTCGACGGCGACTGGCCAGCGAGCTTGAGGTAGGCCTCGTGAACTAGCGCGGTCGTCGAGAGTGTTCCGCCGGCGCCGCGCCAGGCGAGGCGGGCGTGCGCGATCGCGCGAAGCTCCCCGTAGGCCGTTGCCACGAGGTCATCGAGTGATTCCGCTGCGTTCACGTGCGCGATGTCCTGTGCCATCGCCACTCCTCGTTAGCGCAGATGACAACCCACCAGCCAGAATCGGCGGCTCCAACATACGACCCTCCGCAGGAGGATTCCATGGATTTGCCTCGCGCTCGTCATGCCGGCGCCATCGTGCTCTCCCTCGGCGCCCTTGCTTGCGGCGATGGATCGAGCTCCGTCGCACCACACGCTCGCAGCCTCGAGGCGCAAACGCCTCACGCCACGAAAGGCACATCACAGTCGACGGTGCTTGCTCGCGCGACGTTCTGGGACCCGTCCGATCCGGTCTTCAAGGTCAAGCGGATCTCGGGCGATTGGCATGTCGAGGTCAAATCGAAGCCCGCGCTCGATCTCGCGGTGCAGAGCATCTTGTTCGAGCCCGGCACGCACAGCGGATGGCACAGCCATCCGGGACCGGTGTTCATCCTCGTCAAGACGGGCGAGATGACGTTCTACGAATCCGACGATCCTGAGTGCCGGCCCATCCGAAAAAAGGCCGGCGAAGGGTTCCTCGATGTTGGCGATCACGCACACATCGCGCGCAATGAGACGTCATATCCCGCGGAGAACATCGTGACGTATTTCGCTCCGCCGGGCGCGACGCTGCGAAAGGACGAGCCGGCCCCGGGGAACTGTCCGTTCTGAGGCGTAAATCAAAGGGGTCAGAGTCATTTGAATTCGAGACGTCGGACGGACCGAGCTCCTTGAAATTCAAACGACTCTGACCCCTTTGATCCGGCGTGTCTTGCGGGCAAGGTTGCCGCGGATCAAGATCGGGAATGCCCTCGATCCGCTCCGCGATCCTCCTCGCCGCAGGCGCCGCAGCCGTCTCCACCTCGGCAGGTGCTCAGCCGGCCCGTGCGGGGCAGGCGGTCCCGTCGCCACAGCAGCACCTCGGCTTCGCGATCGGGGCTGACCGGACCCTCGCGGATTGGGGTCAGATCACCGGCTACTTCCAGCGCCTGGCCGCGGCATCGCCCGCCGTTCACGTCGACACGCTGGGTCTCACCACGAACGGCCAGCCGTTCATCGTCGTGGCCGTCTCGACGCCGCGGAACATCGCCCGGCTCCCCGCACTCCGCGCGGCGCAGGCCCGACTCGCCGACCCTCGGCGCCTAACGCCCGGCGAGGAGCGACGCCTCGTTGCCTCGCAGCCGAGCGTCGTGTTCATCTCGAATAACATCCACGCGACGGAGATCGGCGCCTCCCAGATGGCAATGGAGCTGGCCTACCGGCTCGCCACGAACGACACGCTCCAGCGCGACCTCGATAAGGAAGTCGTGCTCATCGCGCCGTCGATGAACCCCGACGGCCAGCGCATGATCACGGAGTGGTACCGCAAGAACCTCGGCACGAAATGGGAGGGTGGGCCGCTGCCGTGGCTGTATCACCCGTACGTGGGGCACGACAACAACCGCGACTGGTTCATGGTCACGCAGAAGGAAACGCGGCTCGTGACCGATTACCTGTACGGCGTGTGGTTCCCCGAGATCTTCTACGACGTGCACCAGATGGGTGCGGAAGGCGCGCGGATCTTCGTGCCGCCGCTCGTGGACCCGGTGAACCCGAACCTCGACCCGATCGTCGTGCGCGGCATCGCGCACATCGGGTCGGAGATGGCGATGGCGCTCGAGGAGCGTGGCAAGTCGGGCGTCGCGACGAGTGTCATCTACGACCTCTGGTGGCACGGAGGGGCGCGCTCCACACCCACGCGGCACAACATGGTCGGCGTGATCACGGAAGCGGCGAGCGTGCGAATCGCGACGCCGATCACGCAGGACACGTCGCAGCTTCGCGGACACGCGCGAGGGCTGCCGAAGTACGAGCGGCGGATCAACTTCCCCAATCCGTGGCCGGGCGGGACCTGGCGATTGAGAGACATCATCGACTACGAGCTGATCGCGTCGGAGGCGCTCGTCAGGCTCGCGTCGGAGCAGCGCGAAGACTACGTGCGGAATTTCGTGGCGATGGGTCGGCGGGCGATCGCGGCAGGGTCCAAGGCGCCGTATGCGTTCGTGGTTCCGGCCGGCCAGGCTGACACCGGCGCGGTCGAGCGACTGGTGGAGGTTCTTCGCGTCGGTCGAGTGGAAGTCGGTCGGGCGAAGGCATCGTTCTCGGCGGGCGGTAAGCCATACGGCCCCGGCTCGTACGTCGTTAGGCTCGACCAGCCGTATCGTGCGCACGCCAAGGACTTGCTCGAGGTGCAGCACTTTCCGCGCATGGAGCAGTATCCCGGTGGTCCACCCGAGCGGCCGTACGACGTGGCTGGCTGGACGCTGCCGCTGCAGATGGGCGTGATGGTGGATCAGATCGATCAGCCGCTGTCGGTGGAGACGAGTCCTGTGCGAGATCCCGCGACTCGGCCCGGCTGCTCGCCCCGGCCGGCGGCATCAATGGGAGACGCGTCTGCCGCGCGCGACACACGACGCTACGCCTGCCTAACGGGCACGCCACGCGTGGCGCTCTACAAGTCGTGGACGGCGAACATGGACGAGGGCTGGACGCGGTGGGTGATGGATGACTTCAAGTTCCCGTACACGCCCATCTCCGACTCGGTCGTGCGCGCCGGCGATCTGCGAAATCGATTCGACGTCGTCGTGATTCCTGATCTCTCGCTGCGCGAGATCCGGAATGGGATGTCGGACGCGCAGGTGCCGCCGCCGTACTCCGGTGGTCTCGGCGCCGAGGGGATTGCGGAGCTCAAGCGGTTCGCTGAGCAGGGCGGGCACCTCGTGCTCGTGGATGGCGCGACGGAGCTCGCGCCGGCGGCGCTTGGCATCGAGGTGAAGCTCGTGACGGCCGGCGGCGGAGGCGGCAGCCGCAACTCGGCGGCGGACGCCGAGCAGATCTACGCGCCGGGATCGATACTCCGCGTGCTGGTGGACCCGTCGCATCCGGTGGGACGCGGCATGCGCGATTCATCGGCGATCTACTTCGTGAACTCCACGTCGCTGGAGCTGCCGGCAGGCTCGCCAGCGCGAGTCATCGCGCGGTATCCGGGTGAGCCCGGGTCGATCCTGTTGAGCGGATTTCTCCAGGGAGCGGCACAGCTGGCCGGGAAAGTCGCGGCGGCCGATGTGGCGTTAGGCGCCGGGCGGGTGACGATGTTCGGGTTCCGGCCGCTCTATCGGGGGCAGTCGTACGGGACGTTCAAGATGTTCTTCAACGCGCTGCTCGAGCGTCCGGCACAGTCGGCGCTGCAGTGATATACTGGAGCGATGACCACTACCATGGGGTTGAGAGTCGCGAATGATTGACACGCCGCTGTCCGTGCGCGCCTCGTCCGCGGCGGAATTCGAGATCCGGCGCATGGCAACCGAGTACTCGCAGTCGATTGCCGCGGGAGACCGGAAGCGATTCCTCGGGTTTTTCGCGGAGGACATCGTCATGATGCCGCCCGAGCAACCTGCGGCGCGAGGGCGGGTCGGCGTCGCTGCCATCACGGATCCGTTGTTCGACCAGTTCACGATGCGAGAGCAGTTCGAGTACATCGAGCTGTGTGTGGTGAACGATTGGGCGACTGGCACGTTCACGTATTCGTTTTCAGTGACGCCGAAGTCTGGCGGTGCCACGACAACGGAAACTGGAAAGGGCATCGTTTGGCTGCGGCGGACGCTCGCCGGATCCTGGCAGTTCACTCAGTTCATCTGGAATCGGGATCACGCAACGGAGTAGAACGGGGGCCACCGCGTGGCAACCATGATTCGCGACGCTCGACTCATGATCGTCTCTTTCGCGCTGGCGTGCGCGAGCGGCTCCGAGGTCTCTCGCGTCCGTCCGCATTCCACGCCGAGCGCGCGCATGACGCGCGTTGCTCCCGGCGTCGCGCTCGAGGTGGTGGATTGGGGTGGGCACGGTTCACCGCTCGTGTTCCTCGCCGGTGGCGGGAATACGGCGCACGTGTTCGACGACTTCGCTCCGCAGTTCGCCGACAGCTTTCACGTCATTGGCATAACGCGTCGCGGATTTGGCGCGTCGGCGGGCGCGCCACCAGCGGCCGATCTCGACACGCTCGTCACTGACATCACGGCGACGCTCGACACGCTTCGCCTCGGGCGGGTCATCCTCGTCGGTCATTCCATCGCCGGCGAGGAGATGACGCGATTTGCTGAGCTGCATCCGGATCGATGCGCGGGCCTGGTGTACATCGATGCTGCCTACGACCGATCGAATATCGATTCGATTGCCAAGGCGCAGCCGGCTGGTCCCGCGCCGCGCGTCTCGCCAGCGGACACCGCGGACTTCGAGAGCATACGCGCGGTCTATGAGCGAATCGAGGGTGTTCGCGAGCCGGATTCCGAGATTCGAGCGACCGTTCGCTTCGACTCCGCCGATCGCTATCTGGGCGAGGTGACTCCCAACGCACTCAAGGCGCGGCTCGCGAGCGGCAGCCGCGTGGCCCGGTACGATCAGGTCCGCTGTCGCGCGCTCGCCATCTATGCCGTGCCGGATTCGCTCGCCGATGTGGTGCCGTACCATGCGGAGCTCGACGCGGCCGGGCGAGCGCAGGGAGACTCGGTGCTGCGGTTCGTTGCCGCGGTTGTCGCGGACTCGCGTATGAAGTTCGCGCGGTTTCCGCAGAACACGGTCGTCGACCTGCACGGCAGTAACCACTACGTGTTCCTGCAGCGACCCACGCAGGTCGCGCGGGCCATGCGGTCGTTTCTGTCGACGCGGCGCATCGTTAGGCAGCCGGACTTCCCTCAGCCAGCGGACCCTCATGACACGATCAACCAGCACACGCGCGCGGCCGGCCGACGATGATCCCGAGGGCCGGCTGCAGCAGTTCATCGAGAAGTTCGAGCCGGACCAGCAGACGCTGATTCGCGCCATCCGCCGGAAGCTCCGCAAACGCTTTCCGACTGGTACCGAGCTGGCCTACGACAACTACAACTTCTTCGTGATCGGCTACTCTCCGACCGAGCGCCCGTCCGATTCGGTCGTGAGCATGGCGGCGGCCGCGAATGGCGTGGGCCTTTGCTTCATCAACGGTGCGCGCCTTGAGGATCCTCAGAAGGTGCTGGTCGGGTCCGGCAAGCAGACGCGATTCATCCGTCTGCCGTCGGCCGCGGTGCTGGACCGCCCGGAGGTGGAGGCGCTCCTCGCTGCCGCCGTGGCTGATCTGAAGACGCCATTCCCGTCACGTGGGCGAGGCAAGTTGGTCATTCGATCCGTGTCGGCCAAGCAGCGGCCGCGTCGCAAGTGATGAGATAGCGATCGATGAGCGACAGCACACGAGACAGTGACGAGATCGCGGCGTTCTACGCCCGGGGGCTCGAGCGCGACAGGCTCGCTGCCGGCCAGGGCGCCCTCGAGCTCGCGCGCACGCGCCTGATCCTCGAGCGCTATCTCCCATCGCCGCCCGCCGTCGTCGCAGACGTCGGTGGCGGTCCGGGACGGTACGCCATCTGGCTGGCCGAACGCGGCTACGACGTCCATCTCGTGGATCCGATTCCGCTGCACATCGAGCAGGCACGCGCTGACGCCACCGCGCGCGTGGAAGTCACGTTGGCCAGTGCGGAAGTCGGCGATGCACGCTCCCTTCGGCTGCCTGACGCGAGCGCCGACGCCGTGCTGCTCCTCGGGCCACTCTACCATCTACCCGAGCGCGCGGATCGACTGCTGGCACTCTCGGAGGCCGGTCGGGTGTGTCGGCCTGGCGGCGTCATCATCGCGGCGGCGATCTCGCGGTTCGCATCGACGCTCGACGGTATGCGCGGCGGCTATCTCGAGGACCCGGCGTTTGCGTCCGTCGTCGCCCGGGACTTGAGCGATGGACGGCATCGCAACCCAACACGCAATCCGGCGTACTTCACGACCGCTTATTTCCATCGACCGGAAGAGCTCGCGCAGGAATGCTCGGCTGCCGGCCTAACGCACGAAGCGACGCTTGGTGTCGAAGGGCCCGCATGGCTATTGTCGGACCTCGATGCCCGACTCGCCGATGACCGACGCCTGCGTGCACTGCTCGCGGCGCTCGACGCGCTCGAGGCCGAGTCGACGCTGCTCGGTGTGAGCGCACACCTGCTCGTCGTCGCGCGTCGCTGACGACCAATGAGAACCTAACGAGATACCATGCTCATCGTACACGTCTTCGTTCACGTGAAGCCCGAAAGCGCGG
>JAJKIV010000074.1 GCA_021154285.1 Gemmatimonas sp. | reverse complement strand
GGTGCGACAACTCCGCACCGTCTTCGAGGGCCAGGTACTCGCGCCTAACGACGCTGGCTACGACGAGGCGCGCACGGTCTTTTACGGCGGGATCGACCGCCGGCCGGCGCTGATCGTCCGTGTGAAGAACGCAACTGATGTCTCCCGAGTCGTCTCGCTCGCGCGCGAGAGTGGGCTGGAGCTCGCAGTTCGCAGCGGCGGCCACAGCCCAGCCGGTCATAGCGTCTCCGACGGGGGGATCGTACTCGACCTTTCGAAGATGAAGGCGCTCGACTTCGACGTCGAGCGGCGCACAGTGTGGGCCGAAGCTGGTTTGACCGCGGGCGAATACACGACCGCCGCGGGCGCCTTCGGTCTTGCAACCGGGTTTGGCGACACTGGCTCGGTCGGCATTGGCGGGATCACGCTCGCCGGCGGTATCGGATATCTCGTACGCAAACACGGCCTCACCATCGACGACCTGCTGGCCGCCGAGATCGTGACGGCCGATGGCCGGCTTCTTCGCGTGGACGCCGCGACGCATCCTGACCTCTTCTGGGCGATCCGGGGCGGCGGGGGGAACTTTGGCGTCGCCACCCGCTTCCAGTTCCGGCTGCACGAGGTCGATACCGTCCTCGGCGGGACGCTGATACTGCCGGCGACGCCTGAAACCATCGCCTCGTTCGTCGCTCTGGCGGGGGCCGCTCCTGATGAGCTCTCGACCATCGCCAACGTGATGTTGGCGCCACCTGTGCCTTGGTTGCCTACAAGCACACATGGCAAGCTCGTCATCGTGGCGAGGCTCGTCTACGCGGGCGATGTCGAGGCCGGCGAGCGCGCCATCGCGCCCTTCCGGGCACTCGCCGACCCGTTGGCTGACATGGTGACGGCGAAGCACTACCCCGAGATCTACCCACCCGAGGAGGATCGCCACCCAGTCGCCTCGACGCGCGCGATATTCGTTGACGCCGTCGACCGCCCGGTGGCTCAGACGATCGTCGAGCACCTCGAGACGTCGACCGCGAAGATGGCCGCAGCGGAGATCCGGGTGCTCGGCGGGGCGATGGCCCGCGTGAGCGCCGACGCCACTGCGTTCGCCCACCGCGACTCGCCCATCATGGTAAACGTCGCCGCGATGTACGAGCGTCCCGATGAGGCGGCGACTCACGGGCCTTGGGTCGACGATTTCGCGGCGGCCCTGCGTCAGAGCGACAGCGGTGCATACGTCGGCTTCCTCCGCGATGAGGGCGAGACGCGGGTTCGCGAAGCCTACCCAGGGATGACCTGGGAGAAGCTGGTGGCGGTCAAGCGTCGCTACGATCCGACTAACCTGTTCCGCCTCAACCAAAACATCCCGCCGGGAGGAGAGGGATCGCCGCGGCGGCACCCACGCCGGCGCCAACTTACTCAACCTCGCAAAATCCGTCGCCAATGCACGCAGAACACACCACCATCTGACTAACGAAGCGAGTCTCGAAAACCTCTGGCAGCCTGAGTGCGCCGAGCGGTCGGGCCGTTCCCGAAGGACATCGCGACGACGGCGCGGTCAGCCGCACCACGCGCGCCCTGGACATCGCCTAACGCATTGCGCGCACGGGCCAGAACGAGCTCAGCGCGACCGACATAGGCGCTCCGTTTGAGTGCAAGCGAGTCGATGGCGGCAGCAGCTCGTCCGATGAGCGCCAACGAGTCGGCAGCGCGCGCGTCACCCGCGGCGAGCCTCCATTCGGCCGCCATGATGAACGGGACCGCGAGTTGGGGCGGCGGCGTGTCACGCTCACCTCGAATGACACGAAGCGAGTCGTCGAGCATCGTGATCGCACCGCGCGTGTCGCCTTCGGCGTAGCGCGTCCAGGCCGTAAACCAGGCGCGGCTCACGCGCCGCTGGAGCGTGCCCGAAGGCAATTGGGCGAGACTCGCGCGTGCCTCGGCTACCCGACCCTGCTCGAGTCGAAGCTGTGTGATCGCGGGAGGCAGGTACGCGCTGAGTCCGCCCGCGTCCTCCGAGCTATCCACTGCCAGCGCCTGCGTGAGCCACACCTGAGCGGTGTCGAGCTCACCGCTACGCAGCGCCGCGAGGCCCACGGCGAACGTCAGGAACGCAGTTGAGTGGCTGCCCGGAACGCTTGCCTGCGCACGAATTACTGCCCGCGTCAGCGAGTCGACCGACGCCAACTCCCCAAGCTCGAAGAGTGATCCGGCGATATATGACATCACATTCAGCATGACGGACGTGCCGCGGAATCCGGCCGCATCGCGGTCCGCAATCACTCTGCGCTGGATCTCGGCCGCGTCTCGCGTACGGCCGGCAGCGCGGACTGCCAGGGATAGGTCCATCATCGCCTGGAGACGAAATGGTTTATCGCGGTCGCCCTGCGATAGATCGACCGCACGCCGGAGCATGACGATCGCCGAATCCGTCTTGCCTTCTGCAACGAGCAGCTGGCCCTCCGAGTCTACGCACATCGCTTCGGCGACCGGTATCGAGGCGCCGGGAGTCGCCAACGCCGCCCGCGCAGTAGCAAGTGCCGCGCGCGCCGAATCGAGCCGGTCGTCGAACGTGAGGCTGTAAGCGCGTCTGCACTCCGCAACGGCCAATTGCGTCGGAAGGTGTGCGCTCTGCGCCAACGTGCTTGCGCGGGCAAGCATCGCGCGCTCTCCTTCGCGTTCTCCCATCTCATACAGCTTCGCCGACAACTCTTGCCTGCCCTCGACGACCAGCCACGGTTTGTCACCGAATTCCTGAACGAGTACCTGCTCTCCCATTACAATCCGTTCGGCTGCGGAGAGCTGCTTGCCGGCAGCGTCGCGTAGATCCCCGCCGAGGACCGACTGCACTTCCGCCAGCGCCGTTTGGCGCTCGGCTTCCTGCACGGCGCCATCACGTTGTCGCCGCGCCTCACGCATCTGCGTCGCCGAGAATGCGGTGGCCGCAATGAGCGCAACGCCGGTAACGGAGAGCGCCGAGACCACTGTTCGGTTGCGCCTAACGAACTTGCCCAACCGGTAGGTTCTGCTTTCCGGACGAGCGAGTACCGGCAGGCCAGTCCGATAGCAGCGCAGGTCGTCACGTAGCGCCGAGGCGGACGAATATCGACGGGCGGGATCCTTGTGCAGCGCCTTGATGATGATCACGTCGAGATCGCCGTCGAGCGCTCGCTTCGATTTCTCCGGTGCGACTGCGGACGGCCGCGGCGGCTCGACCTCGCAGACAATATGTTGCAGCTCGGCCGGTGGCAGCCCGCGGACGTCGTACGGCCTTCGGCCGGCGAGGAGCAGGTACAGCAGGACGCCTAACGCGTACGTATCGGTCGCGGTGCTCACGGTCTGGCCGCGAATCTGCTCGGGCGCCGCGTACTCGGGCGTCATCGCCATGAGCGCAGTCTGCGTCGCGCCAGCCTCGTCGCCGGACCGCAGCGGATCGAGCAGCTTGGCAATACCGAAATCGAGCAGCTTGAGCTGTCCGTCGGCTCGGACGAGGATGTTCGACGGCTTGAGGTCTCGATGGATGACGAGGTGCTCGTGGGCGTACTGCACCGCCTCGCAGACCTCGATGAAGAGATCGATGCGCTGGTCGATCGACAGCTGCCGCGCGCTGCAGTACGTGTCGATCGGCTCGCCGTCGACCAGCTCCATCGCGAAGTACGGCAGCCCCTCCGCCGTCAGGCCACCGTCGATCAGATGCGCGATGTTCGGATGCTCGAGCAGCGCGAGGATTCGCCGTTCCTCCGCGAACCGGCGACGCACCGCTTCATCGGCGCCGAGGTGTCGAACGAGCTTGAGCGCGACGCGTTGCTGGAACTCGGCACCCTCCCGTTCGGCGAGGTAGACGACGCCCATGCCACCGTGTCCAAGCTCGCGAACGATCCGGAACGGGCCCGCGCGCAGTGGCGCTGCCTGGACTGCCGCCGATACCTGATCATCGAGCAGAACGCCGGCCAGGTACATGGCCGGTGATCCGAGGAATTCGCCCGACCGGTCGTAGGCGTCGAGCAGCAGCTGCACGCGACTACGGAGTGCATCGTCGCCGCCACACGCGCGCGCGACGTACTCGGTTCGCTCGTTAGGCTCGAGGTCGATCGCGGCATCGAAGATGCCGTCGATCTGCATGAACCGCTCGCGCTCCGCGCTGGTCAGCTCACGAGATCGGTTCGTCATATAGCTCCGTGTAGAGCCAACTTCTCGCCTTGGCCCAATCTCGCTTCGCCGTCCGCAGGCCGATGCCGAGCGCCTCGGCGGTTTCTTCTTCGGTCATGCCACCGAAAAAGCGACATTCGACGACGCGCACCTGCCGATCGTCGAGTGAGCGCAGACGCTCGAGCGCTTCGTCGAGCGCGACCACGAGATCGGCGCGTTCGTCGGCGCTCAGGTCGACGTGCTCGAGCGGCACGCGAACGCTGGTGCCACCACGTTTGAGACGTTGCCGAGTGCGTGCGCGATCGACGAGAATCCGGCGCATGGCGATCGCGGCGACGCCCATGAAGTGCGCGCGGCCCGTCCATTCGACGCGCGTCTGATCGATCAGCTTGAGATACGCTTCGTGAACGAGCTCGGTCGTCGTTAGGGTGCGGCCGTCGGACTCGCGCGCGAGGTGCTGATGCGCGAGTCGCCGCAGCTCGTCGTAAACGAGAGGGAAAATGCGCTCGACGGCGCTCGGTTCGCCGGCGCCGGCGCGGACCAGCAGTTCTGTTGCGGACAGCTCGTCTTCCGTCATCGAGCCGGCGTCAGGGCAACGCGTATCCAGCAGAACGCCGACGCCGACATCGGCAGGCGGACACGAAGGGCCCCACGCTCGATGGCGTCGCCATCGAGCGTGGTAACCCAAGTTGCCGGCCCTGTGCGCAGCGCGCAACCTACTTGACCGCGAAGACCTTCACCGTTGCACTGGCGTTGCCCTGGAGGAACCCGGCTGGCCAGCTAGTGGTCGTTATCGCCGCAGTTGCGGCCCCAGTCTCGAACTTGCCCGACGCCGGCGACACGACCGCCGACCACGAGGATGGGCTGGCGTTGCAGGATGCGATGGTCGTTGCCGCGGCACCCTGAATGATCGTGGTGAACCTGCCCGTCGTCTTTTGGGTCTGACGCAGGGTGACGGTGAGATCGGCAGACCCGGGCTTCGAGCATTTGATCGTGCCGCTCACGGTGACGACGCCGGTCTTGGCATTGACCGAGACGTTAGGCCCGACTGTGAACGCGAACGTGCCGAAGTCGTTGAACTCGAACGCACCGATGTCGCACGACGTTCCCTGATTGCGTGTGACATAACGTTGATCAGTGGCCTCGCTGCACTGCGCACCGCTGTCGAGCGCCGGACTCGAGGTGCCGATCGCGTGGGTCCTCGTCGGGCCGCCGTTGTCGGCGAGAGGCAATAGCCCTGGATTGCCAATCACGATGTCCGGATCGGTTCCGCAACTCGAGTCGTCAGAGATATTGCGACCCGTGAAGATGAGGGGTACGGGGTCCATGAGGCAGTTCGTGAAGGTCCCCACTCCGACGTTATTGGCGACAACCGAGTTGCGAAGACTCAGGGACCCCCCGCTCAGTTCGATTCCACCACCGCCTTCCCCGGACGCACTGTTAAACGCGATCGTGCTGTTGCGGAGCGTCACCGGCCCATCTCCTGAAATAGCCCCGCCACCTTGCGCGGCGGCGTTGCCCGAGATCGTGCTGTTGACGAGTGTCACAGTGGCGCCCGTACCGAATATGATCGCGCCGCCACGGACCGTTGCCTCGTTGTTCGCGACGAGGGCGTGGTCGAGCGTGAGCTTGGTGCCGTCGCGCAGGCGGGCGGCGCCGCCGTCGCTCTGGCGCCCGTTGACGAGCGAGATGTTCCGAAGCGTGAGATCTCCGTTAGGTGGTCCGACCTCGAACAGGCGTGAGGTCAATCCCCCACTCAACGTGATGCCCGCGGGCACCGGCCCCTCGATGGTAATCTGCGAGCCGACGTCGATCTCTCCGCTCGTCAACACGATTGTCTTCCCGGCAAGGCTCGCGTCAAACTGAATGACTGAACCAGCAACCGCCGACGCGTCGACGACCGCCTCACGCAGCGAGCCGGCTCCCGAGTCATCGGTGTTGAGCACCGTGATAACGGGCGCTGCAAGCGCGTGCACACGCGGCTCTATTCGCGGAGCGGTGAGGCCCGAGGGGTCGCTACAGCCATAGAACACAACGGGCAAGGCGGGCAGGATGCGCCTGGCGAGGCGCATGGGTGATGCAGCGATCATGGATCCCCCGGGCATGAAGGTCGGTCGAGCGGAGTGCACGGGCGCTTCGGCCCGTTCCCCTAACGCGACGTCCGCTCTCCGATCGTGCCATCCGATACCGTGCCGTCGAACAGGGGAAGGTCGGATCTAGCAGCCCCGGTCACCTCGGCTCAGTCCATGATCCAGCGGAACTTGCTCTGCATGAGTCGATAGTCCGACGGGTCGGCCCGCCTCGCGGACACCGTCACAGGGGCGCCGTCGAATGTGCCGTCGATTTGTGCGACGGCGCCGCTCTGGGTCCATCGCAGCTCGGCGCGGCGATTTCCGGAGCACGTTGCGATCCTCACGTCTGGGTTAGGCGTCGCAGTCCCCTGGCATGACACGAACCGATCCGACGAAAGACGGATCGCGAGGTTCTTCCCGCGAACGATGACGGCGGACCAGCGCGACGAGTCAGCGGTTTGGGGCTCGCGCGTGAACGAGGTTACGACCCAGAGTCCGTCGAGGCCCGTCGCCGCGTTAGGTCTGTCGAGCGTACCACGCATCGCCGCGACGGATGACACGAGGACGCTGCCGACCACGAGGACCTTGATCGTCCATCGCAGGGGGGAAGGGATTCGATCCTGCCAACTCCCCGAGAGTAGCGCCGCGGGCGCCGTCTGGTTTCGGACGAACACGGCAATGAGCCGCGGCGCGTCATAGAGAAGAAGAACCGCCGCGGACAGGACCGTCATCGTTGCATAGAGCTTTACGGGAACGCCGTAGGCGTAATTCATGAACGCGACGTTCGTCATCACCGCGACGCAGATGAATGCGCCGAGCGTCGCGGTTCGGCGCACGCAGAGGAGCAGCACGGCCACAAGCTCCATCAACCCGCCGAAGAACGCGTACGGACGTGAGTACTGCATGAACGTCCACAGGAGCGCCATCGGCGGGAGATCGCCGACGCGCTGCTCGAGCGTGAACGCGCTGATCGGCGGAAATTGTTGCGGGAAGATCTTTGAGATCGCGTAGCTGGCGAGGCCGAGCGCGATCGAATAGCGGAGCAGGACGCGAAGCGCGTCGCTGGCCCATCGGGCGCCCGGTCGTTTTCTATCCACGATGGTCCACACGATCCCGACGGCGGCACCGATCACGACCGTCAGCAGGAGTCGCCCGAACTCTTCGCCGATATCGCCGTTGTCGCCCTGGTACGCGCCGGGCATCGGTCCGGTGATGTGGAAGACGTGCCGTGCGACCCACACGCCGGGCGGTGTGAAGACGTGTCCCCACCGCGCCGCGAGCCCGGTCTCGGAGAATCCGCCACCACCCAGGCTCGGATAGTTGTTGAGGAAGAGCGGCAGGTGATAGAGTCCGAAGGCAATGAGCGCGAAGCGTTCGACCAGACGTCGGCCGAGTCGCTGCGGGGCGGGCGCGGGCCAGTCGGCAGCGTGCTCGGCGCGCGAAGCCAAGTCGAGCGGCGCGACACGGGCCAGCTCGGTCGAAGGTTCGGCGATGGTCGACATCTTTCGAAGATGGCGGAGGTGCGGTGGCGCCGCCACACTAAACGAAGGCAGACCTCTTGATCCCTAGGCGATCGCGTCGGCCGACGGGTTCTGAGAACAGCCCTTCATCACGATGTTCCCGCCGAACATGATCTCGCCGATCGTCTCGCCGTCGGCGGGAACGGGGAAGCACCGACGACCACCGCGCAGACCTGGTACGTGATGCCGTCGCGCATCTCCGGCGGTGCGGCGATCAGCGTGTTTGTGCACGATCGGCGCACCGCAGTAGTGCGTGAGCCTTGCACAGCGACTCGAGCTCGGCGGGCGTCAGGCGCGCGGCTTTATAGAAGTTGCGGTCATCGTGACCTGCGATCGGCGAGATGCAATTCCGTCTCAGTTGAGCCCGCGGGACAACCACGCGGTGACGAGGATGACTTGGCGAGCGGAGGTGAGCAGCGTCGTCCGCATGCGACTGATTGCTGCGCGGATGAAAGGAGTGCGCCGTAGAGTGCGATAGCTCGGCGCCTGATGCAACGAATCGGAAGCTTGGTGTTTTCGCGACTGCATCGAGCGTGAGCCAATCGGCGCTCATTT
>JAJKIV010000073.1 GCA_021154285.1 Gemmatimonas sp. | reverse complement strand
GCCGTTTACACCACGGCAGACAAGACGGATCAGCGACTCTCCGCAACCGGCAAGCTGGCGTTCAAGCCGATGGGTCAACCCCTCGAGACGCAGATCTGCGTCTTCGTCGATCCCACGAAGCGATTCCAAACGATCCTCGGCGTCGGCGGTGCGCTGACGGATGCGTCGGCCGAAACGTTCGCGAAGCTCCCGGCGCTCAGGCAGCGCGAGATTCTCGACGCGTACTTCGATCCGACGAAAGGGATCGGCTACACGTTAGGTCGCACGCACATTCACAGCTGCGACTTCTCGTCCGCGAGCTACACGTACGTCGACGACGGCGACACCGCGCTCGAGTCGTTCAGCGTCGAGCATGATAGGAAGTACCGCATCCCGTTCACCAAGCAGGCGATCGCCACTGCGGGCGGTAGACTCCGGCTCTTCGCCAGCCCGTGGAGTCCACCGCCATTCATGAAGACGAACAACGACATGCTGCACGGTGGAAAGCTCAAGCCCGAGTCGCGGCAGGCCTGGGCCAACTACTACACGAAGTTCATCAAGGCGTACGAGCGAGAGGGCATCCCGATCTGGGGCATCACGGTGCAGAACGAGCCGATGGCAACCCAGACGTGGGAGTCGTGCATCTATACGGCCGAGGACGAGCGGGACTTCCTCAAGAATTTTCTCGGGCCGACGATGAAACGTGAAGGCCTGGGCGACCGGAAGATCATTGCGTGGGATCACAACCGGGATCTCATCTACCAGCGCGTGAGCACCATCCTCGCCGATCCGGACGCGGCGCGGTACGTGTGGGGTATCGGCTTCCATTGGTATGAGCCCTGGAGCGGCGGCACCATGATGTTTGACAACGTTAGGCTGGTGCGCGAGACGTTTCCCAACAAGCCGCTGCTCTTCACCGAGGGCACGGTCGATTCCTTCAAGGCCGACGACATCCACAACTGGAGGCTCGGGGAGTATTACGGCCGCTCGATGATCAACGACTTCAACGACGGCGCCGTGGGCTGGACGGACTGGAACGTCTTGCTCGACGAACAGGGCGGACCGAATCATGTCGGCAACTACTGCTTTGCGCCGGTGCACGCGAACACGAGGACCGGTGAGCTGACCTACACGAACTCGTATCACTACATCGGGCACTTCTCGAAGTTCGTGCGTCCGGGTGCGAGGCGGATTGCCAGTGCGCCGAGCAGGAGTGCGCTCCTGTCGGCGGCGTTCGTGAATCCTGACGGCAAGGTCGCCACAATCGTGATGAATCCGACGGACAAGCCTGTGAGCTACTTCGTCTGGGTCGCGGGGAATGCGGCGGAAGTGGCCAGCCCGCCGCATTCGATCCAGACGCTGGTGTTCTGAGATCGAAAGGCGGCGCGCAGCGCCGTCAGTGTAGTCAGGGTTCGTGTTTGCCGTTAACGATGCGCGATCCACGCCGGAAGGGTGACGAACAGGAGATTCAACACCTTCGCCACCACCGCCATCACGACCAGCATCACCATGAGCGTGAAGCCGGTCATGAAGCAGAGCACGATCAGCGCCGCCGCGAGCGCGACCGCGAGGAGGATGGGGCAGACAACGAAGAAGGTGAACGCGAGGAGCGCAGTAGAGGGCGTGAACCTGGTCGCCCTGAACGCCGACACGAAATCGCCAATGGCCGCGCGCAGTCCCGTCACAGGCCGGGGGCGCGTCGGATCGGCGCCTAACGCGAGAAGCCGTCGCTCACGCTGCGGAAGCTTCGGGTGCATGCGCCCGAACTCGCCGACCACCGCGTCCTTCGCCGTGGCGTGCGGCGGCCAGGTGAAGAACAGGAGCGACACCGCCTCCGCCTGCGGTACGAGGCACTGCACGGTCCCGAAATGGCGTAACGCGCGCGCGAGCGCGTCAGGATTCCGCGTCAGTTGAACGGCCATTGCGTCCGCGAGATGCCGGCGCGTGCGCCACATGAACGCGACGATCGGGCCGATCAGCGCCTTCGACGAAATCGCGACGGCGAATCGCACGACGTACGCAATCATCGTCGATGGGAGCGAGAGGAAGATGACGAGTGTATCCCACTTCCCCGCGAGGCCTGTGCGGTTGCTCGCCAACCGTTTGCTGACCTCGGCGTCCTCGAAGTCGGCCACGCCGCGAAGGAAGGCGTCACTCACGAACTCGGCCTCCCACCGGTCCACGGTCCGGTCCTGCGCGCGGAACGAGGTCCGGAACCCACGCCAGATCGCCCGACGGGATGACGCCGCGAACGGCGCGTTCACGAGGAGCGCCAGCGCACCCCACGTCTGATAGATCGAGAAAATGGTGGAAACGATCTTGAGATCGCCGTTCCCGACCGAGCCGACGACGTGACCGACGACCGCCTGTGTCTCATCGCGATCGAGCGCATCGAGCAGCCCGCGCGTGACGAGCACCGTCACATCATCGACGCCGACCCCCACCGCGCCGGCGTTCACCACGTCGGAGTCGATGATGCGAAGTCGGGGTGGCTGGAGGCCGGCGGCGATTGCCATCTCCTCGACCACGTTCCGAAGCTGGCGCTCCTCGAGGTCCCGCTGGTTCGGCTCGCGCGAGCCGATCTGCTCGAGTGCGTGCCCGATCGCGACGTGTCGAAGCAGGCGCCGGTTTGCGAGCCACATGGCGAAGATCGCGACCGCGCCGGGCAGCACGAGCAGACTCACGGCGAGTACCACGCGGGCAATCTGCGCCGCCGGCGTGTGGTCCGAGCTCATTGCAGTGGCCATGCCCGGGATCGAGAGCATGCCTTCGCGCAAACGCGCCAACGCGGCCGCCGATCCCGGCGAGATCGCGTTGACTATGTGCCAGACGGTCAGCAGGACCGTGAACACGACCGGAGTGACGACAACGCACGCCGGGATGCCCGTGATGAGCACCGCCACGACAGCGAGCACCGAGAAACGACGGCTCGCCTTCCGGTATCGCTGCTGCTCGTCGAGGAAGTGAACGCGGTCGATCGGTCCGGGAATGGGAACCGATCCCGCGCCGGCGCTCTGCGGGGCACGCCCTGGTGAATCCGTGCGTCCGGTAGTCTGCGTCACGTGCGCTCGCTATCGCCCGCGAATCACTTCAACCACGCTCCAATCCTACGAGCCTACCGTACCACCGATTCTGTGAGCCGACAAGCGGGCGTCGCGTCGCACCGTCGTGCGCAATGCAGTTCAGTTCTGGATGTGCCGCACGATCACGAACTGCTTCCCGTCCGGCGACGCATCGTACATGGTGTTCGGCTCGAGGTCGTAAGGGGCTCGGAACAGAATTGTTTGCGCCCCCATCGGCGGCAACGCATCGCCCGACGCCTGGCCGATCTGCACCGCCGTGAGATCACCGTTGTGCCAGTAGTAGAGCTCACGCCCGTCGGCTCGCCACACGGGCTGCTCGCCGCCGCCGGACGACACCATCACGCGGCGCCCCGGTTTCGGATACGAGTCGAGGTACACCTCCGCGCGACCCGACGCGTCGGACGTGTACGCGACCCAACGGCCATCGGGCGAGGAGCGCGCGGCTCCTTCGTCCGCCGGTGTCGCAGCGTACGGACGCGCCGGCGACCCGTCCGCTGGCTGGACGAGAATGTCCCGCTGGTTGCCATCGGTCTGCTCCGTGACGAGCAGCGCGCTGCCGTCTCGCAGCCAGTCGCTCGCGAACTGCGTGCCGTCGCGCCGCGCGAGCACGCTCACGTCGCCGACCTTGAGCCGCCGTACCACCAGGTCCTTCCCCCCGCGAGCGCTCACGGAGTACGAGATGCTCGCGCCGTCGGCGCTCCACTGCGGGTCGTTGCTGTCGCCGTCGTCGTCCGTGAGCCGCTTCGTCGTACCGGAGGCCAAGTCCGTGATCCACAGGTCGCTCGTGCTGCGCCCCGTGCCAAACGCACCGTACGCCACCGTCCGGCCGTCCGGCGAAATGCGTGGCGTCCATGGACGCGTCGACGCGATCGTACGTTGAGGTTGGCCGGCTCGGTCCACCACTACGAGCTCGGTTCCTCCGTCAGGTGTTGGCCACGTGACGTTCGCCGCGATCGCCGGGGACGCGGGCTTCGCTGCTTTGTACGTGCTCCGCCCAGGAAGCAGCGAGCGCGCGAGCAGGCCACCGCCCACGCCACCGACAACGAGCGTAGCGATGACGGCATAGACCGCCGCCCGCGCGGACACCACGCGTCCCGATGGCGGATGCGCGTGCGTCGGCCCTGGTTCCCGGTTCGACTCGTCAGGCAACCGGTCGCCTAACACGCTGGCTCCCGATTCCCCGCTGCCGACAGCCCCCGTCAGCGCGCCCGCGAACGCCGCGGCGCTGGAAAATCGATCCTCGGGGCGCTTGGCCATCGCACGCGCGACCGCGGCGTCGAGAAACGGTGCCACGTCGAGGCGGTGCGTCGCCAGCGCCGTCGCCGGCTCGTTCCTCACGCGCCACAGTACCGCCGCGCGTGACGACGCCGCGAACGGTGATTCACCCGCAAGCATCTCGTGCAGCACGGCACCGAGCGCGTAGACGTCGGCGCGGGCATCGATCGCGCGCTCGCCGGATGCCTGCTCCGGCGCCATGTACTGCGGCGTGCCAATCGCGATGCCCGTGCGCGTGAGGCGTTCGCCACCCGCGTGCTCCAGCGCGAGCGCGATCCCGAAATCGGCGACGAGGGCGTGATCGCCCTGCAGCAGCACGTTCTCCGGCTTCACGTCGCGGTGCACGATCCCGTTGCGGTGCGCGTGATCGAGCGCGTCGGCCATCTCGCGGGCGAGCTGCACCGCCACGTGCACAGGCAATCGGCCCTCGCGGGCAAGCCGCGTCCGCAGCGTCTCGCCCTCGACGAATGGCATGACATACCAGAGCAGCCCCTCATCACCGCGCGCCGTCGCGGGCACCGCCCCCGAGTCGAAGAGCGGCAGGATGTGCGGGTGCTGCAGACGCGCCGTGACACGGATCTCCTCGAGGAACCGCTCGGCGCCCACGGCCGCCGCCACCTCCTCACGCAGCACCTTGATCGCGACTCGGCGGTCGTGCTTGAGGTCGCGCGCGAGGAACACGGTCGCCATCCCGCCGCGGGCCAGCTCGCGCTCGATTGCATAACGACCGGCGAGCGCCGTCGCGAGTCGTTCGGCAACCGGCACCGGCGCCGCCGTGCCTAACGCGCCGAGTGCCTCGGCGGCAGGCCGCTCGAGGAATGCGTGGTCGCTGCTGTCATGTTCGGCGAGAAGCGATGCGACCTCACGCCGCAGATCGGCGTCGCCTGTACACGCCTCCGCGATGACGGCGTCGCGGCGCGCCGGCTCGCACGCGAGCGCGGCCTTGAGGATGGCGTCCACGGCGCGCCAGCGCTCAGGCGTCATCGGCGGCGGTTCGCCGCGCGCCCCGGGTTGCTCCGCTCGTCTGGTCATGCCTCGAGGTCGCGCCGGAGCCACATTCGCGCGATGGCCCATTCCCGACCGACGGTCGCGGGCGAGACGCCAAGCGCCGCCGCGGCTTCGGGGATGCTGAGTCCGGCGAAGTACCGCAGGTCCACTAGCCGCGCTTTCTGCGGATCGATCTCGGCCAGCCGTCCAAGCGCGTCGTCGAGCGCGATCACATCCACCGCGTCGAGCGACGTGCCCTCGGCCACCTCGCCAGCGTGGTCTGCTGATCCGATACCGACCGTGACGTGCACCGCGCCTCCACGCTTGAGCGCCCGACGCGTACGGGCGTGGTCTACCAGGACGCGCCGCATCATTCGCGCGGCCAGCGCGAAGAACTGGGTTCGGCTCTCCCACCGGGCATTGTGCTGTCCTCCGAGCCGCAGCCACGCCTCGTGCACGAGTGCGGTTGCCTGCAGCGTGTGCCCCTCGCCCTCGCGTCGCAGCGTCAGCCGTGCCTGCCGGCGAAGCTCCTCGTAGACCAGTTGCACGAGGGAGTCGCTGGCGTGGGGCTCGCCAGCGCTCCACGCACGCAGAAGTTCGGTCACGGCGTGCCCCGCGGCCTTCGCCGAGGGCGAGGGCGTCCGCGAACGGGGCGGGGCGACGGCAGGCGGGGGTGGGGTGTTAGGCATTGGTAATCGAGTAGCTCGACGAGGGGCCCGGAGTATTTGACACCCTTTCGGGTGAGCCGGTTTCGCCTTGCATTGTCACCGTTTGGAAAAGTCATGGCCTTCGGCGATGGGCAGCGGTCCCGTGAGTGGGTTTCGCCGCGTTTTACGCGCTATGGGAAGAGACCTAGCCGCGCCGGTCCACTCACGGAGGATCACATGACTACGCCACGTACCCGGGCCGCCGTTTCACTCGGCGTCACGACAACCGCTTTCAGGCTGACCGCCATCGCGATGACCACCTTCACGCTCGGTGCCTGCGCTCGAGCGGCGTCACCTCCCGCGGCGGAAGTGCCGTCGCCGGTCGAGGGCGTGGAGTGGTTTCCGCTCAGCATCCGCTTCGACAACGACGAGCGCGACTATGTGCACGTCTACCTGATTGGTGATGGGCGCCAGTGGATGCTCGGGCGAGTGGAGCCCGGGGCTGTCGCGACGCTCAAGATTCCCGACGAGGCAGTGGGCGCGAGGCTCAGGTTCGTGCAGCTCGCGGTGATCCAGGGCGGCCGCCTAACGCCAGATGCGGCACACGACAGGAGGGCGGAGCTCACGACGCTGCAGCCAGCGACGGCGCTCCTGTCTCAGAAGTGGCGATTCACGCAGGGCGAAATCAGGTCGCTGGCTGCAGGAGCGCGGTGAGGGG
>JAJKIV010000072.1 GCA_021154285.1 Gemmatimonas sp. | reverse complement strand
CGGCACCGCGTATCTCGTGGATGCAGGTCCCGGCATCGTTCGCCGCGCGGCGGCGGCCCAGCGTCAGGGCATCGACGCGCTCGCCCCCAAGCTGCTCGATAGGGTCTTCATCACGCACCTGCACAGCGACCACACGGTCGGGCTGCCCGATCTGATCTTCACGCCGTGGGTGCTGGAGCGCGAGAAGCCACTCACCGTATACGGGCCGCCTGGTGTGAAGGCGATGACCGACCACCTCGAGGCAGCATACGCCGAGGACATTCATGTGCGCGTGGATGGCGCGGAGCCGGCGAACGAGACGGGCTACAAGGTCAACGCTCACGAGGTCGATACGGGCGTCGTCTACCGCGACACGAACGTGGTGGTGCGCGCCTTCGCCGTGCCGCACGGCGACTGGAAGGTCGCGTACGGGTATCGCTTCGATGGCGGCGGACGCTCGATCGTCGTGTCAGGCGACACGCGCGCGAGCGACGCGGTCGTCCGCGCGTGCAACGGCTGCGATGTCCTCATTCACGAGGTCTACTCGGCGGAGCGGCTCGTTAGGCGTCCACCCGAGTGGCAGCGATATCACAAGGCAGCCCACACGTCGACGACGGAGCTCGCCGCCCTCGCCGCGCGAGCGCACCCGAAGTTGTTGGTGCTGTATCACCAGCTCTACTGGGGCACGGACGACGACGGCCTGCTTCGGGAGATCCGCGCGGCAGGCTATAGCGGGCCTGTGATCTCGGCGAAGGATTTGGGAGTGTACTGAAAGGGAGACGGGAAGGACTGGGAGACGGGAGACGGGAGACGTAGAACCCTCGGGATGCTCTTCTCGCCAGAAGAAGACATCCCGAGGGCTTTGTCAGCCAGCGTCAGCCAGCAGCCAGCACGAGCAGCCAGCAACCAGCCGCCGTTTCTCCGTCTCCCGCTTCCCTATTTTTCTGCGAGCTTCCTGGTCGCTCGACGGCGCAGATCCTCATCCGGGTCGGCCGTCGCAATGGACCGAAGCTTGTCGAGCGCCGCACGATCGCCGCGCTCCGCGAGAATGTTCACGAGGCGATCGCGAACGTCGCGGTCTGTGACCGAATCGTAGATCGCCACGAGATCTGCCGTCGGCACCCCGGACTCCGCCAGCGACCGCACCGCACGCTCGCGCAGCCCCGAACTTTCCTTCGAATCACGGACGATTCCTTTGAGCCAAGCGGTCGTCTCGGAACCTCCGGATTCTGCCACTGACCTGATCACGCGCTCGCGGAGGCCTTCGTCATTGAGCTTCGGATAGACCGAGCGGAGATAGGCATCGTCGCCCTGTTCGGCGAGCGACCGGATCGCGCGCTCGCGAAGCGACGTGGACTCCGTACTCCGCTCCACGATTTGCTGTAGCCATTGGCGGCTCTCGGCGTCGCCAATGTCGGCCAGGGTACGAATCACCCGCTCGCGGAGCGACGGGTCGTCCAGCTTGTCGTACAGCTCCCGCAGGCTTCGCGAGTCGCTGCCTTCGCCGAGCACGCGGACGGCGCGCTCGCGGACCGACGTACGCTCGTTGCGGTCGAGCGCGACCGTTCGGACCCAATCGAGGTCTGCCTTCGACCCATTTTCGCCGATGACCCTAACGACTCGCTCGCGCAGGGTCGCGTCGTCGAGCCGCGGGTATAGCGTGCGCAGGTAGGCGAAGTCACCATCGTACTCGCCGATCACCCGAATCGCGCGCTCCCGCACGTCCACCTGATCCTGCCGATCCTCGGCGATCGTGCGCGCGACGCGCATCGCGTCGCGATCACCTTCCCGTGCGCCAACGCGGCCGACCCATTTGAGCGCGCTCTCTCGGACCGATGAGCCGAGCGACTTGTTGCGAGCGATGTCCGCGAGTCGCCCGGCGATCCGAACGCTGTCGGCGATGCTCGCCGCAAGAATCGCGGTGCGCGCCACGTCCTCACGACCCGCCGCGGCGAGGTCCAGGAGATAGCGAGACACATCGTTCACGGAGACCGTGCCAAACTCCGTCCCGGCGCGCTCCGTCGAGGCGCTCGACGGACCAACGAACGGCTGCACGTCGACCACGCGGTGGTCGCGCACGACGAGCAGGAGTCGCACAGGCCCACGCGTGCAGCGGCTCTCGAAGTTGGACATCGACGACGTCGTCGAGAAATTGCCCTCCGAGAACCAGACATCGTAGCCACGGCCCGCAGTCGACGCGTCGGCGATGAAGCTCTTGCCGTCACCGCAGATGCCGTCGCGCGCGGCATAGGTCATCTTCACGAGACCATCGGGCGCGCTCGTTACGCGGCGTGCCAGGTCGGACCCTTGTCCTGGCTTGCCCTGGAAAGGGAGCGTATGGAAGGGTGGGGGAGCGAAGAGCGCGGCGCCGAGGTACGCGCCCACGATGATGAAACCGGTGCGAAGCATGAGTGTCCTCGAGAAGCCGTGGCTTCCCTTCCGACACCGCTCTGCAATAGACCGTTTGCAGGTGGCTTCAAGTTCGTTTCAAGGGGTCAGAGCCCTTGAACCGATCGGTTCAAGGGCTCTGACCCCTTGAAACTAGAAGAGCTTGCCGACCCAGTCTCCGACGAAGTAGCCCACCAACGCCACGCCGAGCCCCACGACGAACATGTCGAGGCCCGAGCGGAAGAGCCCACGCCCGGTGAAGACCGACCGCGCGGCGCCCACGAGGAAGTGCGACGCCATCGACAGGATGAACGACAGCGCGATCGCCGGCGTGCCCCTGAAAAGGAAGAACGGGAAAACGGGAATCACCGCCCCGAACGCCGTCGCGAGCCCTGTCACCCACGCCTCGCGGAGCGGTGACATGTGGGGTTCGCTGATTCCGAGCTCTTCCTGTACCTGCTCGTCGAGCATCCGCTGTGGATCCGCCATCACCTGCGTCGCGAGCGCCATGGCAGACTCAGGCTCCATGCCCTTCGACTCGTAGATCAGCGCGAGCTCGTCACGCTCGACTTCGGGCATGAGTGCGATCTCGTCGCGCTCCATCGCGATCTCGTGGGCATAGACCTCCTGTTCGCTTTTCGCGGCGAGGTACCCACTGGATCCCATCGAGAGCGCGTCCGCGATCAGCCCCGCCACGCCGGCGACGACCACTGCCTGATGCTGGGTCGCCGCCGTCGCGCCGATGACACCAGCGACGAGCCCGAAGTTCGCCGTCAGCCCGTCGTTGAACCCGTACACGACGTTCCGGAGGAATCCGCCCGACTCGGTTTGATGCCATGGCTCCGAGCTCTTGCCGCTGATTCCCGCAAGCTCGCTCGCGTGCTCCGCCGACTCTCGCGCGAGCAGCAGTGCCTCACCACCACCGGGGGCACCTCGCGGTGTTTTCTGATGGAGGTCGAGGTATCCCTTTACTTCGCGACCCTCCTCTCGCAGGAGGTGCGGAAGCAGAAAGCCGGGTCCGAATCGACGGCCGAGCCACGCGAGCAAGCGGGCGCGCGAGCTCGGACGGAATGGCGGCGGTGGGTGACCGAGCTCCGTGAGCAGTTTCGCCCAGATCTCGACGTGGCGGTCCTCCACGGCGGCGAGGCGACGGTAGACGTCCTGCTTCTTCGACTCGGGCTCGACGTTCGCCAGCGCGCGATACAGGAATGCCGCATCGGCCTCGTCCTGCCAGTGATGCTCGAAGGTATGGAAGTCCGGCTGCGATGCGGTGGTCATACGGAGAAATATGCCGATCGGCGGAAGTGGGTCGAGACCGCCAACGGTCCTGACCGAGCTCGGGAGTCGGAATCGGCGGAAACCGTCAGCGCCCTCCGGCGTGTCAGACCGCATGGACGACACACCCGACTTCACGAGGTTCTATGCGACGGTCTCTCTGTTTTGCCGGCGCGCTTGCCCTGTCTGCCGGCGCTGTTCAGGCACAAGGCCCCACGCGCACGTACTCCTACGACAGTCGTTATGACGACCGCGATCGCGCGGCGATCGGCATCTCGACCAGCTCTGGCGGCATGCGCGACACGCTCGGTTTGCTCGTCTCGAGCGTCACGGCCGGCGGCCCCGCCGACAAAGCCGGTATCGAGGAAGGCAACCGCCTTGTCTCGATCAACGGCGTGAGCCTGCGCCTGTCCGCCGCCGACGCGAAGGAAGGCGACATGGATGGTATCGTCAATCGGCGATTGATCCGCGAGCTCGAGAAGGTGAAGGCTGGCGCGGACGTCGACCTCCGCGTGTGGAGTGGCGGGCAGGCGAAGGCGGTGAAGGTGAAAACCGTCGCGATGGAGGATTTGCCGAGCCGGATGCGGACGGCGCGCCACGAGCTCGAGGACCGGCCGGCGTTAGGCCTGAGCCTGAGCGCCACTGGAAGTCGGCGTGACACGCTGGGCATGCTCGTCGTTCGCGTCACGACCGATGGGCCGGCGGAGAAGGCCGGGATCGTCGAGGGCGATCGTGTTACCGCCATCAACGGCGTCAGCCTGCGCGTGGCTGCCGAAGACGCGGGTGACGGCTACATGAGCTCGGCCCGAATGAATCGCTATCGTCGCGAGCTCGCGAAGACTTCCGTCGGGGAGGATGTGGAGCTGCGCCTGCTCTCCAACGGGCAAACAAAGACGACCCGCATCAAGCCGGTCCGCGCTGGCGATCTTCCGCGCGACCGCAGCAGCGTGATGATCATTGGCGACGGCGGCGTCGACTTCGGTGACATGTTCCCGGGAATGCCGGCTATCGCGATCCCGCCCATGCCCCCGATGGCGCCGCGTGCACCGCGAGTCTTCGAGTTCGACGGAAATTTCGATGACGGGGTCCGCATTCAGCTCGATCCGCGCGCACGCATCGAGATCGAACGTAGCGCCCAGGACGCCGCTCGTCGTGCGCGCGACGCAGCGCGCGAGATGATGGAGCAGTTCGATCACTATCGATTCGACATCGACCGCCGGGCCGATGACGCCGCGGGTGCAGTCATTGCGCCGACGCCTCGGGCACGCGCTTCCGCTCGGATTGCCGCCGCGCCGGCAATGGGCGCCGGAGTACGCTATAGCTACGCGACCTCGGTTGACGCCGCTCCGGTCGCCCCGCCGCCCGAAGTCCTTGCGGTGTCGAACACCGAACCCGCTAGGCCCCCCGAACCATCTGCCGCGCCGTTGGCTACGTCGAGCAGCAGCGTCGAGATGTACGACGGCGACGACGCGACGTTCACGCTGCAGGGACTTCGGCTCGCTCGTGTGAACGAGGATCTTGCGGCGAACCTGGGTCGTGGCAGTGAGCGCGGCTTTCTCGTGCTCGAGCCGAACAGGCGATGGGGCGGCCTGCGGGCGGGCGACGTGCTGCTCGAGATCGACGGCCGACCGGTTCGGGACGGCGGTTCCGCGCTCATCTCTCTCGGAACTGGCAACGACCATTCGGCGAGTGTGATTCGCGAGGGCCGGCAGCGCGTCGTGGCGCTCGACGTTCGTTAGGCGGGCGTGCCGCCGTTTGAGCCAATAGCTATTGGCTAACAGCTATTGGCTCAAAATTCTATCTGCGTCCCGAGCTCCACCACGCGATTCGGCGGAATGCCGAAGAATTCGGTTGCACCGCGCGCGTTCTGCGACATGAGGACGAACAACTTCTTCCTCCACCGCGCCAGCGGCGCGATGTCCGGGTCCTTCGAGCGCCGCGGCAGGTTCGGCAGGAGGCGCTCGCGGCCCAGGTAATACGACACGTCGGTCTTCTTCACGTTGATGCCGTGCTTGGCGCAGTACTGCATGATGCCGGGCACGCTCGGGGTTTCCATGAACCCGTAGGCTGCCTGCACACGGAAGAACCCCTGACCTAACGCTT
The DNA here is from genome assembly GCA_021154285.1 of Gemmatimonas sp. Taxonomy (GTDB): domain Bacteria; phylum Gemmatimonadota; class Gemmatimonadetes; order Gemmatimonadales; family Gemmatimonadaceae; genus JAJKIV01. Next base: position 2,611 of record JAJKIV010000072.1, on the reverse strand, counting down.
CGATCTCGATGCGCTCCTCGGGCGGCACTTCCGGGACCTCCGACGTGACGATCGACAACAGGATCACCTGCTCGTGCAGCACCTTGTTGTGCTTGAGGTGATGCAGGAGAACGACCGGGGCGCCCTCGGGGTCCGAGGTCATGAAAACCGCCGTGCCCTTCACACGAACGGGCTTGCGCCGCTCGACGTCCGACAGGAACATGTCGATCGGTACCGTCCCGCGCTGCAGAATCGCCCGAAGGATCGCGCGTCCGCGCTTCCACGTGGTCATCAGGGTGAACACGAATCCCGCGATGCACAGCGGGACCCACCCGCCGTGCGGCACTTTGGCAAGATTCGCCAGGAAGAACGCGAGGTCGATCGTGAGGAAGAACACGAGGAACGATCCGGCCTTGAGCTTCGACCATCCCCATTGATGCCGCACGACCATGAAGAAGAGGATGCTCGTGATCGCCATCGTGCCGCTCACCGCCACGCCGTAGGCGGCGCCAAGCCTCGTGGCTGTGCCGAAGCCAAGGACCAGCAGGAGCGTGCCCGCCGCGAGCGCTTTGTTGACCTCAGGGATGTAGATCTGTCCCGCTTCGTGCGCCGACGTGTGGATGATTCGCATCCGCGGGCTGTATCCGAGCTGGATCGCCTGCTGCGTGAGCGAGAACGCGCCCGAGATGAGGGCCTGCGACGCCACGACCGCCGCCGACGTCGCGATCACCAGCAGCGGATACACGAACCAGCTTGGCGCCAGCAGATAGAACGGATTCGCGATCGCTTCCGGCTGGCGCAGCAATAGCGCGCCCTGCCCGAAGTAGTTGAGCAGGAGCGACGGGAGCACGAAGTAATACCACACGAGCCGGATTGGCTTCGGGCCGAAGTGCCCCATGTCGGCATACAGCGCCTCACCGCCTGTCACGACCAGGACCACCGCACCGAGCGCGATGAACGAGCGCCACGGGTGCGCGAGGAAAAACTCCACGGCATGCCACGGGTTCAGTGCGCTGAGAACCGTCGGGTTGGCGATGATGCTCCGAACACCGAGGACCGCGATGCTCGCGAACCACAGCAGCATGATCCAGCCGAACAGACCGCCGACCCTCGCCGTGCCGTGTCGCTGAAACGCGAAGAGCAGGGCGATGATGATGAACGAGATCGGGATGACGAAACGGCTCAAGCCAGGCGATGCGATCTCGAGCCCTTCAACCGCGCCGAGTACGGAGATGGCCGGTGTGATCACGCCATCGCCGTAGAGGAACGCCCCACCGAACAGGCCGAGCGCAATGAGCAACCCTCGCTCGCGAGCGTCGCCGGCACGATGCCGCTGCTGGAGGATGAGCGCGAGCAGCGCAAGCACTCCGCCTTCGCCGCGGTTGTCGGCGCGGAGGATGAACGCGACGTACTTGACGCTGACGATGAGGACGAGCACCCACGAGATCAGGGAGAGGAGCCCGTAGACGTTCTCGACGCTCATGGCGAGACCGTACGACGGCTTGAACGCTTCCTTGATCGAATAGAGCGGACTCGTTCCGATATCACCGTACACGACGCCGAGCGCCGTGAGGGACAGGACCAGGAGTCGCTTACCGTGGGGGTTGGCCTCGGCTTGATGCCGAGCCCCAATCTCTTCGCCCTCGGGGACTGCGGAAGATTGGCCACCGCCTGCTGGAAGCGGGGCCGGGTTGGCGGTCATACAGTGAAGACAGGCGGCTTGGCCCGTGAAGTAACGAACGCGGTCGTGCCGGTCCGGCGTGACCGCGACGCAAACGGGCCGCGGAGGGACTCCGCGGCCCGTTGGAAATGTACCCGCCAGGGGGGCGACGTAAAGCGAGCTCAGGACGTCTACGTCTGACTTCGCTCGCGGCTTTCGCGCACGATCGCCTCGATTTCCTTGGCAGCGCGGTCGAGGGTCTCGCGAATCTTGGTCACTGCCTCCCTGTCTCGAAAAACTCTGGGAGCACCGCGATAGGTTGCCTGGGCGACGTCCTTGATGGCGCGGTTCACGTCCATCACGGCGTCACTGAGGAAGGTCGAGCCGAGGTCGGCAATGCGTTCGAAGATGTCGTCGACGGCGGACCTGTTCTGGGCCAGGTAGGCGCGTCCCTCGTCGGTGATTGAATAGACCTTCTTGCCGCCTTCCTCAACGCTTACACGGGCGTAGCCCATGTCTTCGAGCAGCGTGAGCGTGGGGTACACGGTGCCGGCGCTGGGCGAGTACATGCCGCCGAAACGCTCTTCGAGCGCCTTGATGATCTCGTAGCCATGGCGGGGTTTCTCTTCGAGCAGCTGGAGGATGACGTATTTCAGGTCGCCCTGCTCGAACATGCGGCCGCCGCGGAATGGCCCGCCGCGCCCGCGTCGCCCGCCGCCGAGCCAGCCCATGAAGTCACGGTCGAAGTCCCAACCTCGTCCGCCGGGGCTGCAATCCATCCAGATCCCATTCCACATACCGATATCCTCGTTTGGAACGATATATCGTAAGATATATCGTCAGTGACGATATATCGCAAGCGCCCTTTCGATCCGTATGGGGTCAGACTCCTAACTCATCCTTTTCTGCCGGTTCAAGCCTTTTCGGGGAAAGACATGAAGCTGATGAAACTGAAACAACCCGATCTCGACT
>JAJKIV010000071.1 GCA_021154285.1 Gemmatimonas sp. | reverse complement strand
GTAAGCCGACCAAACGGGCGGCCCCCATCAACGCACCGGGCTGGCTCGCGATCGTTCTACTGGCCGCCCTTTTCTGCATCATCGGGGCGGCATTGCTCTGAGCGTGACGCCGGGGGCAGAATCTAGAGTCGACTGCTTTGGCTGAATCCACCGGACCCCTCGCCCGCGTTGGCTCCCACGGCGCGCCGGTCAACACTCGCGACTCGCGCTACGGCAGCTCGCTGATCGCGTGGCCGGCGCACGGCACACGCCCTACGTGAGCGCGGGTTTACGCCGTAAAACGGGCGACCGAACCACCGATGCCTAACGTTGTACCGGCGAGCCGTGATCTCGAGGAGGCGGCACGACAGTTGGCGCGTGCCGCGCATCGACGAGCATCTCGAGGAATCCCCCGCGCGGGTCGAATAGGTGTTGGCGCCTCGCGAGCCGCTGAAGATCAGCGAGTGCGTCCAGCGAGGTCGCGGTCGCGATCGCATCCACGAGTTCGCGGGTTTGCTCGGCCGTCATTGGGATCGGCGCGTCGTCGGCCGCGCACCTCGACGCGGTACTGCGGACGGCGCGCGCGCACCATGCCGGCAGCATGATGGAGCAGCTCGAGCGCGCTGCCGCCCGACGGGCACACTTCCCCCTCGAGGCACTGAACGAATCAGCCCGTGGCTAGCACGGGCGGCGTGCGCCTCCGGAACGTTCGCTCCTCGAAGTCCGCGCGCTCGTCGGGCCCATCGTCGCGTCGAGCTTGACCCACGATACGATCGTCTTCCGCAGCTACCGCATCACGTCGATGACGTGACCCGTTGTGCAGGATAGAGGCGCCGATCGGAATCGAACCGATGAATACCGGTTTTGCAGGGACGCCGGCGAGGCAACTCACTCGGCTAAGCATGGCCGGCCTCGGCGTTAGGCGCGGGGCGACGTCGCGGCGTGCCAGCCATGGCCGGCCGTAGTGCGCGATTCGCGCCGGAGTTCTCCCAACGTTCTCCCAAAGGTTGCCACGGGCGGTAGCCGCCCAGCGAACGCCCCTACGGTAGGACCGGGCGCAGATTGCACGCCCGATCCGTGGCGGAGTTACGGCGTCGGCACGACCATGGTGTTCTGAAACAACATCGCGCGCCACACACCCCCGCGCTTCACGACAAGTCGCTTGTGGCGTCCCGACTGCTGGACCGCCCTCATGATGGTGGATCCTGGCGCGACTGGCTCGTATCGCGTCAAGTCGTTGTCGACGTCGACCACCGCGGCGGTTCCGGTGAGGAACGTGATGCGACGGATATGCCCTTCCGTGTGGCTCCCTTTGAACTGGCCGGCCAGCGTGATGGCGTGCTGAGCGCGAATCGCCTCGGCACCCACGAAAAGCCGTCCCATAGCGTTGATGAACTCGGCGTCCTCGACGAACGTCGCAGCTAGGCCAGCGGCGTCGCCGGCGTTCCAGGCGGCGTCCCACGCGGTCACCACTGCCGTGACACCAGCCTCGTCGCCATGCTGGAGGCCGACGTGGTCGAACCCGTCTGCTACCGACGCATTCGGTGCACTCGGGGCCGTCGGATCCTCTGCTTTGGTCGAGCCGCTACCGCAGTCGATGAGCAGCAGGGCGATGCCTAGCACTGCGCCGGTCGCGATGAGACGTCGGTGTGAGAGGAAACCGCTCAGGGAGCTGGCGTGGATGAGGCGTGTGCCATTTTCGGTATTCACAGTCATGGATCGGCCCTCGCGTCTGAGTCGCCAGGCGCCGATTGCGCCCGGTGTCGTTCGCCGGCAGGTTAGGCGGGAGGGCTCGGGCGATTGTCAGCCGAGCCTCGGCCGATCCTCAACTCGCTCCGGATTCGCGTAGGAGCCGGGTGCGACATGTTCAGATTGCGGGCGTACGGCGGTCTGACGCTGGAGCGTGACGGGGCGCCGTACGCTGGACCCGCCGCCCAGCGCCGCCGCCTGGCAGTGCTCGCGATGATTGCCGCGTCGGACACTGGCGTGAGCCGCGAGCGGCTCGCCGATTATCTCTGGCCCGACGCCGACCACGCGCGTGGACGACACTCGCTCGACGACGCGCTCTCCGGGTTGCGTCGAGAGCTCCGGAGCGACGAGCTGTTTGTCGGAGTCGCGACACTCCGGCTGAACGCCGAAGCACTCGGATGCGATCTGGCGGACGAGGCTGCGGCGCTCGCGGCCGGCGAGTACGAGCGGGCAGCGGTGCTCTACGTCGGACCTTTCCTCGACGGCTTCTACGTTCCCGGTGTCGCTGACTTCGAGCAGTGGGTAGAGACCGAGCGCAGCCAGCGGGCGCGGGCGCACGCGCACATGCTCGAGGGGCTCGCCGCCGAGGCTGCGGCGCGCAACGACCCCGTGGCCGCCACGCGCTGGTGGCAGAGGCGGGTCGCGCTCGACCCGCTCGACACGCCGGCGACGGTCGGACTCCTCGGTGCGCTCGCCGCTGCGGGAAATCCTGCCGAAGCCCTCCGACTTGCCCGGGTCCACGAAGCGCTCGTGCGCCAGGAGCTCGACGCCAACCCCGGCGCCGAGTGGATTGCCGTGGTGGATCGCCTTCGCGCCCAGCTCGCGCGACCACGCGCATCGGTCACGGCCACCTCGCGCTCGATCAGCGTCGCCGACGGCGCACCAGCCTCCGTGCCCGCGGTGATATCATCTGCCGCGGACGAAGGGCATCGCACCACTGCGCCGAGCACGCTCCCGTCCACCCACCGGCGCTGGCAGACAAGGCCGGTGATCGCCGCGGCCTTGCTCATTCTCGCCGCGCTCACGAGCTACAACGTATGGACGCGCCGTCGCCCACTTCTACAGAGCGCCTCGGCAGCCTCACGCTCGGGAGTCCCGGTGGGGCGTGCATCGGTTGCGGTTCTTCCCTTCGCGAACACCAGCGGCGACCCCGCGGACGAGCACTTCAGCGACGGACTCACCGACGAGCTGATCGGCGCTTTGAGCAAGGTGCCCGGACTCAAGGTGACCGGTCACACATCGGCCTTCGCGCTCAAGGGCCGCGGCCTCGCCGTGCGCACCATCGCCGACACGTTAGGCGTCACGACCGTGCTGGAGGGCAGCGTCCGCCGAGTCGGCGACCGACTCAAGGTCACCGCGCAGCTCGTGAGTGCCGATGACAACGGCGTGCTCTGGTCGGAGGCTTATGACCGCAACCTGCAGGACGTATTCACCGTGCAGGAGGAGATCGCGCGCGCGATAGTAGGCGCTCTATCGCCGACGCTCCGCGGCCGAGTGTCGCCGATCGGCGCGATCCAGCCGAGGGACCTCGCGACGTACGAGCTGTACCTCGAGGGGCGCTACTTCGTGGGACGGCGCACTTCGGGCGACCTCCATCGCGCCGCGGACTACTTCGAGCAAGCAGTCGCGCGCGACCCGGCCTATGCCCAGGCGTATGCCGGGCTCGCGGACGCGCATATGCTTTTGGTACTCCTCGCCGACGGCCCGCCACGGGAGGACGTCCCACTCGCGCGAGCGGCCGCCGAGACAGCGATCCGCCTCGACTCGACGCTCGCCGAAGCCCATGCCACCCTCGGCAACATCCGGGAGGCGTTCGACTGGGACCCGCATGGAGCCGATCAGGAATCCGCGCGGGCGATCGCACTCGACCCGAGCTACGCGACCGCGCGCCTGTACCGCGGCATCAACCTCCTCAATCGCGGACGATTCGAGGACGCAGTCGGCGAGCTGACCCGAGCTCGCACGCTCGACCCACTCTCGGCGCCGGTGCGCATGCAGCTTGGGCGCGCATACGTCTCGGCGCACCGCCCGGACGAGGCGATCCCGATTCTTCTCACCGCCGTCGAGCTGAATCCGCAGTTCGCGGCCGCGCACGTGCAGCTCGGGGAGGCCTACCTGCAGCGCGGAAAGAGCGCCGAGGCGCTTGCTGCCTTCCGCCGCGCAGTCGCGTTGAGCGGCGCACGCGACTCGGCGAACCTCGCCTACGCGCTCGCATTGACGGGTGAGCGTGGCGCGGCGCAGGCCGTCCTCGGGGCACTGCTCGCCGCGCCGCAACGCTCATATCTCCCGCCGGTTCCGATGGCGAAAGCCTATGCCGCCTTGCACGATGAGGACGCCGCCTTCGCATGGTTGGAGCGCGGCTACGGCGAGCGCGCGGCGCAGATGCGCACCATCAAGGTTACACCCGGCTTCGACCCCCTGCACGCGGACCGGCGCTGGGTGCCGCTTCTCCGTCGAATAGGCCTCGAGCCGTGAGTGCGGAGCGTCCGTTACAGCGAGCCTGTTACGCATGGATCCCTGCTGTAACCCTCGCGTCGAGCATCCGCGCCTAACCGTTAGGCGCGGCCGCTCGCGTTCGATCCTCATTCCTTCTCCCCACTTTCTCCCACCATGCCACAAGCGCAGAACCGAGGCGAGTCACAGGGCGATCCGTGGTCGGGGTAGCCGAGTTCGGACGAATAAGAACCCCTGACAAGAGCGAGGAATCGCGGCCATCGTTCTGTCAGCCGCACAATCCGAAACACCTACAGTGTCAGCGACGGTCATGAGCAGATCCGCGTTCCTGGTCATCGACATGTTGAATGATTTCTTCCTCGAGGAACCGCTATCGAGTCGACGGAGCGGACTGGTGATCGCAATCAACGACGTCGTTCGCATCTTTCGCGAGAATGGCCAGCCGATTATTTGGGTCCGGCAAGAGTTCAAGCCGGATCTGAGCGATGCCTTTCTCGCGATGCGAAAGGAAGACACGCGAATCACTATAGCAGGCACCGAAGGAGCGCAGATCCTTCCGGAGTTGGATGTCGAGCGCGCCGATTGCGTGATCGTCAAGCACCGTTACAGCGCGTTCTTTCGAACGACACTCGACGACGTGCTGTCGACGATGAAGCCCGACGTGCTGGTCGTCGGGGGAGTAAACACCCACGCGTGCGTTCGGGCCACGGTCATCGATGCGTACCAGCGGGACTATGAGATCGCCGTGGCGTCGGAGTGTACCGCATCGTACGACGATGAGCATCACGAAATCACCAGGCGATATCTGGAGAAGAGGATCGCGCGCTTCCTCTCCAACGCTGAGATCCATGAGATCGTAGACGCGTACACTCCCGACGGACCGTTAGGGTTTCCCCACGCCTCGTAGATACTTATCGAACCAGTTGAGCATCCGCTTGTTCGAGTCCATGATGAAGATCGGGCGGTGGAATCCGTGGCCCTCACCTGGATAACGCGCCAGCATTGCATCGACGCCAAGCTTGCGCAGTGCCGTATACATCTCCTCGGCCTGGGTGATCGGCACGTCGTTGTCCGACTCGCCATGGATGAACAGCGTCGGTGTGGTCGCGTGCTCCACGTGGGCCAAGGGAGACCACTGCCAGAGCATCGGATAGTTGTCCCACGGCCGCTGGTCGAACTCGGCCTCGACAAGATCCGTGTAGAGCGACGTTCCGTAGAACGAGATCAGGTTGCTCAGGCTCGCGGTCGCAACCGCTGCCTTGAAGCGGGGCGTTTGCGTGATCACCCAATTCGTCATGAAGCCGCCGTAGCTCCCGCCGGTGACGCCAAGGCGTGTCGTGTCGATCCACGCGTTCTGCTCGATCGCGGCATCGAGCCCGCGCATCAGGTCCTTGTAGTCGCCCCCACCCCAGTTGAGGACTGAGCCGTCAGAGAACGACTGACCGTAGCCGACCGACCCACGCGGATTGATGAAGACGACGCCGTAGCCCGCTCCCGTCAGGAGCTGGTGCAGCTCGATCCAGTTGAATCCGAAGGCGCTGCTGTGTGGACCACCATGGATGGTGAGGATCGTGGGATATCGCTTTCCCGGCTCGGCGCCGACGGGCTTCATCACCCAACCTTGCACCTGCGTACCGTCGAAGCTGTTGAACCAGAACTCTTCGGCGCCTTGCAGCGCGAGCCCGGCGAGAGCGGCGCCGTTGTGGTTCGTCAGCTGCCGTTCATTCTTCCCATCCGACGCCGAGATGAAAACCTCAGCCGGGTGTACGTCATCCGTACGCAGGAACGCCATTGACGTTCCTTTTGCGTCGAACGAGAAGCTGCGTGCCTGGAACCTGCCACCGATCACGGATTCGACTTTGTCGTTGGACGGTGACACGCGATAGATGATGTTCGCTCCGCGGTCAGCCGCCGAGAAGTAGACATACTTTCCTCCCGGCTGCCATACGGTCTCGGTGATGCGGCGGTCGAGCGAGCGCGCCAGCTGACGCGGCACACCGCCGTCGGCGCCGACGATGAACAGGTGCTGGTCTTCGGCCGGGCTATCCTTAGTGTTGTGCGGTCGGACCCACCCCTCGAAGGTGATCGAGTCGCTGCCTGACGAGAAGCGCGGCGAGAACTCGGCGCTCTCTGTCTTCGTGACTCGGGTCACGACACCGGTGGCGACGGCCACCGTGAAAATGTCGTTGGCATACGTGTTGTCCGGATCTGGCTACCTATCGCTGACGAAGGCGATGAGCCTCGAGTCGGGCGACCAGGCGATGGAGTGCTCGTCATAGTCACCGCACGTTAGGCACCTCGGCGCGCCGCCCGCCGAAGGAATCACATACACGTGTGTCTTCCGGTTGTCGGAGAATCCCGTCCGCGTCTTGTACATGATTCGCGTCACGACCCTGGGGCCGTCAGTCGGCGGCGGCACCGGGCCGTCGGCTGCGACGTAGGCGATCATCGAGCCGTTGGGCGACCACGCCCAGTTCTTCGGCGAGCGCCCGAGCCAGTG
>JAJKIV010000070.1 GCA_021154285.1 Gemmatimonas sp. | reverse complement strand
GCTCCGCCTTCTGCTGCGCAACGGGCAATCCGGGGCGGGACGGCCAATCCATGTTCGCCACCGACGCGACCCACACGCCACGGAATTCACGCGAAACCGGCGGGGCGACCGCAAACGTGTCGACGGGCTCTCCGATCATGGCGCCCGAGTCGGCTCGATTCTGCGCGACGGCGATACGCGGCGCGAACGACACGACAGCCAGAAGGGACCAGCGTGCTGCTACGCGCACGATGCTATGAGGGTGCAACCGAGCTTCCACGTTTGAATTCGCCCGCGACGGAAATCCTACTGCTTATAGGGCGAATCGTCGCGTTTTGTGCCCGCTGCGCGACCGGTGGATGCGCGCTCCCCCGCCGACGTCGCCTTCCGGGAAGACGACGGTGCGTCACGCAGGGCACGAACGAAATCGTCTCCGAGCTGCTCGATCTGCCAGCGACGTAAGTCAGGGATCTCGCTCAGCTCTTCGACGGACTTCGGGCGGCGCCGAGCGACCGCCTCGAGCCGCTCGCGCCCACACAGTACGCCGGGATCGAGGTCGAGTCGCGCAGCTGCGGCATCGCGAACCGTCTTGAGTCGTGCAACGACGTCGTCGAAATCGGGGTCGCGTTCCCAACGTTGTGTGCGCGGGAACCTCGGAAGCTGCGCCTCGGGAACGGCAAGCCCACGTTCGATCGCCGCGAGCATCTCGCTCGATCGGGACTCGAGAATCCCGCGCGGCATCCCCTTCACCCCCGACAGCTGTTGGTGTCCATTCGATGCGAGGCGCGCGGTTTCGAGCAGCGTCTCGTTGCCCACGACGCGGAACGTCGCACGGTCCAGCGTACGTGCCAGCTCGTCACGCCACATCACGAGCTCGCGCAGAACGGCAAGCTGCCGCCTGGTCAGGTCGCGTGCACCCTTGACCCGCAGGAATGCCTCACGCTCGTCGTCAGTCGCCCAACGCGTGCCCTCGAGGCGCCCGAATTCCTCGGCCGCCCAGCTCGACCGGTTCAGCTTCTCGAGCTCGTTGCCAAGGCGATCGCGAAGATCCAGCAGGTGCTCCGTGTCCTGGGCCGCGTATTCCAGCATGCTCGCGGTAAGCGGGCGCATGGACCAATCGGCCCGCTGATGCTTCTTGTCGAGTTTCAGACCGAAGAACCGCTCCAGCAGTGCGGCGAGCCCGAACGCGCGAATACCGAGGAGCTGCGCCGCGACCCGCGTATCGAAGATGTTCGTGACCTTCCAGCCATAGTCCTGATGGAGGAGCCGCAGGTCGTAGTCGGCGTCGTGGAAGACAACTTCCACCGAGCGAGACTCGAGAAGTCGGCCGAGGCCCTCGGGAACGCCAATCGTGAGCGGATCGAGAATCGCGCTGGCTTCGCGCGTCGAGAGCTGGAGCAGGTAGATTCGATCGATGAACCGATGAAAGCTCGCGCCTTCAGTGTCGAGCGCGATGGCCCGAGTGTTCGCGATGGTGGCGATGAACCGCTCGACTGCCTCCTTCCCGTCGAGATATAAGGGCGGTTTTTGATCTCGTACTGTCACTTCGGGAATCGGAATCGGGGATCGGGAATCGGGAATCGGCACACGCATCCGGCTCGCCCTTCGCGTCGCCCTCGCAGGTCCAGGTTATTCCCGTCGAGTGCTGGCTCGGGTAATCTAGCACGCGGCTGAAGAGGGCACCTCGCTCATTCGACGTCGGCGCGACGCACGCGACTGTCATTTCGATTCCCGATTCCCTATTCCCGGTTCCCGATGAGCGAGACGCCTCCGAGTACCAACGCTGCGGAGAAAGCGGCCAACCAGACGCCCGCGACGCCGGTTCGTGCTGCCGAGCGGCGGCGGCGGCAGATCGGCTGGCGCACGTCCGACGTCCTGCGTGCGGCGGCGGCTGTGGCGGCGATGTACCTCGTCCTTCGGCTCATCTGGATCGCCCAGACGGTCTTTCTCACAGCGTTTCTCGGGGTCCTGTTTGGCCTCGCAGTGTCTGCCGGTGTCGATTGGGTGCGACCACGCGTGCGTGCACCTCGCGGCCTCATCGCCGCGCTCATCGTCCTTGGCTCCGCCGGGGCGATCGTCGGCTTCTTCGTCGTCTCCGGTCCTGTCCTGGCGACTCAATCGCACGAGTTGCAGACGAAGCTGCCCGAGGCGATCGACAAGATCGATCAGTGGGCTCAGAGTAAGGGATTTCTGGGTTCGCTGATCAGAGGACGGTCGGGTTCCTCGACGGCACCAGCGCCCGCTCCGCAGCCCGTGAAAGGCCCGGAGACCCCCGCGGACCGCCCAAGCGGTGCTGCCCCTCGACAAATCCCGACCGACAGCGCGCTCGCGGTCGCCGGCGCGAAGACGGGCACCCCAGCTATAGCTCCGCCCCAGACGCTCAAGCAGCGCATACTCGAGCAGCTGGCCGGACTCACGAGATACCTGTTCGGGTTCCTGTCATCGACGATCTCGGTGTTTGCGGGACTCGTGCTGATTCTCGTGCTATCGATCTACATCGGCGCGGACCCGGATACCTACCACGACGGGTTGATGAAGCTCTTCGCACGCCCATGGAGGAAGCGCGCAGGGGAGGTCCTGACCGCTATTTCCATCGCACTTCGGAAGTGGCTGGTAACGCAACTCATCGCGATGCTCGTGATCGGCGTCGTGTCGACGGTCGTCCTGCTCATCCTGGGTGTGAATGCTGCCGTCCCGCTCGGGGTCATCGCGGGACTTCTCGAGTTCGTCCCGACAGTCGGACCGATTCTGAGCGCGCTCCCCGCGATCGCGATGGGCTTCGTGGATTCGCCGCAGAAGGCACTCGCCGTGATCGTGGCGTACATCGCCATCCAGCAGATGGAGAACTATCTGCTGATTCCGTTTCTCATGCGCGAGGGCGTCGACCTACCTCCGGCGCTCACGATCATCGCGCAGGCACTGATGGCCCTGATCTTCGGGTTCCTCGGGCTACTCTGTGCGGTGCCGTTGTTGGCGGCATCCGTGGTCGCGGTGAAGATGCTCTACGTGCAAGACGTGGTAGGGGAGCCAGTCGAAGTCTTCGAGGACCTCGACGATGATTGACTCCGGGCCTGATGGGCCCGGGGAAACCGAAACACCCGACGTCGCGCCATCCGATCGCGACGAGGCCATTCCGCTCGTCCGTCGCTTCCCTGCTCTTGCCGCAATCCCGCGCGCGCGGCTGGGCCGGTTTCCGACACCCGTTGATCACCTCGAAGGGTTTCGCGACGTCGACTCGTTGTGGGTGAAGCACGAAGACCTGTCGTCGGATGTGTTAGGCGGTAACAAGGTCCGATCGCTGGAATTCCTCCTCGGACGGCTGGGGCGCGGCGACACGGTGTTGACGCTGGGTGGCGTGGGATCGACGCACATCCTCGCGACGGCCGTTCACGCCGCGCGACTCGGCGCGAAGACGATCGCGGTCCGTTGGCAACACGACATGCACCCGTCAGCGCAGGAGGTGGCGGATCGGACCGTTGCCGAATGCGCCGAGGTCGTGACGGCGTCGAACGTCGTGACGGCCATGCCGCCGCTCATCCGTCTTCGGCTGACGCGTCATGCCCACTACGTTCCGCTCGGCGGCAGCAACCCGTTAGGCACGTTAGGCCACGTGAACGCGGCGCTGGAGTTGGTCGATCAGGTCGAAGCCGGCGCGCTCCCGCCGCCGAGTCGACTCGTCGTACCGCTCGGCAGCGGTGGGACCGCCGCCGGGCTCGCACTCGGCCTAGCCATCGCCGGAATGGACACGGTCGTCGTTGGCGCGCGCGTGGGGCCGCGCATCGGCGCGAACCGTTGGCGGGTCCTTCGCCTCGCGGAGCGTACGCGTCAGCTCATCGAGCGCTATACGGGTCGGGCGCCCGCGCCGGTGCGCGGTGACCGCGTCGTCGTCTCGCACGATCTCTACGCCGGCGCGTACGCTCGCCCGCATCCGACTGCCGAACACGCCGCGATCCTCGTTGACGAGCTTCGGGGATGGAGGCTCGACGCGACCTATAGCGCCAAGGCCTTCGCGGCCGCGCTGGACATAGCGTCACGGCATGGAACACCGACATTGTTCTGGATGACGTTCGACGCACGCTGGATGAAGCCCCTCGGCGTGGAGGAACCTGGGTCGTGATCGTGCTCTGTGATGGCGTCGAGATCGGCTACGACGACGTCGGCACCGGGATGCCGATGGCGTTCATACATGGGTTTCCGCACAACCGGACGCTCTGGGCGCCGCAGGTCAGCGCGCTGGTGGATCGAGCGCGATGCATTGCGTTCGACCTCCGCGGCTTCGGCGAGAGCTCGAGGAATGGCCCGTTCAGCATCGACCAGTACGCCGACGACCTGGCCATGCTGCTTCGGATGCTGGGCATCGAGCGCACGGTCGTGGCTGGATTGTCGATGGGCGGATACGTCGCGTTTGCATTCTGGCGCCGTCACCGCGAGATGGTGCGCGCACTCGTGCTGGCGGATACGCGTGCGGGAATCGACAGTGAAGAGACGCGGGCGAAGCGCGTCGCACTCATCGAGTTGGCCCATGAGCGTGGCAGCGGCGCGGTGGCGGACGGCCAGATCGTCGGGATGATCGGCAAGTCGACGCGCGAGAAGCGGCCTGCGCTCATCGACGACGTGCACCGCATGATGGGCAGCGCGTCGGTGGAGGGGATTCACGGCGCGCTCGAGGCCATGCTCGGTCGCGATGATTCGACTCCCACGCTAGCGACGATCGATGTCCCGACACTGGTGGTCGTGGGCGCGGAGGATGTGCTCACTCCGGTGCGCGAGGCGGAAATCCTGCATGACGCCATTCGCGGCAGTCGCCTCGAGGTGATCAAGCACGCGGGCCACGTGAGCAACCTGGAGCGACCCGCGGCGTTCAACCACGTACTTAGTGAGTTCCTCGCGGCTTTGGACTACGCCTAGCGCGTCGGCCGACCGGGCGGCGTGGCAGACTTGAATACGTCGCGGTTGATCTGCACGAACTGCTTCATGTTCCCGGGCACGTCCTCTTCCGGGAAGATCGCCGTCACCGGGCACTCGGGCTCGCAGGCGCCGCAATCGATGCACTCGTCCGGATGGATGTAGAGTTGCTGCTCGCCTTCGTAGATGCAATCCACCGGGCAAACGTCGACGCACGCCTTATCCTTCGTTCCGACGCAGGCTTCCGTGATGACGTATGGCATTGCGGGCTCTGAGGGTAGCGATGGAAGTCG
>JAJKIV010000069.1 GCA_021154285.1 Gemmatimonas sp. | reverse complement strand
AGATCATCCGCCGTCGGCAAGCGCGCACCTAACGTCGAATCGATTTCGGCGTGGAACCGTGCCTCGACGTCGGGGTGCTGCGCGAGGAGGTACCACGTCCACGTGAGCGCGTTCGCCGTCGTCTCGTGGCCCGCGAGGAAGATGGTCATTGCCTCGTCACGGAGCTGCACGTCGCTCATCCCGCTCCCGTCTCCCTCGGTGTCCTGCGCCAACAGAAGCATCGAGAGCAGGTCTCCGCGATCGACGCGACTCGCGCGACGGTCCTCGATCATCCGGTAGATCGTCGCGTCGAGTCGCGACCGGGCTTTCCGGAACCGCAGCGTTGCGGGCAGCGGCAGCCGGTCCAGCAGCTCACCGAACGGGAGGAAGAAGCCGAAGTTGAACGACTCGAACGTCGTGGTCAGCGCGGCACCGATCGCGGCTGCCTCGTGCTCGACGTTCGAGTCGAAGAGCGTCTTGCCGACGATGCCCAGCGTCAGCGCCATCATCTCCTTGTGCGCGTCGATCACCGCGTGGGATCGCCACTGGTCGCGACGAGCAGCGGCGTAGGACGCCATGGTCGCGCCGTAGGCGGCAACGCGCTGTCGGTGAAACGCGGGCTGTGCGAGACGGCGCTGGCGCAGGTGGAAGTCGCCCTCGCTCGTGAGGAGACCGGTGCCAAGCAGCTTTTTTGCCCGCTCGAGACCCCGACCTTTGTGGAAGTTCCGGTGGTTCGTGACGAGCACGTCCCGGACCAGGTCCGGATGGTTGAACAGGTACAGGGTCTCCGGGCCTAACGGGACACGCGCGATGTCGCCGTACGACGTGAGCGCGGTGAGAAAGGCGAGCGGGTCTCGTCCCATGCGCAGCGCATTCAGCGCCGGGACTCGTCGCCGTGGTCCGGGCGCGTGTGCCGCCCGCGTTAGGTGCGTGGTCGCGAGCGCGGTCGAAGGGCCGAGAGGCGTGCGGCGCTCCTGCGTGCCGGTTGAGCCGGTTGTGCCGGGGGTCATCTGAGGCATGGCCAGTCCCGAGTCGGTCCGGGCGTTGGTACCCGCCTGTTCGGCCGCGGGTCCCGGCGCAGCGAAAATTGGGGTCTGACTCCGATTTCCCCCAAAACGGAAACACGCCGTGAAGCGAGTGCTCCACGGCGTGTCTGGATCGTCGTTGGCCCCCTCAGGCGTGTTCCGATCCAGTTCCCCTCATTCGGATTACCGGCTGCCTTGGGCTCCGCCCGACGGCACAGCCAGGTTCGAGCAGTTGACCGCCCCCGATTCGACGTCCACCGCGTCCACCCCCGACGCCGTCATGCACGGCGTGGCGAGCCAGGCGTGGCGCCCCAGCGCACTCCACCCCTTCAGCGGATCGGTTGAGACGATGATGATCTCCACGTCCGACGAGGGCCGGAAGTCGAGCGCTTTCAGGTCAGTCGTATACCGCAGATTCTCGGCGTAGTAGGCCTCTTCTGCGGTTCTCAGCGTCCCAAGGTCGCTGCGCAGCGTTGCCTGATATGACCGCTCCTTCATGTTTCGGATCCGGGGAACGCCGATTCCCGCCAGCACTCCCATGACCACCATGACGGTGAGCAGTTCGACAAATGTGAACCCGTGCCTCGTGCGTCGCATGTTTGTTCGGAGGTCTCGGCTGTGAGAGTTCGTGTCTGCGCCGTGACAGAGGGCAGGACCGGTGCCAGCCATGCCACATAGCCTAACGCTATGCGAGCGAACAGGTTGAACCGCGAGCGGCACCGGGGCCGGATTGGGCGTGATGTGGCTCGCCGACTACACGCCACTCCGGGATGTCGAGGCCTTGCGACAGGCGGCGCGTGATGCGGCACGTCGAGTGAGCCGCATCACGAAACCGGGTGCCGCGCCCTAGATCGCGACCGACGACTGGAGCGATGCCGCCAGCGCCGCGGCAAACGCACGAGCGCTCGCGAACCGATCCTCGGGGTTGCGTGCAAGCGCTTTCGTTATCGCGCTATCAAGCGCGGCTGGAACATCACGCCGAAGGTCGCGCACCGATCGCGGGGCCACTCCAGAGAGCTTGGCGGCGATGATCATGTGCGCCGCACGCGCGGTGAACGGCGGTTCGCCAGCAAGGGCCTCGAACAGCACGCAGGCGAGACCATAGATGTCGGCTCGCCCGTCGATCTCGCGGTCGCCGCTCGCCTGCTCGGGGCTCATGTACGCCGGACTTCCAACGGACATCCCGGAGGCGGTCGTCCACTCGCTGCCGCTTCGTCGCATCGCGCGCGCGATCCCGAAGTCCGCGACGATCGCGTGTCCGTCGTGCAGAAGAATGTTCTCGGGCTTGATGTCGCGATGAATGACTTCGCGCGTGTGGGCGAAGTCGAGCGCGTCGCCGACCTCCACGGCGATGCGGACCGCCTCGTAGATCGGCAATTGATGCTCGCGCTTGAGGCGAGCGCGCAGCGTCTCGCCTTCGACGAAGGGGCTGACGAAGTAGCTCGTGTCGCCGCTTGTGCCGGAGTCGTAGAGCGGAAGGATGTGCGGGTGCTGGAGCCGCGCGAGGAGTCGGATCTCGCGCTGGAATCGCTCGGCCCCTGACGCGTCGCCGATGTCCGAACGGAAGACCTTGATGGCGACCGGTCGATCGTGGCGGACGTCGCGCGCGAGAAATACGACGGCCATGCCACCGCGGCCGAGCTCGCGCTCGAGCAGGTAGCGGTCATTGAGCAGCTTCTGAAACCGCTCGGTCAGAACGCTCATCCCAGACTCCGTCTACGGCGCTGGCAGTATGCGTCGATGGCTGTGAAACGGAAAGAGCAGGCGCCTGTCGCTTGTCGCCTGTCGCCTGTCGCCTGCAGTCGCTAGTCGTCCGTCGCCCGTATGCAAGTAGTTACTTGCATTGACCGCCCGGCCTGTCTAGATTGCGCGTCCTTATGGCCAGCAGACAGAAACTCCTCGCTGCCGCCGCGCGGATCTACGGCGAATCCGGATTCCGCGGCGCTACCACGCGTCGCATTGCCGATGAGGCCGGGGTCAACGAAGTCACCCTGTTCCGTCTCTTCGGATCCAAGTCGGCGCTCATCTCCGAGGCGATTCGCGAGCACGCCCCGCGTGCGACCGAACCCGGCGGGCTGCCTGACGAGCCCGTCGAGCCGGAGCACGAGCTCTCCGCCTGGTGCGACGCACAACTCACTCACCTCCGCGGCGCACGCTCCATGATCCGCAAGGCCATGGGCGAAATCGAGGAACACCCCGAGATGGCGCCCTGCATGTCCGAGGGCACGCTGTACGCGTTTCGCGAGCTGCTCGATTACGTTGCGCGACTGCCTCGAGGCAGCGACGACATTTCGGAGAACGAGATCCGAACCGCGACCGCAATGCTCATCAGTGCGCTCTTCTCCGATGCGATGGGGCGCGAGATGATGCCCGTGCTCTACCCGCAGCCGGAGTCCGACGCCGCGGCGCTCTACTCGAGGAATTTTCTTCGCGCGATCGGGTGGGATGCGCCACGACGCCGAAGCCCGGCACGTGGCGCGCCTGCACGACAGCGCGCTCGCGGCACCGCTGCCCGCCGCTGATTCCCCTCCTCAGTTCGGATACGTCAATGCATTTCCGCTCCCTACGTCGCGTCGCGTTCGTCGCGACCGCTGTCCTCGCTTCGCCGTCCGTGACGAGCGCGCTGGTGGCGCAACAGCCACCACCGCCCGTGCGCGCCGCGCGAGACACCTCCGCAACGGCGGGCGCACCGCGTCCGCTCTCGCTGGACGAGGCGATGAAAATCGCCGAGCGCCAGAGCGAGAA
The DNA here is from genome assembly GCA_021154285.1 of Gemmatimonas sp. Lineage (GTDB taxonomy): Bacteria > Gemmatimonadota > Gemmatimonadetes > Gemmatimonadales > Gemmatimonadaceae > JAJKIV01. The sequence goes on along the minus strand of JAJKIV010000069.1, from coordinate 6,245 downwards.
TCTTCAGATCGCGCGCGCCGGTGTCGATCGCGCACGCGGCCAGGTCATGCAAGCCAAGAGTGCATACCTGCCGCAGCTCAGCGGTTCGCTGCAATACACGCGCACGCTCCAGAGCCAGTTCGACGTCCTGCGCAATACGCCGCAGCCGCAGCCGGGGCCCGACGTGCCGCCCGCGCCCGCGCGCGATACGACCACGTACTTCACGCCGTGCACGCGGTATCTCGCTGGCACAGCCGCAACGGAGGCCCAGCGTGTCGCCGGTCTCGAGACGTTCGCGCAGTGCTCGGGCGGCGGCGGTGTCGGCATCGACTTCACGAAGGTCGGCTTCGGCTCGCCGAACCAGTATCAGCTCGGCCTGAGCGGGTCCTACAACCTCTTCACCGGCGGACGCACCACCGCGCAGTACGCCGCGGCAGCCGCGGGACGTCGCTCCGCGGACGTCGAAGTCACGGCACAGCGCGCGCAACTCCAGCTCGACGTGGCGTCGGCGTATTACGACGCCGCGCTCGCCGATCGGCTTGTCGACATCGCGGACTCGTCGCTCACGCAGACCGAGGAAGCGCTGCGTCAGACCACGCTCGCCCGACAGGTCGGCAATCAGTCGGAGTTCGATCTGCTGCGCGCGCGCGTGACGCGCGACAATCAGATTCCACCACTGCTTCAGGCAAAGACGTCGCGGAACCTCGCGTACCTCCGCCTCAAGCAGTTGCTCAACGTGCCCTACACCGACTCGCTGGCGCTCACGGATGGCATCGTGGACGTCGAGTCGGCGGCGAACGCCCGCGTTACTGCTGCCTCGAACGACCGGGCGGCGCTAACGGCGATGGTGTTCGCGATGAGCGACTCGATCGTGCGGCAGTCCGACACGACGACCGATGCGCGCTCCAGCGTCCGTCAGCTGGATGAAGCGCTGACCGCGCAGCGAGCGCAGCGGCGAATAGCGAAGTCCGAGTATCTGCCGAACCTAACGCTGTCGTCATCGTACGGGCGCCTCGCGTTCCCGACGGCAGTCGTGCCGAGCTGGAACCAGTTCGTCAACAACTGGACGGTAAGTGTCGGCGCATCGATGCCGTTATTCACCGGCGGGCGCATTCGCGGTGACAACGTCGTGGCGCAGGCGAACGTTGCCGAAGCGAAGGCTCGTCTCCAGCAGACGCGTGAGCTCGCGTCGCTCGATGCGCGTCAGGCGATTGCCGAGCTGCAGCAGGCCGTCGCCACGCTCGCGGCGAGTGGCGGCACCGCGGACCAGGCCACGCGCGCGTACAACATCGCCGAGGTGCGCTTCAAGGAAGGGCTTTCCACGCAGCTCGAGCTGACCGAATCCCGGCTCCTGCTCCAGCAGGCTCGCGCGAACCGAGCCCAGGCCGCCCGCGACTTCCAGGTCGCTCGGCTCCGCCTAACGCTGCTGAAGGATCTTCCGCTCGGCGCCGGGAACGCGGCCGGCGTCGGCTCGGCAGTCGGCGGCCGCACCACGTTGCCGTCCACGGGCACGGGTGGCGCTGGTTCGACGCAACAACAACAACCGCAGCAGCTTCCGCGGGCGGGATCGGCCGCCAGCGTTTCCGGAACTGGACAGCCACAGTAAGGGAGCACTACTCCAATGCAACCAGGAATTAATCGTCACCGCATGCGGGCCGGCGTCGTCGCTCTGGCGATCGCCGTGACCGCCGGGACGTTCGCAGGATGCAAGCGCGGAGAAGCCGGAGACGCGAAGGCCGAATCTGCTCCCGCGCCCACAACCGTCGGGACGGAGAACGTCGTCGTCCTCACGCAGGCCGAGCTCGCGAGCGGCCCGGCGATCTCGGGCAACCTCCAGGCGGCACAGGAAGCGACAGTGCGCGCGCAGATCGGCGGCACCATTTTGCAGACGTTCGTCGACGAGGGAACTCGCGTCAGCACGGGTACGCTGCTCGCGCGCATCGACGACCGCACGATTCGCGACCAGTATCTCTCTGCGCGTTCGGCGGTGACGTCGGCACAGAGCGCCGCGGAGGTTGCACAGCGGAACCTCGAGCGCAGCGAGCGTCTCGCCACCGCTGGCGCCATTGCCGACCGCGATCTGGAGACTGCACGGTCGCAGAACATCGCCGCACAGTCGCAGCTCGCCGACGCGAAGGCGCGTCTCACGCTGCAGGACAAGCAGCTCGCGGACGCGCAGATCCGCGCGCCGTTCAGCGGCATCGTGTCGAAGCGACAGGCAAACAGCGGCGATGTCGTCCAGCCGGGCGGTGAGCTGTTCCGAGTCGTGGACCCCACGAGCATGCGGCTCGACGCGTCGGTGCCGGCGAGTCAGCTCTCTGCGGTCAAGGTGGGGGCGCCGGTGTCGTTCAGCGTCAGCGGCTATCCCGATCGGACGTTCGAGGGCAAGATCATGCGCATCAACCCGATCGCCGATCCGACGACTGGTCAGGTGCGCGTCGCCGTGGCGCTGCCTAACGCAGGCAACAATCTCGTCGGCGGATTGTTCGCCGAGGGCCGAGTTGCCAGCGAACGGCGGAACGTGCTCGTTGCGCCCACGAGCGCGGTCGACGTCACCGGCATCAAGCCGTTCGTGATCCGGCTGAAGGATGGCAAGGTGGAACGTGTGGAAGTCGAGCTCGGGCTGAGGGACGAGGAGTCCGAGCGCGTCGAGATCAAGACCGGCCTCACGAAAGGTGACACGCTGCTCATTGGGGCAGCCCGTGGCATCTCGCCGGGGACGCCGGTTCGCGTGAGCACCCCGGCGGACACGCCGGTGGCGAAGAGCTAGTTCGAAAACCACGAGAGAACGCCATGTTTATCTCTGATTTCGCGATCAAGCGGCCCATCGTCACCGTGGTGTCGATGCTGGCGCTCGTCGTCTTCGGGCTGATTTCGCTGGGGAAGCTCCAGACTGACGAATTTCCCGACGTCGCTCCACCCATCGTGACCGTCGGCATTCCGTACCCTGGCGCGTCGCCCGACGGTGTGGAAAAGGAAATCCTCGACCCGGTCGAGGAAGCCATCTCGTCGATCAGCGGTGTGAAGACCATCAACGGCAGCGCCGAGGATGGCTTCGCGACCATCGTCGTCGAGTTCCTTTTCGAGAAGCCGCTCCAGGAAGCCACGCAGGACATCCGGGACGCGATCTCCGGCATCCGGTCGGACCTGCCGACCGAGATGAAGGAGCCGATCATCAAGAAGTTCAACGACACCGATCTCCCGATCGTGTCGCTCGCGCTCTCGTCCAACACCCTCACACCCGGCGAGCTGACGCGCCTGGCCGATCCGGGCCTAACGCGGGAGTTCCGCTCGATCCCGGGCGTCGCCGAAGTCGAGGTGCCGGGCAAGGTCGAGCGCGAGCTCACGGTGCAGATCAAGCCGGCGGCTTTGCAGGCCGCGGGCGTTGGCGTCGCGCAGGTCGTACAGGCGCTCGAGCTGCAGAACCTTGCCGCGCCCGTCGGCCGCGTCACTGGCGACCTCGATGAGCGATCGATCCGGCTCCGCGGACGTCTCGATCGTCCGGAGGAGTTCGCGCAGATCATCATCGCCGAGCGGAACGGGCAGGTGATCCGCCTCGGTCAGGTTGCTGACATCCTCGATGGCACCGAGGAGGCAAGATCGCTGGCGTTGTACAGCGCAGCTGGCACTGCGGGGCAGGCAGGCGTCAACCGCCAGTCCGTCGGCATCGACATCAAGAAGTCGAAGGGCTACAGCACGACGCAGGTCGCCGATCAGGTGATCGCGCGACTCGAGACGATGAAGGGCAAGCTGCCCGCGGGCACAACGATCGATGTGGTGAAGAACCGCGGCGAGCGCGTCCGCCACTCGGTCGCGAACGTCGAGGAATCGCTGATCGAGGGCGCGATCATCACCGTGCTCGTCGTGTTCCTGTTCCTCAGCTCGTGGCGCTCCACGGTGATCACGGGTCTCGCGCTGCCGGTGTCGGTGCTCGCGAGCTTCGTGGCCGTGTGGTCGTTCGGCTTCACGCTGAACACCATGAGCTTGTTAGGCCTCTCCCTCGCCATCGGTATCCTGATCGACGACGCGATCGTCGTGCGCGAGAACATCGTCAGGCACGTCGAGATGGGCAAAGACCACTACACGGCTGCCCGCGAGGGGACCGACGAGATCGGGCTCGCCGTCGCGGCAACGACGTTCTCGATCATCGCGGTGTTCGTGCCGATCGCGTTCATGCCCGGCGTTGGCGGTCAGTGGTTCAAGCCGTTCGCGCTCACGATGGCGTGCTCGGTGCTCGTCTCGCTCTTCGTGTCGTTCTCGCTCGACCCGATGCTCTCGGCCTATTGGGCGGATCCGCACCAGGAGCATCACGAGAAGGCGTGGATCACGAGACAGCTCGACAAGTTCAATCACTGGTTCAATCGTCAGGCGCAGAACTACAAGCGCGTGATTGCGTGGGCGCTCGACCATCGGGCCGCGATTACGCTGATCTCGGTCGGCACGTTCATCGGCGCGTTCGCGCTGCCGTCGAAAGGGGTTCCGGGGCTCGCCGTCGTACTCGCTGGCGTGATCGTCGCCGTCGTGTTGCTCGACCGCTCCAACCATTGGTACACGCGCATTCCAGCGCTGCTCGTCGGCATCGCGATCCCGGCCCTCTCCCTCAGGTACGTCCCGCAGTGGATGAACGTCGGGTTCGGGTTCTTCCCCGAGGATGACCAGGCGGAGCTCAACGTGACGATCGAGTCGCCGCCGGGCTCGAACATCGAGTACACGCGCATCAAGGCCGACGAGGTCACCCGTCAGATTCAGAAGCACAAGGAAGTGCGCTACGCGTACACGACGATCGGCGGCGGCCAGACCGGCGCTGTGGACGTCGCGAAGGTGTACGTCAGGCTCATACCGAAGGCGGATCGTAGCATCAGTGTCGAAGGCATCTCGGCGCAGTTTCGCAATGAGCTCAAGACCGTTGGTGGTGCGAAGATCGCCGTGTTTGCGACCGACTGGGGAGGTGGACGAAAGCAGGTGCAGCTCCAGGCGCGCGGCACCAACACCGACGAGCTGGCGGCCTACGCCGAGAAAGCGTTGAAGGCGGTCGAGTCCGTGCCGGGCGCGGTGGACGTTGCTCTCTCGACCAAGGGCCAGAAGCCGGAGTTGACGGTTGATCTCAACCGCGGCGTTGCCGGGAGCATCGGCGTGACGGTCGGTCAGGTCGCGCAGGCGCTGCGCCCCGCGTTCGCTGGCATCAAAGCTGGCGACTGGCAGGATCCGAGCGGCGAGATGCGCGACGTGTACGTTCGACTCGCGCCGGAGTCACGCGCCCGCGCGTCCGACCTGCGGCAGTTGCCCCTTGTCATTCAGGGACCGAACGGCGCACCGACGACGGCCCCGTTAGGCCAGGTCGCGTCGGTCACAACTGGCGTTGGCCCAGCCGTCATCAACCACCTGAATCGGGACAAGGTCGTCTCGGTGGAGTTCAACACATCGGGGCGGTCGATGGGGGAAGTCACGGCGGACGCGCTCGCCCGCATGGACGCGATTCCTCATCCGCCGGGCGTCCGCGTCGACAAGGGTGGGGAAGCGCAGCAGCAGGGCGAGCTCTATGGTCAGATCTTCCTGGCGTTAGGCGTCGCGATCGGGCTCATGTACCTCATTCTGGTGATGCAGTTCGGGTCTTTCATCGACCCGCTCGCGATCATGCTGTCGCTGCCGCTCTCGCTGATCGGCGTGATGCTGGGTCTCGCGGTCACCCGGAATACGATCAACATCATGAGCCTGATCGGCGTGATCCTGCTCATGGGCATCGTGGCGAAGAATGCCATCCTGCTCATCGACTTTGCGAAGTGGGCGCGCGAGAAGCAGGGGATGGCGCTGCGCGAGGCGCTGATCGAGGCCGGCGCGATCCGGCTGCGTCCGATTCTCATGACGACGGTGGCGCTGATCGCGGGCATGCTCCCGGTCGCGCTCGGCCGTGGCGAAGGCGCGCAGTTCCGGTCACCGTTAGGCGTCTCCGTGATCGGCGGGGTCATCACGTCGACGCTGCTGACACTGGTCGCGATCCCGACCTTCTACGAGATTCTCGACCAGTGGCGGACGGGGCTGGCGCGTCGGTTCGGCGTGAACGTCAAGCAACAGACGGCCGAGTACCCGGTTCCGGGATTGGCGCCGGAGGCGGGCGATTAATAGGGAATCGGGTATAGGGGATCGGCAATAGCGGGCACCGGGAATGGCGAACCGGGAACAGAGGCTCCAAGAGGAGTCACTGTTCCCGGTTCCCCGTTCCCTGTCTGTTCAGTCGCCAGTCGCCAGTCGCCAGTCCACTTGCCCGT
>JAJKIV010000068.1 GCA_021154285.1 Gemmatimonas sp. | reverse complement strand
TGGTCCTGGGGTGGATCTACGCCGCCTATGGCTTCGAGTTCGTCATGCTCGGCCACGCCGTTGCGCACGTCATTACCGTGGTCGGCGGCTGACATCCATGAGCTTCCCAGTGACTCGTATGTGTTCGGCCGCCACGCTCGGCATCACGCTTCTTGTTGTTTTCTCGTCGCGCGCTGCGTCACAGGTCTCGATCAGGCACGTCAACGTCGTCGATGTCGAGAGCGGCACCGTGCGGCCGGATCGCACGGTGGTCATTGAGGGCGACCGCATTCGCGCGATCACGACCAGCGCAGCGGCCGGGGCCCGCACGATCGACGCGCGCGGTGCCTACATGATTCCCGGACTCTGGGACATGCACGTGCATCTCGGCATGGGCGGCCGGTCGGCGCTCGCGCTGCTCGTCGCGAATGGCGTCACGGGCGTCCGCGACATGGGCGGGAAGTTCGACCTGGTACGCTCGTGGCGCGACAGCGTCACCGCCGGAACGCTCGTAGGTCCTCGCATCGAGATGACTGGGCCGATCGTCGAGAACGCAGGCTGGCTCAGCGCGGTGCGCGGTATGCTCACACAGAGCGGCGATACGGTGGCAGCCCGTGACTTGAGCGAACGCATCCCCGTCGCGACGCCGGAGGAGGCGCGCGCCGCGGTCGCGCACGTCGCGGCGTTAGGCGTGAAGCTGCTCAAGGTGCGGAACGATCCGCCCCCCGACGCGTACTTCGCGCTTCTCTCCGAGGCACGCAGGCGAGGCATCCGGGTCGTCGGCCATACGCCGCAGCGCGTGAGTCTGGCTCAGGCGTCCGACTCGGGCCAGGCGAGCTTCGAGCACGAGATCCTCGGGTTCGCGAACGACCATTGGGTGTCGTCGCTCGACGAGATGACGCCGGCCGATCGCGCGAGCCTGTACGCGCGCTTCGTTCGCAATCACACGGCGCTGGTGCCGACGCTCATCGCGGGCGCGGGCTTCCGGCGCATGCCGGACAGTCTCGCGATCGCGATGATCGAGGGGACGAGCGCGCCCGCTGACCCACGGCATCGATACCTCGACCCATTGCTCGCGCGTCATTGGCGCAGCCAGATGGAGATGAAGAAAATGGAAGGGTCGCAACCGGATTGGGTGGCGCTGTACAAGCTCGCGGCTGCGCGGCTCGCCGGCGCCGACTCCGCGGGCATCATGATTCTCGCCGGGACCGACCTCGGCACGCCGCTCACCTATCCTGGCTTCGCGGTGCACGACGAGCTGGATCTGCTCGTGCGCGATGGCGGCCTCAGTCCGCGTCGCGCGTTGTGGGCGGCGACGCTCGGCCCGGCGCAGTTTTTCCACCTCGAGCGTGACGCCGGCAGCATCGCGCCGGGGAAGGTTGCGGATCTCGTCCTGCTCGACGCGAATCCGCTCGCCGACATTCGGGCCGTGGGGCGGATTCGCGGGGTGATCCGGTCGGGGCGCTACCTCGACCGCGCGGCGCTCGACGGGCTGTTGGCGAGTGTGTCGCGCTAGCCGTCGAGGGAAAGGCGCTGACTAATCGACCTTCAATGCATCGACCGGCGCCGCTGCTGCCGCGCGTCGCGCCGGTACCCAGCTCGCCAGCAGCGCCGTGAGCACGAGCATCACCACCGCGATGCTGAGCGATGCCGGGTCGACCGAGCTCACGCCAAAAAGCTGACTGCGAATGAGCCGCGCTGCCCCGACACCCACCGGAAGACCGATGCCGATGCCGACCGCGGTAACCGTCAACGCCTCACGCATCACCATCCCGGTCACCGACGCCGACGACGCGCCTAACGCCATGCGCAGCCCGAATTCGCTCGTGCGCCGAGTCGTCGCGTACGACGTGACGCCGTAGAGCCCGAGCGCGGCGACGAGCAGCGTGACGAGGCCGAACGCGAGCGTCATGTTCGTCAGCAACAAGCTCTCACGGACCGATGCGCGCAGCCGCTGCGTGAGCGGCTCGAGCTCGAAGGGAACCGCGGGGTCGACGCCGCGCAGCGCGTTGCGCAGCGGCTCGAGGGAACGCGCGGGGGCGCCGCTCGTGCGAACAATCAGCTGGAACGCGGGACCCATGTGCTCACCAGCTGCCTGCGCCAGGTAAATGCTCCGCACCGGCGCCGAGCGCACGTCTCGCTCCGCGAGGTCGCGGACGACACCGACCACCGTGTACACGACGCTGTCCACCGTGATCAGCTGGCCAATGGGAGCGCGGTTCGTGAAGTAGGCGCGCGCCATCGTCGCATTGATGATCGCGTGGTGCATCCCCGGCCGTTCATCGCTCGCGTCGAAATCACGGCCGCTCAGCAGCGCAGCACCTGTCGCCCTCACATAGCCCGCGCCCACGAGATTGGCGATGATCGAGGACTCGGCATCGGACCGCGCGACGACGCCCGGGATCTCGATGTTGACGAGCGAACGTCCGGGGCCAAGCAGTCCATTGTGCGTGTAGCTCGTGGCCACGACACCCGGCACCTGCATCGCTCGACGCTCGAGGTCATAGCGGTATTGCTGGAGCCGGTCTCCCGCGTAGTTCGTATTCCCGAGATGGATATTCACCGCGATGACGTGGTCGCGGTCGACGCCCAGATCGGCACTCAACAGCCGACGCGCGCTTTGCACCAGGAGACCGGCGCCTACCAGCAGCAGCGTCGAGAGCGCGATCTGCGCGGCGACGAGTGACTTCCCAAGTCGTCCACGGATGCCCACCAGCCCGCGCCCCTGCGCGCGCAGCGTGGTCGCGGCGTCGAGGCGCGTCGCGTGTACCGCGGGCACGAGGCCGAACAGGAGCACCGAGAGCACCGTGACGCCGGCCGCGAAGGCGAGCACGCGAGCGTCGGCGTGCACATCGAGGAACATCACCGAATCGGCGAGCGCGAGCAGCGCGGACGTGCCCCACGCGCTCGCGAGCAGACCAAGCGCGGCGGCGAAAACGCCGATCACCGCGCTTTCAATGAGGAGCTGCACGATCAGTCGTCGTCGTGCGGCACCTAACGCCATTCGCACCGTGAGCTCCCGTCCACGCGCCACCGCGCGGGCGAGTGTCAGGTTGGCCATGTTCGCGCACACGACGAGGGCGAGCAGCGAAACCGCCGCCATGAGAATGCCGAGTGCCGACGCGTACGCGAGGCGCTGCGACGAAAACCCTCGCGCGCCGGATTCCACGCGCACCGGATTCGTGTCGATGTCGTGGTTGAACTCGATCAGATCCTGCCCGGCGATGTGGCTGCGCGCGGCGTTCAGCACGATCGTCGGGATCTCCGCACGCGCGCGATCGAGTGTGATGCCGGGCGCCAATCGCCCCATCATCTGCAGCCATGATGCCGTGCGGTCGTCGAGGAGCGTCTGGTTGTGCGGCAGGCGCGGCACGACGGACATTGGGAGCCAGAGGTCAGTGCTCTCTCCCACGATGTCACCCGTGAAGCCCGGCGGCCCGATCCCGACGACGGTCACCGGTACGCCGCTCAGGGTGAGCGTGGTGCCCACCGCCGAGCGCTCGCCGCCGAAACGTCGTTGCCAGTAGGCGTAGCTGAGCACGGCCACCGGATCCGCACTGGCGCGATCGTCGGCGTCGCTGAACGTGCGCCCCGCGAACGCGTGAAGCTCGAGCACCGAGAAGAAATTCCCGGACACGGCGCGCGCGGCCGGGTGTTCCGCCGTAGCCGAGTCGGCGCCTGGCACGGCGAGGTCGACGTTCACTATGCCCGAGGCGTAGAGACCCGAGAGGGTGTGACTGCCGTCTCTCACGTCCTTGTACAGGGGATACGACGCGTAGTCGACCTGTGGGGGCCCAAACCAATTCGAGCCGACTTTCGCGGGGTCGCCGACGATGGCGAGGCGCTCGGGATGTGGGACCGGCAGCGGCCGGAACACGAGTGCGTCGAAGAGCGTGTAGATCGTCGTCGTCGCTCCGATGCCAAGCGCCAGTGTGAGGATGACGGTCAGGGCGAACGACGGCTGGCGTCGGAGTGAGCGCACGCCGTAGCGCGCGTCTCGAACGGCCAGAGCGAAAGACTCGGACATGGTTTTCACAGAGAATACTCGACAGTGCTCGGCGCTCTACCTATGGAAAGAACGTGCCTGTTCGCTGTCGCTGGAAGTCCGTGTGTCGAAACGACTTGCTCGGCGCCATGCTCGCCTCGTATATCCTCGGGATGTCCGCACATGGGACGGAGCGTCGCGAAAGCGGCCGAGTAGCCCCCATTCAGGCTCCATCTCGAGCAGCTCGCGCGTTTGACGCCGCGGCCGCGCCTGAGGCTGAGGTCCTCAGTGAAAGGCGCGCTAGACTCATTCTCACTCGTCATCAGACATCCGATGCGGCCAGTCCGCTACAACGTGGCCGCGAACCTCGCTCGCGCTTCAGCGTGTCGAGCAGTTTCCGTCGGGGCAGGTCAGCCTGCACTATGCCGTCGCCTCCGCTCACACACCATAGCGGGCGTTAGGCGTCGACCATTACGTGATCGTTATGCAGATTACCCAGATTCCATTCGGCACCACCGACTGGGCCACAATCCCGCCCACCGAACACGCCGGCGAGGCCGGCACGGCCCTGTGGCGCACCAGGCAGTTCGGTCCCATCCGCGTTCGCATGGTGGAGTACTCGCCAGGCTACCGCGCCGATCACTGGTGCGAGAAGGGACACATCCTGCTCTGCCTCGCCGGTGAGCTCGAGACCGAGCTTCGTGACGGCCGGCGATTCCACCTTCGTCCCGGCGTGAGCTACCAGGTGGCCGATGGTGCCGAGGCACACCGATCCTCGAGCCCGACCGGCGCGACGCTGTTCATCGTCGATTGACCACGGGCCGTGCCTAACGACCGCCACGCCGGGCAGGGCGAACGTCGCGCCCGTCACGAGTGCGTACGCGACACCGTCCACCGAGTATGTGAGCGTGAATCGCGTGCTCTTGCCCCACCAGATCCAGCTCTGCCAGAGCGCGACCACGTAGCAGCAGAACGCGACCGTGGCGCTCACGCGGAACACTTCGAGGAACGGCGCGCCGGGCCCACGCGTGCGACTCGTGATGTAGCCTACCAGCACAGCTACCAGCAGCGAGTACACGAACCATTGGCCCATCATCTTGCCGAAGGGCAGCTCGCCACTCGGCCGGATGGTCATGGTCCCGACCGGGCCTGCCTTCGTCTTCTCGACGAACACCGGCGCCTCCATTTCCTTCGTGGTATTGCCATACGGGAAACGGTACTCACCCGGCTGCAGGTTGAGAGCGCGCAGCGTTTCCATGACCGTGTCCTCGCCCGGAACGGCCGCCATGTCGCTCTTGTGCCAGCCCGGCAGCATATGAATGATCGCGAGCGCGATGAGCACCAACACGGCCGACACGAGGATCGGCATCCATAACGCGGACAGCCCGACCATGATTGCCCTCGAGGGGTTGAGGTGGGAACAATGAAGGCTCCACCGACTGCAAGGAAGGACGATGCGTGTGTAACGGGTTGTGCAAACGGGCGGCGCCTATGACGTCTCCCGTCTATGACTCGATGTCTTGTTCGGACAGGACTCGCCGGGGCAGTCTGGGCGGTGACCGCGCGGCGCGTGGCGGCGCAAGGGCGT
>JAJKIV010000067.1 GCA_021154285.1 Gemmatimonas sp. | reverse complement strand
CGGCGGCATCGATCGTCCTGTTCGCGCTCACGACCAGTACGGTTCCGATCCAGCAGCTCGACGAAGTGGCCGAAACGATGATCGCGCAGCGGCTGTCGACGATCGATGGCGTGGCGCAGGTGCAGGTGTACGGCGCGGCGAAATACGCCGTCCGTGTGCAGGTCGATCCCGTGGCGCTCGCCTACCGCAAGATCGGCATCGACGAAGTCGCCGCCGCTATCAATTCGCAGAACGTCAATCAGCCCACCGGCGTGCTGTGGGGTCCCAAGACGGCGTACACGCTCCAGGCGAACGGTCAGCTCAACGACGCGGCCGGTTTCCGTCAGATGAGCGTCGTCTACCGGAACGGCGCTGCCGTCCGGCTCGACATGTTAGGCAGGGTGCTCGACGACATCGAGAACAACAAGAGCGCGAGCTGGTACAACGGCGCCCGCTCCGTCATTCTCGCGGTGCAGCGACAGCCGGGCACGAACACCGTCGCGGTCGCGGAGCGCGTGCAGGCCGAGATGGAACGACTCAAGTCCCAGGTACCGACCGGCATTCACGTCAACACCCTGTTCGACCGGTCGCAGGGCATCAAGGAGTCGGTGCAGGATGTGAAGTTCACCCTGCTGCTCACGCTCGCGCTCGTCGTGATGGTCATCTTCCTCTTCCTGAGGAACCTCTGGGCGACCGTCATCCCGAGTCTCGCGCTACCGATGTCGATTCTCGGCGCCTTTGGCGTGATGGAACTGCTCGGCTACAGTCTCGACAACCTATCGCTCATGGCGCTGACGCTGGCGGTAGGGTTCGTCGTCGATGACGCCATCGTCATGCTCGAGAACATTGTCAGGCATCTCGAGATGGGGAAGCCGCCGATGACGGCCGCGATCGACGGTGCGCGGGAGGTGGGCTTCACGATCGTGTCGATGACGTTATCGCTCACGGCCGTCTTCATCCCGATCATCTTCCTGCCGGGCATCATCGGGCGGCTCTTCCGCGAGTTCGCGATCACGATCGCGGCGGCGATTCTCGTCTCCGGTGTCGTGTCGCTCACCTTCACGCCGATGCTGTCGAGCCGGTTCCTCCGCGAGCACGGTGAGGTGAAGCACGGGCGGATGTACAACGCGACCGAGCGCGCGTACGACTGGATGCTCGACCTCTACAAGCGGACGCTCGACTGGGCGATGCTGCACCGCGGTCTCATGATGGTCTTCTCGGTGCTGGTGCTCGTGGGCACCGGGGTTCTGCTGAAGCTGGTGCCGACCGGCTTCATCCCGACGCAGGACACGGGCTCGCTCAACATCACCACCGAGGCAGCGCAGGGGTCGTCGTTCGAGGACATGGTGAAGCGGCAGCGGCAGGTCGCCGACATCGTGCAGGCGGACCCTAACGTGGACGCCCTCATGTCTACCGCCGGGGGCTCAGGCGGGGGCAACTCGGCGGCGAATACCGGCCGCCTCATCGTGACGCTCAAGCCCCTCGGTGAGCGCGCGAATGTGGCCGATGTCGTGACCGAGCTGCGTCGCAAGCTTGCGCGGCTCCCGGGCATCACGGCATATCCGCAGATTCCGCCGGCAATTCAAATTGGCGGGCGAACATCGAAGAGTCTGTATCAGTTCACGATGCAGGGCACGGATGTCGCCACGCTGTATCCTGCTGCGGAAAAGCTGACCAACGCGGCGCGCCACTCCAGCAAGCTGCAGGACGTGACGAGCGACCTGCAGCTCAACAACCCGCAAATCAGCGTGAACATCGACCGAACGCGCGCGGCGACGTTCGGGGTGAGCATCGATCAGATCGAGTCGACGCTGTACGACGCGTACGGGTCTCGGCAGGTGTCCACGATCTACACGCCGAGCAACGAGTACTTCGTCATCCTCGAGCTGCTGCCGCAGTATCAGACGGACATCTCCGCGCTCGACCTGCTATTCGTGAAGTCGAGCACGGGCCGACTCGTTCCACTCAGCACGCTCGCCACGCTGCACAAATCGTCAGGTCCGGTGGCGGTGAACCACTCGGGTCAGTTGCCGTCGGTGACGGTGTCGTTCAACCTCGCCGACGGCGTGTCGTTGGGTGAGGGCACTGCGGAGGTGCAGCGGCTCGCGATGCAGAACCTGCCGGCCGGCCTAACGACGGGCTTTTCCGGAACGGCGCAAGTGTTCCAGTCGACGCAGTCCGGCCTCATGGTGCTGGTGGTCCTCGCCGTGTTCGTGATCTACGTCGTGTTAGGCATTCTGTACGAGAGCTTCATCCACCCGCTCACGATTCTCTCCGGCATCCCGTTCGCCGCGTTCGGCGCGCTGTTGGCGCTCCTCGTCTGCCGCGTGGAGCTCAGCGTGTTCGCGTTCGTGGGCATCATTCTGCTCATCGGGATCGTGAAGAAGAACGCGATCATGATGGTGGACTTCGCGCTCGAGGTCGAGCACAAGGAGCACCTTCCGGCCTCCGAGTCCATTGTGCAGGCGGCGCACGTGCGCTTCCGGCCAATCATGATGACGACGATGGCCGCGCTCGTGGGCTCGCTCCCGGTCGCGATGGCCACCGGCGCCGGTGCGGAATCTCGGCGGCCGCTCGGCATCGTCGTCGTCGGCGGTTTGCTGTTCTCTCAGCTGATCACGCTGTACATCACGCCGGTGATCTACACGTACCTCGATCCGTTCAACCGGCGCGTGGAGAAGCAGCTTGCGCGCAAGGAAACGACGGCGACTGGCGATCTCGCTCCAGCGACGTGAGCCCGGATGCCGACTGAGAAGCGTCGATGTCGGTGATCCGTCGGCCTTACGATCTGTCCCGGTCGCCGCGATCCGTGCTCGGCGCGCGCTCCTCGACCGCGTCGAGGATCTGCCGGCCAGCTCGCGCGCTCGACTCTCGGCCTCCCATGGTTTCGGCGTCCGGAATATCGGCGCCCTCGTGCGGGAGTCCCTCGCCGAGTCCCGCGTCTCGATCGCGGTTGCGCTCGGCAGTCCCCGCGCCGTGGCGGTCGCTCGGCAGTTCGCCTTGTACCGTCGGGTCCATGTGCCCGCCAGTCGAGACTCGCTCGGGCGAGTCGATCTCGTCGATTGGCTCGGCCTTGCTTCCGGTCGCCACCTCTGACCCGCGTGCGTCTCGCTTGTGTTTGCTCACTGAGCCCTCCCAGGATGCCTGACCAACGCTGCGCGCGCCGCCGGTGACGGCGCACGCTCCTACGCGTTAGGCATGCACACCGCGCGCCGCAACGGACGGACGAGGCTGTAAACCCGCGAAGCGGTGCCTGCGGCCTCCACCGTAGCCAGGCGCTTCCGCGAGGTCAGCGGGCTGTCGGAGCTTGACCGTCGGTCAGCGCGTTCTTCAGCTCGCGAAAGTGCTGCACGAGCGCCTCCACTTCCGCGACTTTCTCCTCGGGTGAAGCGGGAGTCGAAAGCAGCATCCCAACACCCTCGATCGTTCGCGACTGCAGTTCGGTGAGCCTCTCCAGCTTGCTCCGTTCCCATCCCGAGAAGTTCTGCACGCGATGCCTCCTCTGCCGGGTGTGTCCGGCCAATCTAGACGCGCGAGGTGATTCCTGGCGAGGGAGGTGCGTTCTCCGCCACTCCGTCTGGACAAACCGCGGCGCAGCGCGCATCCACTGTCGATGATGCGTACACCCACATCATCGTGGCATAGGTTCCCGCTGGTGTTGACGGCGATCGTCGTGCTGGCTGCATGCGAGCAGCGAGGCCAAAGCTCCGCCGCTGCCGCACCACCGCTGCCTGACGAGCCGTCGCCGCTATTCCGAAACGTCTCCGCGCTCACCGCGTACGTCGGCGACTCCGCCTGCGCGAGCTGTCACGCGCAAGAGACCACGGCGTACCGACAGCATGCCATGTCGCAGTCGTTCCACCAGTGGACCGCCGCGACGCGCGTCGAGAAGGCGCTCCCTGCGCCGATCGCGCACGACGCGACGGGCTTCTCGTATTCCGTCGACGAAGAAGGCGGCCAACTCTACCAGACCGAGTTTCTCACCGGACCCAATGGGAAACGTCTGCACGAGCTCAAGCGCCGCATGGACTACGTGACGGGCAGCGGCAACGTCGCGCGAACGTACTTCACTGCCGAGAACGGCCGGCTCTTCCAGCTGCCGCTGACGTGGTACAGTGAGCACGGCTGGGATTTCAGTCCGGGCTATCGCGTCAGCAACGCGCGCTTCGATCGCGTGATGCCCGACCGATGCATCGCGTGTCACGCGAGCTATCCCAGTCCGCTGCCTTTTGCCGAGGGGAAGTACGCCGAGGTCCGGCCGGGCATAGGGTGCGAGCGCTGTCACGGTCCCGGAGCGCTTCATGTGAAGGAGCGAACGGCGGGCGCAAAAGCCGACAGCGGTTACGACAACACGATCGTGAACCCGGCGCGCCTGCCGCTCGCGCGACGGATGGACATCTGCGAGCAGTGTCACGTGCACACGGCCGTTTCGGTGCTGCGGGAAGGGAAGGACGAGTTCAGCTACCTGGCGTCGCAGCCCCTTCGCGATCAGTGGGCGTTCTTCAAGCAGGCCGGCAGCATCGATATCGTGTCGCATGCCGATCGGCTGCGGCAGAGTGCGTGCTTTCTCGCGACGCGCAGCACGGCGCGGCCCCTCGAGTGCGCCACGTGCCACGATCCTCACCAGCCACCGCCGGCGGCCGGGTCGCGCAGCCTGGTGTGCCAGACCTGCCATCGTCCCGATTCACTAGCGAAACGCCTAACGCGATCGGCATCGCTGGCCGACCACGCGCCCGACGCGGACTGCGTGAGCTGTCACATGCCGAAGGTCGGGGAGCGAGGCGTCCCGCACGGGACGTTCACCGATCACTGGATTCGCGTGACGCAGCCCGGCGCTCCACCGCCCACCGTCGCGCGCACCGGCGACTCACCGATCGAGCCGTTCTTCGACCGCGACAAGACCGGGTCCGACGCCGGGATCTACCAGGGGATGGGCGGCATCGTCTATGCCACGCTCGCCACGAATACGGGGGCGCTGACGGCCGCCGCGGCGAAGCTCGATCGAGCGTTAGGCGCCGACACCACGCGAGGCGAAGCACACTTCCTGCTCGGCGTCGCGTATACGCAGCTCGGCAAGACGGCCGACGCCATTCGTGCGCTCGAGCGGGCCGTCCGCATCGACTCCGGTCGCCCCGATCGGTTGCGTGCGCTCGCACAGGCATACGAGCGCGCCGGTCGCGATCCGGCAACAGTCGACCATCTCTACCAGCGCGCGTTGTCCCTCCAGCCTGCGCTCGCCTGGGTTCGCGCTGACTACGCGGACTATCTCCAGGCTCACGGCCGCCGCGACGAGGCGATCAAGGCCTACCGTGCCGCACTCGCCGAGCAGCCAAGCCTCGCGACGGGCTGGTTCAACCTCGGGACGGTCCTGGCGGAATCCGGTCCCGTCCGGCCGTCGGCGGATGCGTTCCAGCGTGCGGTAAACCTCGACCCATCGCTGGGCGAGGCACTGTCGCGCCTGTACGAGGTGCGCGCCGAGGGGAGCGCGGTGACAGGCGTTAGGCAGCTCCCGCCGCCGCTCGATTCGCTCGCCGTTCGCGAACGCGGCCCGCGCGCGATCCAGATGAGCGCGCAGGCCACGACGCTCCGCATCTTCAACGTGCCGCCGCGATCGCTGATCCAGATCCAGAAGTCCGACGGCTCGACGATTCGCGCGCTCACGCCGGTCGCCGGCTGGGCCGTGGAGTGGAACCTAACGACTGATGCCGGTGCGCCGGTCGCCGCAGGGCTCTATCGGGCACAGATCACCGGCCGCGATCCCACCGGGCGTCCGTTCTCCCCGCAGCTCGTGTACTTCGGGGTCGTTCGGGCACGGTCCGACGCGCCGTCGAACATCAACCCAGCATCAATTCGGCGATAAGCCAAGGTACACTCGTCCAGGTCGCGGAATGCGCGCATGCATGTCGCATGCGCTCCCACCTCACAGTGACCGCGCTCGGGCTCATTGCGTTGTCTGCCACCACTGCCGAGGCCCAGAGCGACTCGACGTGTCACCGCTGCCTCAGTGGCTTCCGGTTCATGCCGTCGAGTGTCGTCGACGATCCATTCGCCACGACGTTCTTCCAGAATTCGACCGGTGGAGGTTCGGCGGTCAACCTCTCGATCCCCGTGCGCAATCTGGCCGGTGATACGATCAAGACCATCAACGGCAGTATCGGCTTCCTGCTCGTCGACTTCGAGTACCAACAGGCGGTCGCCAAGTGGCTCGCGCTGCGAATCAGCGCGGGCGGCATCGGGCGGCTCGGCACGAGCATCCCATCGCTCGTCGCGACCGGCGTATCCGCTGCGTTCGGCACGTCGTTCGGGGCCACTGTCCCGATCGTGCATCGGTCGAACTTCATCGTGTCGGGCGTGGCTGACTATCGGAGCAACACGCAATACGACGTCGATCCGTTTGGATTCGCGGAACAGGTTGCGGATAGCACATACGATCCGGAGTCGAAATCAGGAGCGCTGCTCCGGAGCTACCCCGTGAACCGTTGGTCCGTCGGTCTCCGCGGGGCGTGGGGGATTGCGCCGTGGGTTGGCGTGAGCGGCGAGCTCGAGCCTGGCGGAGCGCACGAAAATTCCCAGAACAAGTCGCTCACGACGTTCGGCGTACTCGTCGGGTTCGACTTTGCCAAGCGCAGCGAGGTGCCGCTCGGGTTGACGCTCGGCTACCGTGGCCAGGCCGGCTCGGGGAAGACCGGCAACATCGCGGGCGGTTATCGGACCGCGCAGGTCGGGCTGTATTACACCGGGCGTCCCGAAATTCACATCGGCACGGACGTTTTCTATTCGAAGATCGCTCTGGCGAGCGGTGGGTCCGACCTCGACGGCATTCAGTTCCGGCTTGTGACGCGAATCGACTTCTGACTGCCTAACTAGTCTACACCACGCCCATGCCGCCCGCGCCCAGCGGTTCCCGCACGCGGAAATGCGAGATGATCCGACCACTCAGACCCGACGGATCCGGCGCGCCAGTGGTCATTCACGCAATATTGTTGTATGCCGTTTACGTCGCCAGCAGAGTCACGGGGCGAGATCCTCTGCGTCGGGGAGCTGCTCTGGGACGCCCTGCCGGCCGGTCTCTTCCTCGGCGGCGCGCCCTTCAACGTTGCCTGTCATCTGCGCGCCGCAGGTGCTGCCGTCACGATGCTCACCCGCGTCGGCGCCGACCAGCTCGGCGATGAGGCTCGCCGGCGCGTCGCGCGCTTCGGCGTCAGCACCGACCTGGTGCAGGTCGACCCATCGCTCCCGACGGGATTCGTTAGGGTCTCCGTCGCCGACGACGGGAACGCCGCGTACGACATCCTCGAGCCCGCGGCATGGGATAATCTCGAGACGACCCCCACGCTGCTCCACCGCGCGGCTGCCGCGCAGGCCATCGTCTTCGGGACGCTGGCCCAGCGGAACGGCGTGACGCGCGACACGCTGCGGCGGATGCTCGACACGCGCGCGCTCAAGGTGCTGGACGTGAACCTGCGGCCTCCCTACGACGACCGCGAGATCGTCCGTGACTCACTCCGGCGTGCCGACGTCGTGAAGCTGAACGAGGAGGAAATGCGGCGTCTGGCGTCGTGGTTCGATCTCCGCGGCGATCTGCAGCGGATCACCGCCACCCTCGCGGCGACTTTCCGCTGTTACACGGTGTGCGTGACGCGCGGCCCACATGGTGCCGCGCTGTTGCGCGACGGGCGATGGTCCGAGCACCCGGGATTCGAGGTCGAGGTACGAGACACGGTCGGCTCGGGCGACGGGTTTCTCGCCGTGCTGCTGGCCGGCCTGCTGAACGGCACTGCGGACGACGCACTACTGCATCACGCCAATCTCATTGGCGCGTACGTCGCGACGCAGCACGGTGCTGTTCCGGCTGATCAACCTGCGTACGAGCCACCGCTCGCAGAGTCGTGACGAAGCGCTCCCGCACGGGCGACTTGTCACCACGTCGCCACACCGCGGACATCTCCATCCCGACCGACAGCGCGCGGACGGATCGATATACGACCCCGGGGATCTGAAAGCTCGTGAGCGACATCGGCACGAACGCGAGTCCGACGCCCGCGCCTACGAGGCTCGCGAGCGTGTGCCACGCGGTCGCTTCCTGTACGACGCGCGGGTTGAAGCCGGCAGCGCGACAGCTCGCGATGATGTCGTCGTAGAGACGCGGCGCGTCGGTGCGCGGGAAGAAGACGAACGACTCCGCGGCAAACGCGCCGAGCGCGACGCGGGTCTGGCTCGCGACCCGATGCGTACCGGGCACTGCGGCGATCATGGGATCGGTGTACACGAGCTCCACGTGGAGCAGACGGTCCGCGTCTGCCGGCACGCTGTGAAGTAATCCGAGGTCGATGCGCCCGTCGCGGAACGCGTCGGCCTGGGCGTGGGCGTCCATCTCGAAGAGCGAGATCCCGATGTTCGGCAGGTGCATCCGGAAGAAGCCGAGCACTTCGGGGAGCACGCGCGCGTAGGCGGCGGCTTCGACGAAGCCGACGCGCAACCGCCCGATCTCTCCCCGTGCTGCACGTTCGGCGGTGCGCTGGGCACGCGCCGCCTGGGCGAGTGTGAGGCGAGCTTCGGGGAGAAACGCGCGTCCCGCGGCCGTGAGCTCTACGCCGCGAGCGACGCGCTCGAACAGCGGCGTGCCGACCTCGCGCTCGAGGTCGCGGATCTGACGCGAGAGCGGCGGCTGCGCGATGTGCAGCCGCGCGGCCGCCCGGCCGAAGTGGAGCTCTTCGGCGACAGCGACGAAGTACCGGAGGTGGCGGAGTTCCATCTTACCTATAAGGTATCACCGCTCACCAAAGATGTATTGGACTGCCGGCCCCGGGCCGCGTTTGATTACAGGTGACCATTACACGACAGGAGAAGCAGCGAGGAAGTATGGGTACGTTAGGCAAGACCGCAGGAGGCCGCACATGAAGCCGTATCTTCTGGTCAGCGATTTCGACCAGACGCTGAGCTTCAACGATTCCGGCCGCCTGTTGAGCGAATTGTTGGGCATCAGCGGGTTCGACGAGCGCGTCGCCGGGTTATCGCGCCTCAACCTCGTACAGGAAGGGGCCGAGCTCGCCTATCTGATTCGTCACGACCCGGAGTTCCGGCGCGTTCGGCGCGACGACCTCATTGAGGTCGGCCGGCGCATCCGACTCAAGCGCCACATCGGCGAGCTTGCGCGAGTGCTGGCCGAGGGCATCGACGGTTACCGCTTCGACATGCACGTTGTTTCGGCGGCGCCCGAGGAAGTCGTGCACTCCGCACTCGACGGGCTGCTGCCGCGCTCCCACATTCGCGGCACGAAGTTCACGTACGCACCTGGCACCGGCGAGATCGAGTCCATCACGCGCGTCGCGTCCGGCTACGGGAAGGTCGAAGCGGTCGACGAGCTTCGCATCACGCTCGGGCTGCCGCGCAACCACGTCGTCTACGTGGGCGATGGCAGCTCCGACCTCCACGTGATGTTGCACGTCAATCGCGGAGAAGGCCTGACCATCGCGGTGTCCCAGGTGCGACGGATCAGCGAGATCGCGCGGCGAACCGTCATGAGTGACGATGCGCTGAGTGTCCTGGTTCCTGTTCTGGAGGAAATCGCTGAATATGGGACGCCGGAGATCCGGGCGCTCTTCGACCGCCACGGGTTCGTTATTCAGGAATGGGAGAAGGTTCGGACGGATTGGCTGACGGTGCGCGAGCACGCGGTGGCGGAGCACGAACCGCCCATGGCCGTGGTCGCGTAGGATGACGGTGACGGAAACGGCGGCATCGATCGACGACATGGCGTTAGGCGCCACCGGCGCCACCCGCGCCACCGGCGTCAATCGCCAGCTCAAGCTGGCGCGGGCGTCGGTCGCGGCGATCTTCTTCATCAACGGCGCGGCCACCGCGAACTGGCTCGTCCGCATTCCGGCGGTGCAGGCGAAGCTCGGGCTCAGCAAAGGCGCGCTCGGCATCGCGCTGCTCGGCGTCGCCGTGGGGGCTCTCGTGGCCATGCCGCGTGCGGGCCATCTCGCCACACGCTACGGAAGCCGCCCCGTGACGCGGGTCGGCGCGGCGATCTTCGGTGCGACGCTGCTCCTGCCCGCGCTCGCCCCGAATACGGTCGCACTCGTGCTTGCGCTCGTGGCGCTTGGCGTTGGCCATGGTACACTCGACGTCGCGATGAACGCGCAGGCGTCGACGGTCGAGCGCGCGTACCGTCGGCCGATCATGTCCAGCTTCCACGCGCTGTGGAGCGCCGGCGGTCTCGCCGGGTCGGCCATCGGCGGCGTCGTCGCCCACCACGGCGTCGGGGTCGCCAC
Source organism: Gemmatimonas sp. (assembly GCA_021154285.1). Classification (GTDB taxonomy): domain Bacteria; phylum Gemmatimonadota; class Gemmatimonadetes; order Gemmatimonadales; family Gemmatimonadaceae; genus JAJKIV01. Next base: position 5,516 of record JAJKIV010000067.1, on the reverse strand, counting down.
CCACTTGGTGACGACCGCGCTCATCGCCGGGTTGCTGGCCGTGCTCGTCACCGGCGGCATGCTTCCGGCCTCCGCGGACGTGGATACGGGCGAGGCCGCGCCGGCGCGTCCGCGCGGCATCCTTCTGACGTTAGGCACCATGGCGTTCTGCGTGCTGCTCGGCGAGGGCGCGATGGCCGACTGGAGCGCGCTCTACCTGCGCGACGTCACCGGCGCGACACCTGGAGCCGCCGCCGCCGGCTACGCGGCATTCTCGCTGGCGATGGCGACGGGCCGTTTTGCGGGAGACGCCCTGACGCTCCGCTTCGGTGCGATGCCGCTCGTGCGCGGCGGGGGCGTGCTCGCCGCGTTAGGCCTCGGCGCCGCGCTCGTGGTGGGAAGCTCCTGGGCGGCGATCGTCGGCTTCGGCGCGGTCGGCGCGGGCTTCTCCGTCGCATTCCCGCTCATGCTTGCCAGGGCCGGCTCGCTCGCTGGCACGACGCCCGGGACCGCGATCGCGACTGTATCGGTGTTCGGCTACACGGGTTTCCTCGCCGGTCCACCGCTCATCGGGTTCGTCTCGCAGGCGACGAACCTTCGCGGTGGCCTCCTGGTAGTCGTGTTGACGAGCCTCACGGTTGCGGTGCTTGCGGGCGGGTTCCGTGAACGCGCTTCGGGACCTGAGCGACCTGGCGGATCCACCCAGGATCACTCGGATGCATCAGGATCGCTCCTCGGCCCTGATGGATCCGCTCCTCACTAGCCTGGATTGAGAAGTGAATGACCTCGGGACGCTCATGCGTCCCGAGGTCATCGAACAAAAGAAGCGATGAGAGACCGGCCGTGCCGTCGGAGTTGTCGCCGCGCACGGAGCAAATCTGCGAACATCAGCGTCATCGATGCTCGAAATCCGCGTTAGGTCTTGCCGTTTCCCATCTTTCCGGATCGCGATGCCGAACGGCGATCGCATGCGGAAAGTCGGATCCCGCGGTTTCAGCCAGATCCGTCTCGTCGTGCTTCCGGCTTGCGGTTGCGAACCGCGATGCCGGTACGATACGCGCGATGCCGTGCGCTGGAACGATGAACGAGGAGTCTGACCCCATACGGGGCTTTTTATTGCACCTTCACCGAGCCGTTCATCCCCGGGTGAATCGTACAGTTGTACGAGTATGTCCCAGCCGTGTTGAACGTGCGCGCGTACGTGCCTGAGGACTGGTCGGCCGACTTGGGACCGTCAGAGAACGTGACGTTGTGAAGGACGGACCCCGCTGCCCACGTCCACGTCACCGTGCTCCCCACCGGGACCGTCGTGGACGACGGGTCGAACAGATTGTTCTTGACCGCGATCTGCGTCGACGTGCTCCCGCCAGTGTTGGTCGGTCCCGATCCGTAGCTGCCCCCGCTGCCGCCGCATCCGGCGGCGGCCAGGAGCGCCGCCAGCAGCATGCACGATCCGGTTCGCATATGCCCTCCCGTACCCTACGCGGCCTTCGCCGTCTGAACGGCAACGCTCAGCCGGCCGCGGAATTCGCGGCTCAACAGATACATGGCGAGAGCTAACTGCACGATCACGGCCGCTACCGACAGATACCAGATCGTGCTCAGCTGGAATCCCGGCATTCGCGATAGCACCACAACCGGGATGGTGATGAGCAGGATGCGCACGGCCGATGCGATCAGCGACGGCATCGTGTTACCCATCGCCTGGAACATGCTCGACGCCACGAAGATCAGCCCCGACGCCACGTAGTTCCACGACACGATGCGGAGATAGTCGACGCCCACCGCGATCACCGCTGGGTCGCTCGTGAAAATCCCGACCAGCGCCGCCGGCGCGATATGCGACAGGACCGCGAACAGCATCATCACCGCCGCCGCCATGAGCGACGCGTCCCTGAACGTCGCCTTCACGCGCTCCGGCAGCCGGGCGCCGAAGTTCTGGCCCGCCACCGGCGCGACGGCGAAGCCTAACGCGACCACCGGCATGAACCCCGCCTGCACGATCCGCTGGCCGATCCCGAACCCCGCCTGCGCCGCCGCGCCGAACGGGCGCGTAATCGCGTACACCACGCCCAGGTACACGGCCATCATCCCGAACTCGAAGCCCGCCGGCAGCCCGATCCCCAGCATCCGACGCCACTCGGCGAGCTTCGGCTTCCAGAGCGCGGTGTCGAAGTGCAGGTACGAGTCCTTGCGGAAGAAGTAGCTCGTGAACCAGACACACGCGATCAGGATCGAGATGAGCGTCGACACCGCCGCGCCCGCGACGCCGAACGGGTGACCCGTCCCCCACCCGAAGATCAGGAACGGGGCGAGCACCATGTTGATGATCACGCTCGCCGTCGACACGATCATCCCCGGCTTGAAGTTGCCGGTTGCTCTGAGCGCCGACCCCATTGCGATCAGCGCGAACTGCAGCGCCAGCGCCGGGATGAACCAGAGCAGGTATGCGTCTGAAAGCTTCGCTGTCTCCGCGTCCGCACCCATCGCGGCGGAATACGGGGAGCGCAACGCCAGGCCAAGCAGCAGGAACACCACGCCCGCTACCATCGACAGCACCTGCGACTGGTTGAACAGGAACTTGGCCAGCGCGTGATCCTTCCGCCCGACGGCGTGCGACACCACCGTCGTCGTCCCGACGCCGAGCATCTGCGTGAGCGCCAGCACGATGAAGCTCAGGTTCCCGGCGACGCCGACCGCTGCCACCGCCTCCGTCCCGAGCCGGCCGACCCAGTAGAGGTCGATCAGGAAGTAGAGCGTCTGGAACACCATCGTGACGAGCATGAAGCCCGTCGTCTTCAGCAGGTGTCGGGTGAGTGGTCCCGTGGTGAGATCCTGCATTCTCTCTCCAATGACTGGTGCCTAACGACCGAGTCGCGACAGCGCGAACTGCACCGCCAGGTCGGTGGTGCTCCAGAGCTGCACGTCTGCCCCGCTTCCGTAGCGAATCGCGACGACCTGGTCGCCACGCACCGCGTAGCTCCACAACTCGCTCCGGAATCCCGACAATTCCACGGCGCGACGCACCTTCGCGATCGCCGCGCGCACTTCCCGCGCGTACGCCGGGTGGCTGGTCGCGGCCGACACATGCCCCGCCGCGCCCAGCAGAAATAGGTTCACCTCCCGGCCCCACACGACGTAAGGGCTGTGATACCGATCGCGGCTGAACGCCCGCCAGATCGCCGGCGTCGCGTACGCATCGTTCGCGACCACCGGCCCCACGCGATCGACGAGCAGGCCGACGGGATACGCGCGCACGAACAACCGCACGTCCCGCAGTGACGCCGCGAGCGACACCGTGTCCACCATGACACCAGTTTCCCGCTCGCCGAGGAAGAGGCGGGTCGACGGATCGCTGTTGGCGATTCCGAGAGGCTTTCCGCCCGCGTCGAGCGCGAGTGCCAGGAACACGAGAGAATCGCGGTCGGCCTTCGTCTCGGCGAGCACGCGAGTCCAGTGACTGCGCTCGTCGGCCGGCAGCGCCGCGAGGCGCGCCGACACCTTCGTCCTGACCTCCGCCGGCGAGAGTCTGACGAGGAAGTGCGCCGACGCGCCGTACCATCGCTCGACGACCTGGTGGAGCGCCTGCGCATCGCGCGCGTACCGCCCGAGCGGCGCGTTAGGCTTGAGATCCGGCATCGTGGCCGCGAGGGAATCGAGCGACACGCCCAGGGACCCGAGGGCGGTGAGAATGCGTCCGATCGATTCCAGCGCGTGCGGTGCCCAGATCGCGTTGACGTCCATGGCATAGCGTCCGAGCCCACCACCGTATCCGGCGCCGCTGTCGCGCCAGCTCGCCGGAGACCACCGGCCCGAGTCGGCCGGCTCGAACGACACGAGGTTCGTGGGGATCGGATCGGCGGCATATGCGGCCGTCATTCGCGTCACGAGACCGAGCTCCCGAACGAGCCGCGTGAGGCGCGTGCCGCCACCGTCGGACGAGTCGGCGAGGAATTCCCGCTTGTGCGCCGCCGTGACCGCCGCGTCGGCGAGCCAGCGGCCCGCGAGCACCGCCAGCTGAAATTCGTCATCGATCATGTGGTAGTTCTCGCGCGTGCGGCGAAGGTCGCGGAGCACCACGCCCGCGCGCTCGAGAACCGTGTCGGCCGCGGCCCGGTTGCCGTCAGCCGCGTTCTTGAGATAGGTGTCGACGAGCCGCGTGTATTCCGCCGCTCCCTCCCGCGTAGCCTGGCCGCCGAGCGCTTCCTCGTGGCTCACCTGCCCGGTGGGGGACAGCTTTCGTAAAGCGCTCGCCACGGCGAACTCCGACATCTCCGGCCGCCAGATTGGCCGCATCATGAGCGCGCTCACGAGCATGTCACGCCCGAAATACGTGGCGTAGGTGGGCAGACCGGCCATGAGCTTCTCGTGCGACGACAGCAGCTCGACGCCGCGTACCTCGCGCTCGAGCCATCGCGCCCGGGTGGCCGCGGCACCGCCCGAGCGCCCGGAGTCCTGGACCGCCGCCAGGAACTGCAGGAACGCCGGAGAGAAAATCTCCTGGCGGGTGAGGGGCGTGAGCGTCCTGCCCGTGGTCGAAACGCGCACCGAGAACCGCACCTGACTCCCGGCTTTCGCGCGCAGCGAGATCGAGTCGCCAGCGCTCGACGCCGCGAACACCTTGGCGTCGGCGCGGAGCTCGAGCGAGAGCGTATCTCTCGCATCCAGCGATGGTTGGACGATCCTCGCCGTCCAGACCGAATCGCTCGTGGTGGTCGTGATGGTGGGCAGCAGCCGCGCGCGAAGCGTGCCCACTTGGTCCGCGCCGAGCAGGGCGAGGTGTCGCGACCGCGCCGCTGGCTCGAGCCGCTCGATCCGCGCCAGCATCCCATCGATCTCGGGCAGTCGGAATGCCGGCGATGCGAACGGGCCAAGGTGTTTTTCGGCGTACTGGAGGTCGCGTTCCACCCGCATCGATCCGAGCAGAAAGAGACCGAGGTCGACTCGTGCACCGTTCGCTGCGAGCTGGTACTCCAGTGAGCGGGTCGCGTGGTTTCCGCCGGTCGATGCGACGGTCGCCCCGTTGCCACCCCACCGGAGCGTCGCCGGTTTGCCGGCGGATCGGACGGTGAAGCCGATGCTCTCGTTCTCCCCGTCGGCCCAGATATTCACGACGCGGCCCGCCCGGGAGTCGAGGTAGACCTGGAGCGTGTTACCTGCGGCATCCCGGAAGAACCGGGTCTGGTACCCGCGATACGCCGCGGGGTCGTCGAGCCCCGCCTCCGGGAAGGCCAGTACCGGAGGCGTCGGCCTCGGGGAGACGGCCGCGAGCTGGGCGAACAGGGTGATGAGAGTGAGGGTCATGGCCACCAGTATGTGATTCCCGCAAACGAGGCGGGAGTCGGTAACCACCATTCACCCTGTCCCGGGGCACCTCCGCCGGTGGGTTCTTGCGGTCCCGAGGGTCTGACGTTATTACCGACGTACTCACACGGCGTTATCCGCCGAGCTCTGTACGCGGCGTTCCCGATTTTGGAAGACCGAGTTGCTGCGGGCTGTTGTGGAATCGTTTCCATCGACTGTCGTGAAACCATAGG